>DDIL01000015.1:0-170 GCA_002338515.1 Glaciecola sp. UBA1851 | reverse complement strand
TTACCGCGTTCGCGGCAATGACTCGTTGTATTGGAAGGTTACCGCTTTCGCGGCAATGACTGGCATTGAGTTTATCGTTTAAACGAATAGTATTGTTCGCAAGCGGCCATCTTTAATCATTAAAAATTCACGAATGTTTCAAATAGTGAGAGTAAGTAATTATTACTAAT
>DDIL01000199.1 GCA_002338515.1 Glaciecola sp. UBA1851 | reverse complement strand
TCAGGGTTGTTAAGTACAATTATGCGTTCAATGGTTATGAATGCATCTCCTAGAATGGTGACTATTGTAATAGTGTTTGCTGGGGTTATTTCAAATACAGCATCTGAGCTAGGGTATGTAGTTATGATACCGCTGGCGGCCATGATTTTCCACTCGTTGGGTAGGCACCCCTTGGCAGGCTTAGCTGCAGCTTTTGCAGGCGTTTCAGCTGGGTATAGTGCCAATTTATTTATTGGTACGGTTGACCCATTGCTTGCTGGTTTTACTGAAACCTCTGCTCATATCATCGATCCTGATTATACGGTAAGTGCTGAAGTAAATTGGTTCTTTATGATTGCCAGTACCTTCTTAGTTGCCGCCATGGGCGCTTTTGTTACAGAAAAAATAGTTGAGCCCCGATTAGGTAAATATAATCCAAATGACGCAACCATAGATTTGGGTAAGCAAGAAATTGAAAAGCCTACTGCACTTGAAATAAAGGCCATGAAATGGGCAGGTGTAACCTTTCTTGGTTTGCTATTTTTGCTTGCGTTAACTGTAGTACCTGAAAATGGCGTGCTTCGAGATCCTGAAACAGGATTAATTAAAGGCTCTCCATTTTTAAAAGGCATTGTGGTTTATATATTCATTACCTTTGCTATCCCAGGATTTGTTTATGGCAAAGTAGCTGGAACAATGAAAAACGATAGAGACGTGATTGATGCCATGGCGAAATCAATGAGTTCTATGGGCTTATACATAGTGCTAGTATTTTTTGCAGCGCAATTTGTTGCATTTTTTAAGTGGACTAACTTAGGTACAGTTTTAGCAGTAAAAGGCGCTGCGTTTTTGCAGGCTACAGGTTTCGATGGGCCCGAAGTGTTCGTGTTGTTTATACTGATGTGCGGTGTGGTTAATTTATCTTTAGGCAGTGCTTCCGCACAATGGGCTATTACCGCGCCAATATTTGTTCCAATGCTTATGCTAGTTGGTTACTCACCTGAAGTCATTCAAGCAGCGTATAGAATTGGCGACTCAGTAACTAATGTTATTACGCCCATGATGAGTTATTTTGGATTAATACTGGCAATAGGGGTGAGGTACAAAAAAGACCTTGGTATAGGCACACTCATTGCCACTATGCTACCTTATTCTATGGTGTTTGTAGTTGGTTGGACACTATTGTTCTATATATGGGTATTTGCGTTAGGCTTGCCGGTAGGCCCTGGTGCACCCACTTATTATCCTGCTGTTCCCTAGTTAGGGAATAGCAATGGCTATTTGAAAATAAATTCAAAGTCCAAATGCTGTTCGTAGCCGTATTCTTAATTTATTAATCATTACGACATTACACTCATCTTATGAAATATTCATCACAAGGCTCATTTACCCATAATCAAGCCGATAAAGTAGGCGTGTTAATTACTAATTTAGGCACGCCACAAGCCCCTACTAAACAAGCACTTAAACCGTACTTAAAGCAGTTTTTATCTGACCCTAGAGTGGTAGAAGTACCTAAGCTAATTTGGTGGTTTGTATTAAATGGTATTATTTTAAACATACGTCCTAAACGCTCTGCAGAGGCTTATTCAACTGTGTGGAGTGATGAAGGCTCGCCTTTATTGGTACATACAAAAAATCAAGCTAAAGGCTTAGCTGAACGCTTTAAAGAAGCTTGGGGCGATCAAGTTATTGTTGATTATGCTATGAGATATGGACAACCAAGTGTGGAATCAGCCATTGATCGATTGCTTAATCAGGGTGCGCGTAAAATAGTGGTATTGCCGTTATATCCTCAATACTGTGCTTCTACAACAGGCTCTACTTTCGATGCCATTGCTAAAGACTTTTTATCACGCAGATGGCTGCCTGAATTACGCTTTGTTAACCAATATGTTGACTACCAACCTTATATCGATTGTATTGCCAGTAGTATTCAAGCGCATTGGGATAAACATGGCAAAGCAGACAAGTTAGTGTTTTCTTATCATGGTATTCCTAAACGGTACTTAACTAATGGTGACCCTTATCATTGTCAATGCCATAAAACAACAAGGTTAGTAGCTGAAAAGCTTGGTTTAGAATCTGATGCATATATGACAACGTTTCAGTCTAGATTTGGACGAGAGGAATGGTTAAAGCCGTATACCGATGAGACATTGAAAGGCTTGCCTGCTCAGGGTGTGAAGTCATTACAGGTAATCTGTCCGGGCTTTTCGTCAGATTGTTTGGAAACGATTGAAGAAATTGGTGAAGAAAACCGTGAGTACTTTATGGAAAATGGTGGTCAAAACTATGAATATATTGAGTCTCTCAATTCCACCAACAGTCATTTAAATATGCTATTTGGTTTATTAGAATCACATATGCATGGCTGGAAGCAAAGCTACCATGAAGATGAATTTAATATGCGAGCTGAAAGGGCCAAAAGTTTAGGTGCAGAAAAATGAATCAAGGTAGTGACAAAGACATTTCTGATAAATTGAAAAGTATCCACGATGAAGACATGCAGTCGTCACACAATAAATCTGAGCTTGTAAAAGAAAATACAACTGATGAAGTAAGCCAATATATTCCAAATGAAACCGTTGAAGTACATGAAAACTTCAGAGCACCTGATGAGCTCTTAAAAGCACAGTCTTTAGCTAATTTGCTAGATACAGCGGTAAAGTTGCCCTTTATAAATTTCAGAGTAGGTTTAGATTCACTGGTTGGCTTAATCCCAGGTATTGGTGATACCATTATGCTCATGGCATCTCTAAGAATTCTTTATTTAGGTAACAAAATGAATGTACCTAAGCCTTTGCAAAAGAAGATGCTAATCAACTCTTTGATAGATTATGGCTTAGGCTTTTTTCCAATAGTTGGGGATATTATTGATTTATTCTTCAAAGCTAACCAACGAAATGTTCGAATAATAGAGCAATGGTGGGTAGCTGAAAACAAAGACAAAATAGATGCCTTAGCTAAGAAACAATATGAAGAATGGCAAAAAGCACAAGACCAAAATAACTAATCATTTAGTTTTGTATTCATGTGCTTTGAGTATGTCTAGTGAGACCACCGTTAGCGCTTTTTTATTGGTCGCTTCTAGCACAACAGGTGGCGCAACTCCTGCCCCTACAGCATGATGCCAGCGAATGGCGCACAAGCACCATTTGTCACCTTCTTTAAGCCCTTTGAACTGGTACATTGGGTTGGGCGTGATCAAATCATTGCCTTGTGCCTTTGAAAATTGAAGGAATTCATTCGTCATAATGGCACATACACTATGGTTACCAAAATCAGATTCGGGAACATAACAAAACCCTTCGCGGGTATAACCCGTATTACCACAACATAGTTGTAAACGAGTACCTAGTACATTCATCTGATTAGCCATTCTTTCTCCTAGAGTATGCTAATTATTAATTACTTTACTTGATAAGTACGTACTTTAAAAAGCAAAGGTTGTATCACTCATTAAACAAAGGTTATGTAATTTTAAAATGTTAGATAAAAGTAAGCTAAGCACAGTCAACAATGATTCCGAAAATCCCGATGGTAATTTTAGCCCTGAAGAAATCGCTAAGTTTGATAAATTAGCTGAAAGTTGGTGGGATCCAAATGGGCAATATAAAACCGCGCTAGAATTTAACCGAGCTCGGGTTGAATATTTTGTTGAGCAAATATGTCAATTTTACGACCTAGATATAAATAAAATACAACCATTAACGGGGTTACGGATTTTAGATGTAGGGTGTGGTGGTGGACTAGTATGCGAAGCCTTAGCAAAAGGAGGTGCAACGGTTACCGGAATTGATGTAAGTGAGATGAGTATAGAAGTAGCAAAACGTCATGCTATAAAATCTAATTTACAAATAGAGTATATTCACACCCATGCCCAACACTTTGTTGAATCGAACGAACAGCCTTTTGATGTTGTGATAAATGCAGAAGTGATAGAACACGTACCTAATCAAAAAGAATTAGTAGGGCAATGTAGTAAGCTTTGTAAAATTGGGGGATGTGTGATTATGGCTACATTGAATCGCACAATTAAATCATTTTTGGTTGGGATAATAGGCGCAGAATATATTATGCGTTATCTCCCAAGAGGCACACATAGTTGGCACTTGTTTGTTACGCCATTCGAACTCAATAGTATGGCTTCAATTGCTAGAATGAAGTTGGTAACTGAAATTGGTATGGCCTTTAATTTAATAACTAAAAAATGGCGAACCAGTCGAAGTTTAGGTGTGAATTATGTGCAAATTTATGAGCGACTAGGCAGTATCAGAGACTAATTAAACTATCCCATAATATATGTTTCAGCAGTACATACTGAAGTTTTAAAGTGTGTTTAATTACTTTCTTGAGCATAAAACGTAACTAATATTTCTTATTAAAATAATAAAAACAGGTAACAGAATGAAAATTTATGATACTAAAACAGCACCTACCCCAAGAAGAGTTCGAATATTCCTTGCTGAAAAAGGGATTGATATGGAATATGTGCAAGTTGACCTAACTACAGGCGAAAACTTGTTACCGCAAATGCGCGAAAAAAACCCCATTGGTAAAATTCCAATTTTGGAATTAGATGATGGAACATGCATCAGCGAAAGCGATGCAATCTGCTTGTATTTTGAAACGTTACAACCCGAGCCACCTTTAATGGGAACAACCGCCCTTGAGAAAGCGACCATTGCTATGTGGCAGCGTCAAATTGAGATGTGTTTATTTTACCAAGTAGGCATGTGTTTTCAGCATACTACAGGCCATTTTAAAGACAGAATGACGCCAGTTCCTGAATTTGGAAAAGAAGCAGGAATTAATGCTAGAAAATATTTACGTTTGCTAGATAAACATTTAGCCACAAACGACTTTATGGCAGGCAAGAATTTCAGTATTGCAGACATAACCGCTTTATGCGCTATCGATTTTGGTCGAGTAGTGGATATTCGAATTGCTGACGAACACCACCACTTACAAGCTTGGTATGAGGAAATGAAGAAAAGGCCTTCTGTAAAAGCTTGATTTAACTAATTTTTGGTTAGTAAATACTTACAGACGTATTAGGAGGTTTACGAAATTCAAATTATTTAAGCGGATACGAACGTATTTTTCCAGATACTTGAATGGCTATTCTGTTATTGCGAAAAGTAGACGAAAGCCGATAAGCTAAAAGTCGAATATTTTTGCACGGCGGTTTTAATGCGTTCTTTTGTTTCCTGTATTGTATGTTTGATTGCTTTATTGCAATCAGTTGTTGCTTCCGAAAAAAAGTACACGTTTGGTTTTTTTGGTAATTTGGGTGTGGTTACTTCATCATCTGAAAAACTTGGATACCGAGGGGAAATTGATGCGTTTGATGCTGTTTTTGACGGTGAGTTTGATTTTTCTAAACAAAGCAAATTTGGCGCACAATTAGAATATCAACTTTCAGATGATTTAGATTTCTTTGTACAAGGTTTGTATCGCGGTGATAACAACGATACCTTTGACGAAATATTAAACATTGCCTTTTTACGATACAAAATAAATAACCAATTCTCTATCCGTATTGGACGCACCCCGTTTGACCTATTTTTATTAACCGAATACCGAGATGTTGACTTTGCCTACTCTTGGGCAAAACTCCCTCAAGAAGTTTATGGGATGTTACCTCCTAGGCATATTGATGGTGCAGATTTCATATATAGAGATATGCTGCCAATAGGCGATTTCAGAGCCAAACTCACTTTCGGGAAAGTTGAATACCCGCTTAACGATAGCTCTGTAATTGAAATGCGCCGCTTTATTAATGCAAGCGCAGAGCTCAGCGATTTCAACTGGTCTGTTGGTATTCGTTATTCGAATACAAGTCTTGAAGGGCTAGAAGAGCCTTTGGAGGCATTACGCCAAGGTATCGACAGTTTAAACGGTATTTGGACAATGGCTAATACATTCTCTGACAGTCTTTCAACTAATAAAATTGGGGCTGAGTATTTATCCGTTGGTGGTCGATATGATTGGGGCGCGATAACGGTATACGGTGAGTTAGCCAGAATATTTGGTGAAGATAGTCCTATTTTTCGCGGCATAAATAATGGCTATATATCACTACTTTATCAACAGTCAGCTTTCCAACATTTTCTTGGATTCGCTTTTGCTAACTCCCCTACATTTAATGCAAGTATACAAGAGAATCTGACTGCGCCAGTTGAGGCATGGCCTCCAGAAGTAGTTGCATTATTACCCTTGGTAGAAGCGTCGTTGAATAATGGCTTGAATTCTTTTGCTCCAAATCAGCAAACTTACTCAATTGGAACGCGTTACAACTTCAATGAAAATATTGCATTCAAAATACAATTAGATGCATCTAGAGTGGAGCCCGAGGGGGATACACTTTGGGTGAGGTCAGAGCCTCAAGGGATATCAGAGCCAGAATGGGTGCAAACCTTATTTCTTAATATGAGCTTTGCATACTAATGAAATATTCGAATTTAATTCTACTCATAATCAGTTGTTTGTTATCGATTGGTAGCCTGCAAGCAAAGGTTGATATCAGCAACGATCCCTTAGTAATTGTAACCAATTCAGATAGTCAATTAAATGAACTAACACATGATCAATTAATCGGCATATATATGGGAAGATACCGTTCATCTGATGAATCTACACCAATTTTACCCATAGATAATGAAATTTATATCGAGACTTTTTATAAGCAAATTATTAACAAAACAGTACCACAAGTTAACTCTTACTGGGCAAGATTGAAGTTTACTGGTAGAGACTATAAACGGCCTGAGAAATTAGAAAGTAGCGAGGTAGTAATTACCAGCCTTATTTCATCTACGGATCGCATTAGCTATATCCCATTAAGCCAAGTAACCGACGACGTGAAAGTGATTTATGAAATTACTCAATAAAGACGGTTTACTCGGTAAGTTAACCTTATCCATTCTATTTACAGCCGTAGCCGTTGGTTTTATTGCTTCTGAATTATTTTATCGGGTTGTTTACAACGCAAGTTTTGAGCGCGCCGAAGTTGAAATAGGCATGTTGCATGAAACGGTTGCCTCAACATCGTCAATAGCGGCGTATTTGAATGATACTGAACTAGCTAATGAAGTGGTAAATGGTTTAGCAGTAAATGGAGTAGTGTTAGGTGCCAAATTAACAACAAAAGAAATGGCAATAAAAAACACAAACTTTGTGGAACAAGGCGATATTTACAAGTTTGCTATTAAATCACCTTTTAGCGATACGGAAGTAGGTGAATTGTTGATAGTGAGTGATACTTCTTTTATTACCAACCGAGCACAAGATAATGCCTCATACAATACTCAGGCTTTATTGATTCAAGCGTTAATTATTACTGTTGTATCCATACTCAATGTGTTTTTCCTAGTGTCAAAACCACTAACCTTTATTTCTAATCAACTAAGTAAAATTACACCGCCATCAACCGCTAGAATAAAACATCCTGCGTTTCATAAGCGGGGTGAGCTAGGTAGTTTAGTAAAAGACGTTAATTCATTATTGATAAAAACTGAGTCATCGCTAAACGATGAACAAAAGTACAGAAAAGAAATAGAGATATTAGAGCAGCGGTTTAGACTAGTATTTGATAACGCCAATAATCCAATAGTATTGACCGATTCTCAAGGCAATTTAGTTTTATCAAATAATGCCTTTTCAATGTTGCTAGAACAGACTTCTATAAAAATGCAGAAAAATTTAGGGTCATTTTTAAGTGAGTTATTTGAAGACGCTTCGAATATTGAAGAAAGCTTTAGAAAACAGCTTTCATTAACTAATACTGCTTCAGGTGAGTGCAAATTAAAATTAAACAATAAAGCAGATAAAGCGAGATGGTATCAAGTTATTGCTACGGTCATTCGAACAGATGAATTTAAAGACTATATGGAAATATCATTACACGATATTTCAAATAAAAAACAGAAACTAGAAGACTTATCAAATTCTTTAGAAAAAGATCCGCTAACAAACGCATTAAGCCGAAGCGGTTTGTCTGCCAAAATAGAACTAATGAATCATGTGTACACCAATTATGCAGTCATATTTATAGATATAAATGGATTTAAAACAGTAAATGAAAAGTACGGTGTAGTAAACGGCGACCAATTATTAAAAGCGGTGGTTGCACGCTGTAAAACACGCATTAGACAAGATGATGTGATATGCAGATGGGGCAGTGACGAGTTTGTATTAATTCTGGCTCAAGTTAATGAAAGAAATGTGGATGCAATTATTGAGGATATAAACCGAGTAATTTGCCAACCTTTAACCCTAAACGGTTACGAAGGTCATTTAGATGTATCTGCATCTATTGGCGTTGCCTTATATCCGAGCCAAGGCGACAACAGTAGCGAACTCATACAAATGGCAGAAGGAGCACTACAGGCAATCCCTTTGAATGAGAGGTCTAACACTCTGTCTATTGTAAAATTTGCAGGTTAAAGCTTAACAATTATGTATAGGCAATCACTCCAAGAATATAAACTACTCGATCGCTCAGTAAAGGCTTTGATTTCAATTTCTTTATTATTTGTGCTTGTATACCTTGTTAATGCCTTAGTGCTGTCAGAACAAACTCTAGTTTATACAATGAGTATATCTATTGGTATTTTGTGCTTACTTCGATGGTTAACTACAAGTGATAACAGCCCAATTGTATTGGTTACTCTTTGTTGGTATTTAGCAATTATTGTGTCTTACGTTGCATGGCGTAAATCTGGTGTGATGGACCCTATTTTACTCGCATATTGCGGCATTTTATTAATCGCTAGCATGTATAGTGGTCGAGCATTAATGATTACTTTGCTATGTTACATGCTCGCCTCAATTTATTTTCTAAATTATAGCGCGATAACTGGCTTCACCACTTTTGATATAGTGATAGCCAATCAAGGTTGGAGCAAAGCAAATAATCAGGCTATCTTTTTCCTCTTATATGCGTTTTCTTTAGATTTATTGTCTGCCTCTAATAAGGCCAGAAGATTCAATATATTTGCTAGGGCTAATAGACTCGCAATTCAAATTACCCAATCAAACCAATTAAAAAAGGTCAACCAAAATTCTGGCATTCCAAATGGTTTAGCTTGTCAAGAAATGCTAGAAAGGATGCTGAAGAATAAAGGTGCAACGCCCGCGCTAATTTATTTAAGAATAGATAATTTTGATAACATTGCTTCAACTCAAGGAGAAGAGCAAGCAAAGGAGTTAATTAATAATTTATCTAAAAAAATCCAAAAAAACTCATTATTAGATACATATCACGTTTCTGACAGAGACTTAATTATTTTAGTAGATGTAGAAGAATCTGATGATATTAAGCCAATTATAGTGTCAATTAACAACCTCATGATCAGGCCTGTTAAATTAGCCATAGGCTCTACTAATTTGAATTTTAGTGGTGGCCTAGCACAAGCGCCTTTTGATGGAAGAAATTATGCTAGTTTAAGAAAAAAGGCGGTAATTGCATTAAATACCACAATGGCTAAGCAGGCTATTGCTGTTTATGAAGTCGCAATGGAAGAAAGGCTATTAACCACTTTGAGTATTACTGAAGGGTTAAAAAATGCGATTGAAAAGAAGGAGTTTGAACTACACTATCAGCCAAAAATTGATTTAAAAACGCAAAAAATAAATGGTGTTGAAGCATTAATAAGGTGGCGGAGAAACGGTGTGATTGTGCCGCCCGACTTATTTATTGGTATTGCTGAAACAACAGGATTTATTAATACAATTGGTGATTGGATCATAGAGCAAGCTTGTACCGATTGCCGTTTGTGGAATCGTGGTCTTAGCCAGGTTATACCCGTTGCGGTGAATCTTTCTCCTGTCCAGTTTTCATCGGGAAGTTTGCCTCAGTTTATTTCAAAAACACTGGAAAAAATACAACTACCTGCCTATTTGCTAGAGCTTGAACTAACAGAATCTATGGAGTTTAACAAAGCACACAAAGTTGAAGAGCAAATTAATACTATTACTAATTTAGGGGTAACGTTTTCAATAGATGACTTTGGTTCAGGGTATTCAAATTTAGCCTATATTAGTCGATTTAATGCTCAAACTCTTAAAATAGATAGGGCTTTTGTGCAAGATATAACAACTAATACAAACAACTTACATATATGTAAGTCCATTATACAAATTGCCAATGCATTTGAATTAAAAGTGGTAGCCGAAGGTGTTGAAGATTTAGATACCGGTAATTTATTGAGAGATTTAGGTGTGGATACCGGACAAGGTTATTACTGGTCAAGGCCATTGCCTTTAAATGATTTATTAAAGTTTATTGAAACCTAGCAATTGCTTAGATTATATTTATCTTTTTAGCTGCTACAAATGTTTTCAATTAAAAACTCAATTGTGCGATTCAATCATATCCACAAGGGTTGATAATTGGTCAGCTTCAATAGCTGGTTTATCCCACCTAATTCTATTTACTCTTGGAAAACGTAATGCAATTTTAGACTTATGCCTATTAGATTGTGCAACAGAATCAAAAGCTAGTTCAAAAACAAGCTCCTTTTTTACTTCCTTAACTGGTCCAAACCTTCCAACGGTGTTGCGTCTTACCCAATTATCGAGCTTTTTGAGTTCATCATCAGTAAACCCCGAATAAGCTTTGCCAACAGGCAGAAGTTGACCATCTTGCCAGCATCCAAATGTATAATCAGAATAATAGCTTGAACGTTTACCATGTCCGCGTTGAGCATACATAATGACTGCATCAATCACTTTGGGGTCTCGTTTTAGTTTAAACCACT
>DDIL01000065.1:10524-36086 GCA_002338515.1 Glaciecola sp. UBA1851 | reverse complement strand
ACATAATTTTGCCATGCTTGAAAGACGAAGCTTTGTTGGTGGAACTTGGCTTCAAAATAGATACCCGGGTGCGGCTGTTGATGTGCAATCACCGTTATATAGTTTGTCTGGGCACCCATACCCTTGGTCCCATCTTTTTGCAAAACAAGAAGAAATAGCCGATTACACCACCCGCCTATTTAACCAACACCATCTCAACAAACATGTAAAGTTAAACGCTAATGTTAAAGAGGCCTTATGGCAGCAAGACCATTGGCAAGTTCGCCTGCATAGCAATGAAATAATTAAAACGAAAGTGCTAATTAATGCAACGGGTCCGTTAAGTACGCCTGTTGTTCCTAATTTTAAAAACCTAGACTCGTTTAAAGGAAAAGCATTTCATTGTAATGACTGGCCGAAAGAATTACTCGATGTTTCAGCATTCAAGAATAAAACAGTAGCTGTGATAGGTAGTGGCGCGAGTGCGGTGCAAATTATTCCCGCCATTATCAATAAGGTTAAACATTTACACGTATTTCAACGAACACCGCATTGGATATTGCCAAGACTAGATTGGTCAATACCGAAGTCATTAAGAAAAATGTTGGCTTTTAAACCTATTTATAATGTTATCAGGTTTTTTATTTATTGGTCGCTAGAGTTACGCGTAATCGCTTTTAAGTATAGTGAATCTCTGTTAAAGCTTGCAGGAGAGCGCCCAGCCATGGCTCATCTTAAAAAACAAATTAGGGATGATGATTTCAGAGAAAAGCTAACGCCTGACTTTATAATTGGGTGTAAACGCATATTAATTTCAAATACCTACTACCCCGCATTACAAGCATCTAATTGCACGTTTCACGATAAATCTGACGCAATATTAGAATTTTTAGAGGACGGTATAAAAACCACAAATAATGAAAAAATAACAGCCGATATAGTGGTTTTTGCAACAGGTTATAATGCTCAAGAATCTATGGTTTCTTACCCAGTTATTGGGAATAAAGGTGTTAAATTGCATGAGCAATGGCATGACTATCCACGCGCTTATTTAGGTACGAGTGTGCCTAATTTCCCTAATTTTTTTGTGGTAACTGGACCAAATACTGGGATTGGTCACACTAGTGCTATATTTGTGATAGAGTCTCAAATGAAATACATAGCGAAGTGTTTAGACGTTATTAAATCGAAGTGTCTTGTTTCTTTAGAGCCGACAGAAATAGCGGAAGACAACTATACGCAAATGATACATACAGAAATGGAAAGAACGATTTGGTCATATGGTGGCTGTACAAGTTGGTATCAAAATGCACAAGGTAAAGTAATTGCTATGTTCCCAGGTTTTAGTTTTGTGTTTAGACGCATGTGCAAGCGCTTTAACTTCAAACATCACATCTTTAATAGATAGGAATATCATGATTTATATAATAATTATTATTGGTCTATGTTGGTGCTTGTTTTTTTCTCGCAATCCTAAAGTGGGTGAATATATATATTTGATCAATTCTCGAATAGAACGAAAACTAGCTAGTTTGCATTTGTTTAGGCATCAGCAAGGTGACAATACATATATTTATTATTCAAATGCTAATAAAACCAAACCTACTATGTTGTTACTGCATGGTTTTAGCGCTGATAAAGACATTTGGCTAAAATTTGCCAAATATGCAAAAGATGATTACAACCTGATTATTCCTGATTTACTTGGACATGGTGAAATGCCGTATTTTTCTGAAAACAATTATTCGGCGTTTAAACAGGCTACACATATAGAAGCGCTTATAAGTGACCTCAACATTAAAGGTGAAGTCATTATAGTTGGGAACTCTATGGGGGGTATGATAAGTGCAATATTAGCTCAGAATTACGTCTCTTGTGCATCTAAACCAAATTATACTATCAGTAAAATATCACTTCTTGATCCAGCAGGAGCAAGTACAAATTTTGCGAAAGTGTTAGCTGAAGAAGGCAAAATACCCTTTGAACATAATAGTAGCGCAAGTGTTTTTGAGTTTTTCAAACTTTCTATGCATAGCCCCCCATTTGTACCCCCTGCAGTACTGTCTTATATAGCGGAAGAAAAGTATTTAGCACTCAGAGAGCAGTTAAAGCATATGTTTATTGATTTCTTTAATATTGACGAGTTCTTTGTTGATCCATTTCAACTAAATGATATGGAAGTACAGTTAATATGGGGAGAGTTCGATGGTTTACTGCCTTTATCGGAAGCTGAAGCTTGGGAACAATTACTTGATAAAAAAGCTTTAGTATTAAAAGATATTGGACACATGCCGATGGTAGAATGCCCAAAGCAAACATATAACTATATAAACTAGATTTTTTAGATAGTTTGTAATGAGAAAAGTTAAAATCTATTTTCAATAGCATTACTACATCCCCTAAGTTAAAACAAAAGAGCATTTCACAATCATGGATTTTGGATTATTACTTGTTGCCTTCATTTTTGGATTTGCCTGCAAAATCTTCAATATGCCTGCGCTTATTGGTTTTTTAATAGCCGGCTTCGTTTTAAACATACTTGGATTTACCGCAGATGAGAACCTAAACACAATAGCTAATTTAGGCATTACTATTATGCTATTTGTTATAGGATTAAAGCTAAATATTAAAGACTTGGCGAAAACCGAAATATGGTTAACGAGTGTTAGTCACTCAGTTGTTTGGATAGGTTTAGTCAGTATTGTTGTGTTAGGTCTTGTTGCTTTATCAGTGCCCTACTTTACTGACTTAACATTTGCACAGGCTGCCCTTATAGGATTTGCATTAAGTTTTAGTTCAACAGTATGCGTTGTAAAAATATTAGAAGAATCGGGAGAAACAAAAACAAGGCATGGGAAAATTGCCATTGGCATTTTAATAATGCAGGATATTTTTGCCGTGTTATTCCTAGTGGCGGCTACCGGGAAAATTCCTTCAATTTATGCTTTAGGTTTATTTTTACTTATTCCATTAACCCCCGTTTTGCGACGATTGCTTGAAGAAGCCGGACATGGAGAGTTGTTGCCTTTAAGCGGTTTAGTTTTTGCACTTGGCGGTTATTACTTATTTGAGTTAGTGGGTGTTAAAGGCGATTTAGGTGCACTCATTATTGGGATTTTACTTGCTCAGAGTAGTAAATCTACTGAGCTTGCAAAATCGCTACTCAGTTTTAAAGATTTGTTCTTAATTGGCTTTTTCTTAACCATTGGTTTAACTGCCCTTCCCACTATTGAAATGGCATTAATCGCGTTAGCTTTCAGCATTGTATTGTTACCCATAAAATACTTTATGTTTTTTACCTTATTTGCGTACTTCAAGCTACGCGCAAGAACGTCATATCTAGCCAGTCTAGTGCTTTCTAATTATAGCGAATTTGGCTTAATTGTTATTGCTGTAGCCGTTGGGGCGGGAATGTTAGACGCAGACTGGCTAGTAATTATTGCAATGAGCGTTTCATTTTCTTTTGTTCTTTCTAGTTTATTGTATAAGCATTCTCATCAATATTATGCCAAGGTTAAGAACAAGTTAAGAAAATATGAAGCCAAGATAGCACTTGTTGAAGACCAATATCCGTGTATGAGCGATGCGGAAGTATTAGTGATAGGTATGGGACGTGTTGGTAAAGGTGCCTTCAAAGCCCTAACTAGAGATTTAGGTGAACAAGTTTGGGGGATGGATGCAGATAGTGAAAAAGTAAAACAGCTTTCCAAGGTTAACAAAAATGTGATTGCTGGAGACGGCGAAAATATAGATATGTGGGAAAACCTCGACTTATCAAATGTAAAGTTAGTGCTGTTAGCCCTGCCCGCTATAGACGACTCTTCGAATATTACGGGTATGCTCAGGCAAATAAATTATACGGGCCAAATAGTGGCGATAGCCAGATATCAAGATGAAGTTGAGCCCTTGTTAAAAAATGGTGTTGATCACGTATTCAACTTTTTCACTGATGCAGGCTTAGGATTTGCTGAAGAAAGTATTCGATTATTAGATGATATGAGACAAAAAAATGCATAAACTTACCCTCTAATTATGCATGTCTTCATTTTATATTAGTGAACCACTTTATATTCCAATTTATTTGTAACATGAAACAATTTCATGTTTTGCCATAGTTTAGTTGCTGCCCATATTTCATTCACCTCAATCATACTGCTAGTCTAAATGAGAATGATTAACCTTTTTATCTATATGATTTTATTATGCTTTTTTGATAATTGTTTTGCACTCTAATACCTTTGTGTTAGACTTCGATTGTGGTTTATAAATAGGTCAAGTGTTATGAAAGGCTCCAGTTCAGTAATAAAAACTTTAAATGAAATCCTCACTATCGAGCTTACTTCAATTAATCAATACTTTTTGCATGCTCGCATGCATAAAAATTGGGGGTTGCTCGGTTTAGATGCAGCCGCTTACAAAAAATCTATCAAAGATATGAAACAAGCAGATCGATTGATAGAACGAATTTTATTTCTAGAGGGCTTACCCAATCTGCAAATGTTAGGAAAGTTATATATTGGTGAAGATACCGAAGAATCGCTTAATTGCGACATGAAATTTGAAAACGAACAAATTCCAAAACTAAAAGCGGCCGTAGCTTTATGTGAACAAGAACAAGACTACGTAAGTCGTGACATATTATCTAAAATTTTAGATGAAGAGGAAGAGTATTTAGACTGGCTTGATACCCAATTGTATCAAGTAGAAAAACTAGGTATAGAAAACTACTTGCAGTCAAAAATAGATAAAGAATAGTTCCATTAGCTTTAACGGTGTCAAAATTGAGTGGTTACACCATAAAGTTAAAACCAAATTTAAAAGAGGCATAGTGTTATGCAAGGTAATCAAAAAGTAATTAATGGTTTAAATGAGTTGCTTGGCTACGAACTGGCAGCGATGGATCAGTATTTCATACATTCTCAAATGTATTTAGACTGGGGATTTAATAAGCTTTATGAGCGTATTGATCATGAGTTTGATGATGAAAGAGGCCATGCTACAAAGCTTATAGAGCGTATGTTATTTCTTGGCGGTACGCCTGACATGCAAACCCGTACTGGTTTGAAAATTGGTGCGGAAGTACCTGAAATGTTAGAAAGTGATTTACGTGTAGAATACGAAGTTGCAGCAAAGCTAAAAGAAGTTATAGCAATATGCGAAACAGAACATGATTATGTGTCTCGAGACATGTTGTTGGTATTGTTAGACGATACTGAGATGGATCATGCTCATTGGTTAGAGCAACAATTAGGCTTAATAAAGCGAATTGGCTTGCAAAACTACTTACAATCACAACTTTAATTAGCGTTTGAGACCAAAGTATATATCAGCCAATGTAATCTGTTATTAACACAATATTGGCTGCTTGCTTTTCAGTAAAATTAAAATATTTATTTTATTTATCAATAGCTTAATTTTTCGCATTTGTAAAATCAACCCTCTATTTACTTTTCTCTTCGCCCGAGCAATTACAACTGATATTATGTTGGAAAGAACGAAACTCGTTGGTTTTATGTACATCTTATTATTCAAGCTTTGTGATGTGAAAATTTTCAATTTGTTAACAATGCTGAGTAGTTTTCATACCATTTAGTTTGTTAAATGTTCTATTTTTCACATGGAATTAGTGTCAAACGAAATTCGATATATTCTTTTCTCTTTCGTGGTTGAATTCTCCATTTCGACAAATAAATTCCACTTCATCAATGGCTCTGTACAACTGCCTAAGAAAATGATTCCTTTAAAGCTATTTAATGCATCAATTGAGTTTAATTTTAAAGCTTCATCAGTTGAGTTTTCAGGTACTACGGGGGTTTTTCCCATGTACATATTATCACCTTCCACCCAAGCTCTTTTTAACAGAATATTGGCGGAAAAATAAAAGTCGATTATTAGTTCTTCTTCAATTTCTGGTGGCTGTTCAAAAGTCACTCTTAAACTGCCTAAATCTCCGTCAAATGAACACCTCTGATCACTTAATCGGCATTCATAGCCTCTATTTAACGGTTCATTAACATTTTCTGTGTAAATGACTGCTGTCAGTACAGAAAGTAAACAAATTAAGACTAAAGTTACAGAGTTTTTGGTTGATTTATTCACAATTATTTAACTGTACAGTTTCCTTTATTGACTAAGATCAAACGATAGGCTAGTTGTGTATCTTTTTGTATTTAAAAACATTAATATCCCCTTTCGACAAGTGCCGAGTTTACTGATCTTCTTCGCCCCACTCAACTAGGACGATAAAAAAGTTAGTAAATCAACACGAGTTAGGGTTTAAATTATTTCTCGACGCGGAAGTTTAAAAATGAGTCAAACAAGCCAAGTTCAACCTGATTACAATTATAAAGTAGTTAGGCAGTTTACAATCATGACGGTTGTATGGGGCATCGTTGGAATGACAGTTGGAGTATTAATCGCAGCACAATTATTTGCGCCTGCTCTTAACTTCGACCTTCCATGGTTAACCTACTCTCGTCTTCGTCCTTTACACACCAATGCGGTAATTTTTGCATTTGGTGGTTGTGCATTATTTGCAACTAGTTACTACATAGTTCAACGTACTTGCCAAGTTCGCTTATTCAGCGACAAGTTAGCAGCTTTTACTTTCTGGGGTTGGCAAGCTGTTATTCTCTCGGCTGCTATAACACTGCCTTTAGGTATTACAGCAAGTAAAGAATATGCTGAATTAGAATGGCCAATTGATATTTTAATCACGCTTGTTTGGGTGGCTTACATAATCAACTTCTTTGGCACATTAATAATTAGAAGAACATCGCATATTTATGTTGCTAACTGGTTCTTAGGCGCTTTCATGCTAACCGTAGCTGTATTGCATATAGGTAACAGTATGGCTATTCCAGTAACTTTTACTAAATCCTATTCTATCTATGCGGGTGCGGTAGATGCAATGATGCAGTGGTGGTATGGGCATAACGCGGTAGGATTCTTCCTAACGGCTGGTTTCTTAGGCATGATGTATTATTTTGTTCCTAAGCAAGCTGGTCGTCCAGTATATTCATACCGTTTATCTATTGTTCACTTCTGGGCATTAGTTTCGTTATACATATGGGCTGGTCCTCACCATCTTCATTATACTGCTTTACCTGATTGGACTCAGTCGTTGGGTATGGTTATGTCAGTTATCTTATTTGTCCCGTCTTGGGGTGGTATGATTAACGGTATTATGACCTTGTCAGGTGCATGGCATAAACTAAGAACTGATCCTGTATTACGTTTCTTAATTGTTTCATTATCCTTTTACGGTATGTCTACCTTCGAAGGTCCAATGATGGCAATTAAAACCGTTAATGCACTATCGCATTATACGGATTGGACTGTTGGTCACGTGCACTCTGGTGCTTTAGGTTGGGTTGCCATGGTATCAATCGGTTCTATTTACCATTTAGTGCCTATCCTTTTTGGCCAACCTAAAATGTATAGTACTAAGCTTATTAATGTGCATTTTTGGTTAGCGACAATTGGCGTTGTACTTTATATCGTTGCAATGTGGATGTCTGGTGTATTGCAAGGCATGATGTGGCGCGCAGTTAATGCTGATGGAACACTTACCTACTCTTTTGTAGAGTCACTTGAAGCATCTAAACCTTTCTATGTTGTACGCTTTATTGGTGGAGTATTTGTAGTGGCCGGTATGCTTATTATGGCTTATAACTGTTATAAAACTATCGCTGCACCAAAAACTCAGGAAGATAATTCTGCAGATACTAACGCTGCACTAGGAGCTGCCCAATGAAGAATCCACATGAGTTATTTGAAAAAAATGTTGGCCTCTTAACTATATGCGTTTTAATAGCCATAAGTTTTGGTGCCATGGCGCAAATACTACCATTAATGTTTCAACAACAAGTATTGGAGCCGGTTAAAGGATTAAAGCCTTATACCGCATTACAAATGGAAGGCCGTGACATCTATATTCGTGAAGGATGTGTTGGTTGTCACAGTCAAATGATTCGTCCATTTAGATCTGAAACAGAACGTTATGGCCATTATTCGGTTGCGGGTGAATCAGTTTGGGAACGTCCATTTTTATGGGGTTCAAAAAGAACAGGTCCTGACTTAGCAAGAGTGGGTGGAAGATATTCTGATGAATGGCATAGAGTTCATTTAATTAATCCTCGTAACGTAGTACCTGAGTCGAATATGCCTGGTTATCCATGGTTAGCAGAGAACGTATTAACTGGCGAAACTATTGCTAGACGTTTAGAAGTTAACAAAATGCTAGGTGTTCCTTATACCGAAGAAGACATTGCTGGTGCGAAAGAAGCTGTGCAAGGCAAAACCGAAATGGAAGCCTTGATTGCATATCTTCAGACGCTCGGCACGTACTTACAGTAACGGTTGTAGGTATGGACCAAGGTATTGTAGGAAGTATATTCACTGTCATAGTATTTGTCGCTTTTATAGGCGCGGTATGGTGGGCATTTCATAGCAAAAATAAAGCTAAGTTTGACGATGCTGCCAATGTCATTTTTGAAGATGACAAAAACAATGACAATAAGTTAAGTAAAAAAGATCAGGAGTCATAATCTCATGACTATGTTTTGGACAATATGGATTAGTGTAATTACTCTAGGCACTATTGCTGGTTGTTGGTGGCTACTAAGGTGGACACTAGCCAATAAAACTGGTGTGCCTGAGGGTGAAAAGTTAGATCACGAGTTTGATGGTATCGTGGAAATAAACAATCAGCTTCCAAAGTGGTGGACGAATATGTTCTACATCACAATGGTATGGGGCGTATTATATTTAATCGCCTACCCTGGTTTAGGAAGTTATAAAGGACTACTTGGTTGGGAAAGTTCAAACCAAGACGTGCGTTCTGTAGCTGAATATGAGGCCGAGTTGGCAAAAGATATAGCAGAAGGTAATTTAAATGAATTTGCTAACTCTATTAGACTTGCCCAAGAAAAATTTGACCCAATTTTTGAGGAATATGCTAAGACACCCGTTGAGGAATTAGCATTGAACGAAGAAGCGGTAAATGTAGGAAAACGTTTATTCTTACAAAATTGTGCTCAATGCCATGGTTCAGACGCTCGCGGTCAACGCGGTGGTTTCCCTAACCTTACCGATAACGATTGGTTATACGGTGGTAGCGGTGCAAAAATCAAAGAAACCTTGATTAATGGTCGTATAGGTGCAATGCCTGGCTGGTTAGCACCATTTGGTGAGCAAGGTATAAAAGAGGTGGTTGCTTATACCCTAAGCCTTAGCGGTAGAGAAGTAGACTCGGCACTTTCTACAGCTGGTAAAGCTCGATTCATGGCTTGTGCGGCTTGTCACGGCATGGATGGAAAGGGTAATCAAATGATTGGTGCGCCTAACCTTACAGATAATATTTGGTTATATGGTGGTAGCGAGCGTGCAGTTACTGAAACCTTAAATTATGGTCGTAACGGTGTAATGCCTGCTTTTAACGAAACGCTTGGCGAGAACAAGGTACATGTGGTCGCGGCCTATGTGTTCAGTTTATCGCAATAGTTTCTTAAGCAATTAATTTTGTATTGCTAAATAAATCCAAAAGCCTCGTTTTTCGAGGCTTTTTTATTTGCTCATATTATACAAAATGAATTAGCTTTAATTCCACGATTTGTAAAGTGTAATGAACTCAATACGCCTCACCTAATTTTGTCTTTTTAATCATGATAAAGTGCCCTTTTGTTTATTCCTATTTACTGTCAATTATTTATAATGATGATATGCAAAGTAGCGTGTGACAAGAAGGTATACAATTTATGTTCTAAATCAAAAACCTTTTTAAAATCAAGTGTATTATAGCGTCTAATCAATATAATATATTCATTGAGTGACACAACATAATTAGTTCTCTTAAAGAGGTAACATGCAAGAATCTACAGTAAAACCTTGGTATAAACAGTTTTGGCCTTGGTTTTTGATAGCCATTCCTTTGTCATCAGTTATAGTCGGCTCCCAAGTTATTCGTCTGGCTACAGATGGTACCAATAGTTTAGTGGTTGATGACTATTATAAAGAGGGGAAATCTATCAATGCGAGACTAGATAAAATTGAAGCGGCGCAAGCGCTAGGCATTGAAACCAAACTAAACATTTTACCCGGTAACATTGAATTAGAATTTTTAAATGGTGCGCCCGAATCAGGTGAAGCATTAAAATTAGACTTTTTTCATGTAACACTTGAAGCAAAAGATTTCAGTGTTTTATTAACGCGAGATGCTTCTGGTATTTACAGAAATAATGAAGAATACCCCATTCAAGGAAAGTGGCGATTACGTTTAACGCCACTAGACGAGCGTTGGAAGGTGCAGCAGAGGGTAAATTTACCACAGCGAGAAGCATTTGAATTTAATCCATAAGCTGTCTTGGCAAGCTTAACTACCTACTAATATCAAAAAGTATTTGAGTATTAAATGAGTCTAATCATTCCTAAAGGGCATTGTTTTCATTGTGGTTTACCTAATTTAGAAGGTGAAGCGTTTCCTGTTGTTATTAAGTCAGTAAAGCATTATATGTGCTGTCCTGGTTGTGAAGCGGTTAGCCAAGCCATAGTTGATAATGGGCTAGAAAACTATTATGAGTTTAGAACTGAGCCTGCCGCTAGAGGTGATGCGGCTTTAGACAATACAATGACTCAGCTTTCTGTATACGACGAGCCTGAATTACAAGAAGAGTTCGTATTTGATGAGGGGAAGCACAAGTCTATTCAACTGACTGTTGAAGGTATAACTTGTGCTGCTTGTGGTTGGTTAATTGAAAAGCAGCTTGCCAAACTAAAGGGGTTGAAACAAGTTTCGGTAAATGTTTCTGCAAGACGAGCGCTGATCAATTGGGACGACAGTGAAATCAAGCTATCTGGCATATTATCTAGATTAAAATCAATAGGCTATGAGTCCCTACCCTTTCAAAGTGATGCACATGAAGCATCATATAAAAAAGAGCAAAAGAGTTACCTTAAAAAATTAGGCCTAGCTGGGATAATGACTATGCAAGTCATGATGTTAGCTATGGGACAGTACTTCGACATTCTAGGTAATATTGATGATGATGCGGTAAATTATTTTAATGCTGTGAGTCTTTTATTAACCACTCCCGTTGTTTTATATTCAGGTAGTATTTTTTACTTAAGCGCGTTCAAAGCAATGATGGCTCGCACGGTTAATATGGATGTACCCGTTACCATTGCTATTTTAGCTACGTATATTGCTGGTGTATTAGCGGTCAATAAAAGCTCAGGTGAAGTGTATTTTGAATCCATCTGCATGTTCATATTCTTTCTTCTTATTAGTCGGTTTCTTGAACACAGGTCAAGACACAACGCGACGCTTATTTCATCCAATATGCTTAAACTCATTCCAGTGACTGCAAACAAAAGCACTGCAGAAGGTGTTGTATCAGTTTTAGCAAAACAATTAGTAAAAGATGATGTAGTTATTGTAAAGGTTGGTGAAACGGTACCTGTTGACGGCATTATAACAGAGGGCACCACTACGCTTGATGAGTCTATGTTAACTGGAGAGTTCGAACCTGTACTTAAAGGGACTGGTCAACGTGTGTATGCAGGATCATTAAATCAGCAAGGCATGATTACGATGAAAGTAACTGCGTCGGTTAAATATGCCATGATGAATCAGATTCTGCGGTTACAAGAAACCGCAATGGCAAATAAACCGCAAATAGCCACAACCGCAGATAAATTATCAAGATATTTTGTTGTGGCAGTTCTAGCTATATCTGCCGCTACCTTTACATATTGGACGATGCAAGATGATCCTCATGCGTTTTGGATTACTATTTCAGTGTTAGTTGCTACCTGCCCTTGTGCGCTAGGTTTAGCCACACCTTCAGCGTTAACATGCGCCATGGCAAAATTAAATCAGTTGGGCATATTATTAAAAAGAGCGGATGCGCTCGAGCAACTAACCCAAACCACTGATATCATATTTGATAAAACAGGCACATTAACGCAAGGTAAGTTTTCAATAAAGAAACAGGCTATCCATTATGATGCATTTGCAGATCAGAATATGTCCAAAGAAGAGATTGAACATTTTGTTTTAGGGTTAGCTAGCGCTATTGAGTCTCGTTCTGAACACCCTATTGCCAAGGCGTTTGAGCAAGCCTTAGAGTCATTATCTTTCCAAGATTTTAATATGACTTTTAAACTGACTGATTTTAAAGTTGATATAGGTAAAGGCGTTAGCGCAGTGGTCAATTACACAAATTATCGAATGGGTTCTCAAAAATATATTCAAGATAATTTATCAGATGAAAGCTTGAAACTTGTTAATCTTGAAATGCAAGGCGCTAACGTATTGTTATCACAAGACAGTAATGCACTTGCCGCATTTTGGCTTACAGACACAATACATGAAGATGCAAGTTCTATAATCTCGCAGTTATCTGGGCGCGACCTGACGGTTTTAAGCGGTGATACACAAATAAATGTAGATGTTATTGCAGAATCTTTACAGATAGAAAATGCTATTGGCGATAGTACACCTGAAGCAAAGCTAGATTATATAAAAACACTTCAAGCAGATAATAAACAAGTTGTTATGCTTGGCGATGGTATTAATGATGCGCCGGTACTCGCTGCTGCCGACGTGTCAATAGCGGTTGGTAATGCATCTGATTTGGCGAAAAATGCCGCTGACATTGTGTTACTTAATCCTAAATTGAACTCAGTGGTAGAAGTGATAACCATGGCCAAAAGGACAAAAAGTAAAATCCAACAAAATATAGGCTGGGCGCTTGGGTATAATCTTTTGGTCTTGCCTTTTGCTGTAAGTGGACTACTTACTCCCTGGCAAGCGGCGTTAGGTATGTCTTTGAGTTCTATTGTGGTAGTCTACAATTCAACAAGATTGATGCGCTAATGGTGTATATAATGGAAAAACACTGGTTATTATAAATGAGTGAAATTAAATGAGTATCATCTTTGTATTAATACCACTTGCAATCATTATTGTTGCTATAGCAATTGGTGTATTTTTTTGGGCGGTTAAATCAAATCAGTTTGATGATTTAGAGCGTCAAGGTTATAGCATATTGTTTGATGATGACTTGAAGAAGGAGGCAGGTAAGAATCAAGAAAAGGAACAAAGCGGTCGAGGGGACGATATAACAAATAGTCCTTCTAAAATAAATTCAAAGCCGCGTGATAACACTAACGAATAATATATTTTCTTTTACACACTTTCCTAGCAAAAAAATTACTATTACTTCATATGAATACTCAACACTTCAATAAAGACACCATCGATGCTTGATTTTAATTTAATCACTGCATTTATGATTGGATTGGCTGGAGGGGTTCATTGCATTGGTATGTGTGGTTCTATTGCAGGCGCATTTACATTTGCGGTACCTAAAGACGTATCCCTTACGCCCTATGTTTTATGCTACAACGTGGGTAGAATTAGCAGTTATACCATTGCAGGTATGATTACAGGTTTTTTAGGTAGTATATTCTCTAGCTCACTTGTTATTGGAATCACGGTATTACAAGCATTTAGCATCGTATTTCTTTTATTACTAGCGCTATATATCAGCGATGTTTACAAGGGGTTAATTGTATTAGAAAAAGCAGGCGGGATTATCTGGAAGAAGATTGCGCCTTATGGGAAAAAACTTATTCCGTTTAAAAGTCCATATCATACTATCTTATACGGCGTTATTTGGGGCTGGTTGCCATGTGGACTCGTATATTCAGCGTTAACTTGGTCGTTAGCAAGCGGTAATACTGTCCAAGGTGGATTATTTATGCTCTTTTTTGGTTTAGGTACGTTGCCTACACTGATAGCAAGTAGTTTCGGCGCTAGTTTTCTATTACCTTTATTCCAAAGTATTAAAACAAGACGAATCATAGCGTTTAGTATTATTTGTTATGCAATATTTTTGACCTTTCAGTTATTTCAGAGTATAAAGTGATCTACTTTAGTCAAATCTAAGTAAATTTTCCATGTCAAAAAATTCAGAGCTATCTATTCATTGCCAAAGTTGTAGCTTCAGCCATTTATGTTTACCAGTCAGTCTTAATAAGTCTGAGCTAGAATCTCTAGATGATATTATTGAGCGTAAACGTCCACTCCATAAACATGACAAACTCGTAAATGCAGGTGATAAATTTCACTCGTTATATGCCGTGCGTTCGGGCTCATTCAAATCGTACATCAGTGATACTGACGGTGTAGAACAAGTCACCAGTTTCCATTTCCCCGGTGATATTATTGGATTTGATGCCTTAAAAGACGAGCGCCATCAAAGTTATACTCAAGCCCTTGAAACAGCGATGGTATGCGAACTCCCATACGACACACTAGAGCAAGTATCAAACAAATATCCGAAACTAAGACAACAAATCATGCGCTTTATGAGTTCTGAAATAAAGCACGATCATGATTTAATGATGTTACTGAGTAAACGTAGTGCAGAGGAAAGACTACTCCATTTTATCAGCCACCTTTCACAACGATTTGACGAGCGCGGTTATTCAGCTAAGCAATTCAATTTATCTATGACACGAAATGAAATTGGGAATTATTTGGGGTTAACTGTTGAAACTATAAGTAGGTTATTAACGCGCTTTCAAAAGGAAGGGTTAATTGCAGTTGAAGGTAAATTAATCACTATTCTAGATTTAGATGGCGTGAAACAACGAATACCAGAGAATGAAATTACGGTATCAGCAATTTCTTAATAAAAATTATAATAAATAACAGTTTATTGATTTTGAGCAAGGTGGTTGAATACTAATTCAACCACCTTTTTTTATATAATAGGACAACGGTCATCAGACCTTAAAATACCGACAATAAAAATTCCAACGAGGAAATGTCATGTTAGATTATAAATCAATTTTAGTTGTAATAGACCCATATCATAAAGAGCAACCTGCACTTTCAAGAGCACTCGTATTAGCAAAACAATATTCAGCAAAAATTACCTTATGTAGCAGTATTTACGACAACTCATATGAAATGGCTACTGCGCTAGACAATGAACAAAAGCAAAGTATTAAAACTGCTCTAATCAATCAACAAATTAACTTTCTCACGTCTCTCGTGAATAAATACTTAGGTAAAATTGAAAGTGATTATAAGGTATTATGGGAAAAAAAAGCATACAAAGGCATTATGAAAGCGGCTGAAAATAGTGGTTGCGAGCTAATCGTCAAATCTACTAAAAAACATTCAAAGTTTGGACAAAAAATTTTCACCCCTACTGATTGGCATGTTATACGTAACAGCCCTGTTAATGTCCTTTTTGTGAAGGAACACGAATGGATAAATGGCGGCAATGTTGTGTGTGCAGTTGGTGTGAATGAGGCTGATAAGAAACATGCCTGCTTAAGTAAATCTGTAAGTGAAACAGCCTACTATATAAATAAAGCCGTTGACGGTAATTTACATTTCATCAATACATATACAGGTGCACCTGTTCATATAAGTATTGAAGTACCTCAGTTTTCAGCTGAATTATATAATGCTGATGTAAAGAAAAAACGTACTCATAATATACAACCCTTAGCTGACGAGTTTAATATTCCTGATTCAAATTTACATGTAGAAGAAGGGTTACCTGAAGATGTAATTCCAGATTTATGTGATGAACTAGACGCGCAACTACTTGTGCTAGGTTCAGTAGGTCGTAAAGGTTTATCGGCAGCGCTTTTAGGTAATACGGCAGAACATATTATTGATAACATTAATTGTGACACCTTGGTGGTGAAGCCTTAACTCATTATAGAATCAAAATTGATAGAGATTAATTTGAGTAATGTGTATTTGACCTCTATCCTGTATAATTCCGTGCATTGATTACCAACAAAAAAGTTAAACGAACGAATACAGTATGGCAGTTAAAACAAAAGCAACTTATAGTTTCAATAAGCTTCAAAAGCGCCTGCGACGAGAAGCAGGGAAAGCAATCATAGACTTTAAAATGATTGAGCAAAACGATCGCATCATGGTGTGCTTGTCGGGTGGAAAAGACAGTTATACGTTGTTAGATATACTTATGTACTTTCAACGTATTGCCCCGGTATCATTTGAATTGATTGCAGTTAATTTAGACCAGAAACAACCAGGATTCCCTGAGCATATTCTGCCTGAGTATTTAACAGAGTTGGGTGTTGCCTACAAAATTGTAGAAGAAGACACCTATTCCATCGTTAAAGATAAGATTCCTGAAGGTAAAACTACTTGCTCTTTGTGCTCAAGGTTGAGACGCGGTATATTATACAAAACAGCAAAGGAACTTGGTGCGACAAAAATTGCTTTAGGGCATCATCGTGATGACATGCTTGAAACCATGTTCTTGAACATGTTCTATGGTGGTAAATTAAAGTCAATGCCACCTAAACTAATCAGTGACAACAAAGAACATATTGTTATACGCCCCCTAGCCTACTGCAATGAAAGTGATATTGCTAAATACGCCACATCTTTAGATTTCCCTATTATCCCGTGTAATTTATGTGGGTCTCAAGAAAACTTGCAACGTAAAAATATAAAAGTTATGTTGCAAGATTGGCAGAAACGTTTCCCTGGACGGATTGAATCAATGTTTAAAGCCATGCAAAATATTACGCCATCTCACATGCTTGATAGTAGTTTATTTAATTTTAAAGGTTTATCTAAAGACTCAAATTTTGATGGTGAAGGCGATATTGGGTTTGATTCAGACTCGTTTCAAAGCCCCTCTAAGAGCGATACCGCATCGGTTACCATTTTGGAGTTAAAATAATAACAATATGAAAATAGGATTGGCATTAGGTGCTGGCGCAGCAAGGGGTTGGGCGCATATAGGTATAATTAAAGCGTTAGAAGAATTGGGCATTAAAATTGATGTTGTGGCCGGTTGTTCTATAGGTGCATATGTAGGCGCTGCGTATGCAAGTGGTAAACTCGATGAACTGGAAACATGGGCAAATACCTTAACTGAATGGCAAGTTTTTGGATTATTAGGTGTGGGGTTTAAACGTGGTGGCTTAGCTAGCGGCCAAAAAGTTTTCGAGAAACACAAACAAGAATTTTGCGCGGCTACCTTTGAAGAGATGAATATCCCCTTCACTGCAGTGGCAACCGATTTATATTCAGGCAAAGAAGTCGTTTTTAACAATGGTGATATCAATGACGCTATTCAGGCGTCGTGTGCTATTCCAGCACTATTTGCCCCAATAGAGCATGAAGGACGTTGGTTGGTTGATGGCGCAGTTGTTAATCCAGTGCCGGTGAATCAATGCAGGCAGTTGGGGGCAGATTTTGTGATTGCGGTTAATTTAAGTGCTGATTTTCGTCCACAATTAATAGAGCATTTCGAAAAAGAACATCAAGATAATCAGAAAAAAACTGATCAGTTTTTAAGCAAAGCAAGTGGCGGTTTTATGAAGCAATGGTTCTCCCCAGATCCCAAGCCGAATAAAGTGCAAGCGCCAGGCATAATGAGTGTAATGAGTGGCTCTTTAGAAATATTGCAAGCTAGAGTAACACGCTCAAGGCTTGCAGGCGATCCACCTGATTTGCTTATTGAACCACAATTAAGAGACGTAGGGCTTTTAGAGTTTCATAGAGCAGAAGAGCTAGCGACCAATGGTAGGCTTGCTGTAGAGCGATTGGCTCAACAAATTTCCTATCAATTGAATCTTGAGAAAAACGAAGAAAAAATTGATGTTGAATGCAGAAAAAATGAAGCTCAAACTGAAAATAAAGAGTCAAAAGAAAGCGCGTTAGAAGATGATATAGAGGGAAACACGCAAGAAACTAACGCTCAAGAAACTAAAGACGAATCAAAGGATGGTTAGGGTCTATTTATCTTTGCTATATAAATAACGCACAAACTACTGCAAAATTACACAATAAAGATAAACAAGCCCTAGCTTTTAGTCGTTTTAGCAGTAATTCTTAAAGGTGCTTCTGGTAGGTTGATACGGTCAATCATTTTAAAGTCTTCAGGGGCTAAAGTTAATAAGCCGTCTTGTATCCGCATGCCATTTGAAAGTGCTCTATTTAACGTTTTATCTTCAAATTGGATAGTAAGGCCGTTTACTTGAGGCATCATGAAAGACATAAAGCTACCCATTTCATTGAAGAACGCTTGATATTGCTCATATAAAAATTGAAGTTCAGATTCTGGATACTGAGTTTTAATGTATTCGGGTTTAGTTTCTAGCTGAACGGAAATATCACAAATATTGTTTGCTTCTTCTAAATTTAAAATGACTTTTGCGTCAGCTAATCGTAATGCTTTTTCTTTAGGAATAGTAAAACGATTTTCAGGTGTTACCGTGATTGGCATTTGCACTTTCTGCGTACTAATTCTAGCTTCATTAATTGTACAAAGTTGATTGGTGTGAATATTCATAAAACCAAACGCAAACTGCAATGCCTGAGTGTCTTCGCCGCTTAGCTTCCTAACATGGCTATAAAAGGTTTTATAATCCACTTGTAATTCATTTGCATAACTAGTAAGCGGTGAAATAGCGACAATAATTAATGTTGCTATTACAGAAAATTTTATCATGACGACATTAGTTCCTTGTTAACACGTATCATCTGTCTTAATTCTTCCACGTACTCTTCCCCTCTTTCCGAATATTTTGTTAACCCTTCAGCTAGGGAATATGCAGTGATATCTTGTTGGTTATTTCTATGTTTTTGCCGAATAACTCTTAGGTCTTTGTAAGCAGGATGACGATTTATGTTTCGCATGTAGCTATACATTGCACTAGATAAATTGTCAAACTTAGCAACTTCATGAGCGGCACCGTCATTTCTGCGTTTTGGTACAAATCCACAACCTTTTTTGAAACACCATAACCCAAAGAAGTTGTATCCCTTCGTGGCAAACCGTGATGTTCCCCAAGCTGATTCGTTAGCTGTTTGCACTAACACTAACTCCATAGGGATAATATCAACTTTTCTTAAAAGTTCCGCATAAATTGCTTCACTATTCTGATCTGAATCAACTCTATATTCATTCATCAACCACGTTAGCTCTTCACTTTGCTTGTCAGTTAATTGCTCGCCTGAAATTTCCTTAGCTCTAAAGCCTTGAATAAGCTGTCTTACTGAGCGTATATAATCATTTTGCGTTTGAACAGCTGGTCTTAGATAGTTAAAAAAAGCTTGTTTTTTATCTTTCACATTTTGATATTGATTAAAGTCTGGTACAGGCTCTTTTGCATATTCAACTTCTGGAATATTTTCAACAACACTCTTTTCTGGCTGTAACAAGATAATAGAGAGTATTACCATTAATACTAATGCTATTGCGACAGAAATTATTTTCAATTTATGCATCAAAGATACCCTGTTGTTCTTTTGGCGTTTCATCTACTGCTTGAATATTACCGAATAAGTTTTGATACAACACAGCTTTAACATTGAAATAAAGCGGCCCAACAAAAATATAAGCAATACCGAAACTTATGATAACAATTACGAACAATAAAAAGAAAAGTGAATAAATAGTAATCAATTTACCTAAATTTGCGTTAACTGCCTTTATAGATAAACCAATTGCCCTTAATGGGGTTAGATTTCTTTCTATGATTAAGGGTAAGGTAAAAGTAGTAGCAATAAAAAGGTACAGACCAGGCAATATAAACAGTTGTAAACCAATAGTTAGTAAAATTGAAATTATAGCACTAGCAAAAGCTAAAATGGTAAATCTAGAGTAATACTGCAAAGCGGTAGTAAACTTAATGGGTTGATTGCGCATAGAAAAAATGGCAGACATCGTTATCCCAGTCCACAATGGCGCTAGTAACACAGTCATCGTTAGCTCTAAAAGAGCTTGATGTTCTGGGGCAAGTAATGTCATAACATTCATTTCATTTAGTTCTTGGCCATCCAATGGAGAGCCAAATGCTTGCAAGAAAATCCAAAAAACAAAAATAGTGGCAACTAAAATAGTGCCAAGGCCCTGAACGAGTGTCCAATTGTTAATCTTAGATATCTCTGCAGCACGTTTAAAAACGCTCTTAACATCAACTTGATACTGCGTGTTGAATTCTGTGTCTTGAGTGCTAATAACTATTTCCTCTAACGCTTATTATTATTTATGTTTAATACGACGAGTTATAATATCATTTTTAGAATATTCATTATTAATAATTTGAATCATTTTGTAAGGATCAACCAATTATTTATATGACCAAGAGTATGGCCATACCGATTAGAACTACACCCATAAATCTATCAAAATAATAGCCATGACTCTGATAAGCATGTCTTATTTTAGCTCTACTACTTATGTAAGATAAAAAACAAAACCATATAGTGGTAGACAATGCCAAGTAAACACCATAGAAAATTTGAGTTGATAAACTTGTATCTTGAGGAATCGCAGCCGTAAACAACGCTAAGAAAAATAGAGTCGCCTTAGGGTTTAGTCCATTAGTTAAAAAGCCAAGACCAAATGCTTTGTACCATTTTGACTTTTGAATAAGCGGTGTTTGCAAAATATCATCGCTTTGTAAACTTGGTTTGCTACGAAGTCCAGACACACCGATATAAACAAAATAAATCGCAGCGGCATATAATAAGCTTGTGTAGAGCCATGGCGTGGTTCTGATCACTATGCTTACACCCAAAATAGAATAGGCAACATGTAATAAAATACCCGCTCCTATCCCCGCACTCGTCCATAATGCGCTTGATAATCCTTTTTGTAATGATTGTTTTAGAACAATGGCAAAGTCAGGACCGGGGCTAATGACAGCAACAAAGTGCATAATTGCAATAGTTGCCCATACACTGTAGTCAATAACCATTAGCTACTTTGTTCTATTGGTAGTGAAGGATCTGCTCCCCATTCTGACCATGAGCCATCATAAACACGTAAAGGAGAATAACCTAACATGTGTGCAATATGAGCCAGAATACAAGCCGTAACTCCGCTTCCACATGTAAAACCATAGTTGCTTCGTTTAAATAAAAATAGTGGCTCTAATTTATTGAGAGGAAGAAATTTTCCGTTTTTATCAAAAACAGTTGCATAATGCAGATTGTGAGAATTGGGGATATGACCAGAGCGTAGGTTTGCTCTAGATTCAGATAATGTTCCAACGAATCTTCCACGCCCTCTAGCATCAATTAATATAAATTCTTTCTTAGCAATATTATCTAAAATGGTTTCTTTATCAATAAATTGAAAGTAAGCGCTGGGTTTTGCAACAAAGTTACCTTTTTCACCGGGTACGGTTAAACCTGTTTGCGTAATAGATGTGTTTGCTAGCCATAGCGGTAAACCACCATCTAACACACTAATGTTATTGAATCCCATAGTTTTAAACATGAACCAAACCCTAGATGCACAGAAATTTCCAAAATCATCGTAAACCACGATAGAGTCAGATTGATTAATACCTAATTTTCTCGCCTCTTCTTGAAAAACTTCGGCGCTTACCATGGTATTCGAAATATTAGACTTAGGGTCTGCAAATTGCGTTTGAAAATCAAAATAAATAGAACCTGGAATAAACTGATTATGATGTTGCTCAACAATATCAGGGCGAACAGCTTGGGCAGAGTCAATAGTTGTATATAGTAATTTTAATTTAGCTTCACCTGTAGACGTTTTTTGTTTAGCTAAAAGTAAATCTATAAGACTAGGTATTGAGGTAAGAGAATTATGCATGTTTATTATTTTTGTATGGCCTTCATTGCATAATATTGAACGAATAGAGAAAAAACAACAAATGGTTGGAAAGAATCTATTTGTTTAATAGTCAGGAAATAAACTTGTTTAAAAATAAAAAGATGGTGCCCGGGGGCGGACTTGAACCGCCACGTCGTTACCGACGAGGGATTTTAAATCCCTTGTGTCTACCAATTTCACCACCCGGGCATGTATCTGGGGGTTAGCACATTACTGTGCGGTTTCCAGTGTTAACTGGAGGCGGAACCCGGAGTCGAACCGAGATCCACGGATTTGCAATCCGCTGCATAGCCATTCTGCCATTCCGCCGCAAAACTTCGCTAACGCTTTGGATAGCAAGCGTTACACACTTCAGAAAATTTGGAGCGGGAAACGAGATTCGAACTCGCGACCCCGACCTTGGCAAGGTCGTGCTCTACCAACTGAGCTATTCCCGCTCTGAAATGTGCGGTGCATTCTACATGCTAAAAAAAAGCTGTCAACCTCAAATCTTTATAAAATATTCTGTTCAGTCAAAATTTGAACAAAAGCTTACTAAAAGAACATAACATGCTTACAGAGTAAGCTTTTTAAGCTATTGAAAGCTTTTAAATAAAAGACCTGTATTTAATTTAACCAGTTCGTATTCTACAAATATTTATATAATGTTAAGTTTTAGCGTTAATCGCTTTGTAAGCAGCTTTTGTGTATATAATCATAGACCAAAATGATAACACGGCTGACACATACAATAATATTTTACCCAATAAGACCCAATAAATTGGTATCCCCATAAACTCGTCTAAACCTGATAATAGTCCAATTAACGCCAGCATTTGGCACATTGTTTTAGCTTTACCAATAAAACTCACTTTAACCGAATCAGAAGCACCTATTGAGGACATCCACTCGCGTAATGCTGATATATAAATTTCTCTCATCATTAGCACTATAGCTGCGGCAGTGATTGTGACTGATGAATATTCATGAGTAATCATGATAAGCGCAGCGGCAACAATTAATTTGTCAGCAACTGGATCTAAGAATGCACCAAGTGGACTAGATTGTTGTAGTTTTCTAGCTAAATATCCATCTATCCAATCTGTAATAGCAGCCAGCCAAAATATAAAGGCAGCCGCTTCATGCGCCCAGCGCCAATCTAGAAAATAAACGGTAACGAAAATTGGTATTAACGCGACTCGAAAAAGCGTAATAACATTTGGAATTGTCCACACCACAACAGCATAAATCTCTTAAACAATATTTACCCTGAATGATAACAGAACTTGAATACTTATGAATGCAAATAATCATAAATAGATTCAGCTAGGTCTTTACTTATTCCTGGAACCTTTGCAATCTCATCTTGGCTTGCTCGTTTTAAGCCATGTAAACCACCCATGTATTTCAATAGTGCAGCTCGTTTCTTTGCACCAATTCCAGATATTTCTTCTAAAGGAGAAGTCGATTTCACTTTCTGTCGTCTATTTCTATGTCCAGTGATTGCGAATCGATGTGATTCATCACGAATATGCTGAACTAAATGTAGGCCAGGTGCATCAGATTCAACGGCAATGGTATCATGAGAATAAGCATAGATAAGCGTTTCTAAGCCGGGCTTTCTGCTTGTACCTTTAGCCACGCCAACAATAATAGGTTTGTTTTCATCAGGCCAATCTTTGAAGTGTTTTTCTGCCTCAGACAACTGCCCTTTCCCACCATCAATTAATAGTAAATCAGGTAATTTACCTTGTGTCTTCGGTGATTTATAACGCCTTTTTAGTGCCTGAGCCATAGCTGCATAATCATCACCGGGGGTAATACCTTCAATATTAAATGTTCTATAATCTGATTTTACCGGTCCATTCCTATCAAACACGACGCAAGATGCCACTGTTTGCTGACCCGATGTATGAGATATATCAAAGCATTCCATCCGTTTAATTGGTGTATCAACTTCTAACTTTTTCTCCAAATCAGTAAACCTTGCGAATATAGACTTTTGTTGGTTTTGCTGTGTCTCAAGTGCATTTTGCGCATTTTTGTCAGCTATCTGCAAATATTTACGCTTTTCATCCCTTACGCCTTCAAAGAAATTGACTTTATATTTAGCTTCTTCACTTAGAACAACGGATACTTCTTCCTGCTCAAGTAGCTTTATTGGCAAAACTATCTGTTTGGGGATTAACTTATTACCCGCTAAGTAAAACTGTAATAAAAATGATTGAAATATTTCTTCTCCAGTTAGCCCTTTCGGCACTTTAGGAAAAAATGATTTGCTACCCAGTATTTGGTTATCTCGAATGAAAATGGCAAAGACACAGGCAATGCCGTTTTTAAAAGCAAAACCAAATACGTCTAGTTCATGTTGTGTGCCAGCCACAAACTGTTGTTCTTGTACTTTACGAAGTGCACTTATTTGGTCGCGATACCTAGCGGCCGCTTCAAAGTTTAATGCTTCACTTGCCGTTTCCATTTTAGAAACTAGTTTGTTAATTACCTGACTGTTTTTCCCTTTCAAAAATAATGAAGCTAATTGCACCTGCTCATTATACTCATCATCGGTTATATAACCTGCAACGCAAGGCGCACTGCAACGCTTCATTTGGTACTGCAAACAAGGGCGTGACCTAGCTCTGTAATAACTATCTTCACATTGCCTGACTGGAAATATCTTTTGCATTGAACGCAAACTTTCACGAACTGACCAAGCGCTCGGATAAGGACCAAAATACTGCCCCTTTTTTTTCTTTGGGCCGCGGTGAAAAGCGAGCCTTGGATGCTCGTGTTCTGACAAAAATATAAACGGGTAGGACTTATCGTCGCGCAATACAACATTATATCGTGGGCGATATTTCTTGATGTAGTTATTTTCTAGAAGAAAAGCTTCGGTTTCACTTGAAACGATAGTGACATCAATATTGTGAATGTTTTTTACAAGGGTTTGGGTTTTAACACTATCAACATTCTTCCTAAAATAACTACTTACGCGTTTTTTTAAGTTTTTAGCCTTGCCAACGTAAATGACATCACCGCGTACATCATACATTCGATATACGCCAGGCTGATTAGTTAGATGTGCTAGGAACTGTTGATAGTCAAAAGGTTTTTTTGATTCAACGTCCATTTATGCTGATGATTGAATAATATTGTGTCGTAAGGCTAAATGCGTAAGGTCTACATCTGATTGAACATCTAGCTTTTCAAACGTTCGGTAGCGATGAGTATTAACGGTTTTGGCGCTAATACTTAATCGGTTTGCTATTTCAGTAACACGGACGCCTTTTGTAAGCATCATAGTTATTTCTAATTCACGATCAGACAACTGATTGAATGGGTTATCGGTATCACCAGTCAATTGCCCTAGTGCAATTACTTGCGCCACGTCAGGAGATACATACTTTTGACCAGAGTGAACTTTATAGATTGCATTAATCATTTCTGAAGTTCCAGCATCTTTAGTTATGAAACCGTACGCTCCTGCTTGCATTATTTTTGTGGGCAATGGATTTTCTTTATGCATAGACACACAGATAACGCGGGATGAATCACATATACGCGTTACTTTCCTAGTGGCTTCTAATCCGCCTATACCGGGCATACTAATATCCATTAGCACTATATCGGGGGTGTGTTTACGACAGTAATCTACCGCCTTCTCACCGGACTCTGCTTCAGCAACAACCTTGAAGTCCTTTACATCGTTTAATATTCGTACAATCCCTGTCCTTACGAGGTCGTGGTCATCAACTACTAAAATTTTGATCACTTCGTAGAACCTTTTTATTATTTTTACAACACCCAAAGGATACTATATTTTGTTTTTTTTTCTATAGTTATTTGGTACTAATCCATATAATAATTTACAAATAAAAAACACAAAAAAACCCGCATAAAGCGGGTTTTCTAGTATTTGGCGGAGAGTGAGGGATTCGAACC
>DDIL01000065.1:0-10310 GCA_002338515.1 Glaciecola sp. UBA1851 | reverse complement strand
GCGGAGAGTGAGGGATTCGAACCCCCGGTACGTTTGACCGTACGTCTGATTTCAAGTCAGGTGCATTCAACCAGGCTCTGCCAACTCTCCAGTGGGTGCGCATATTAAAAGCGAATGAGGCTGTTGTAAAGGGAAAATTCTAAAAAAGTACATAAAAACGAGTTAAACGAAGAATTTTTCATCAGGCTTTACGCTTTTAGTAAATTATTGTTCGAAAAATCTTGAAAAAAGGAACTAAACACCGTACATATACACTAAGTTTTAGTTTACTAAACTACTCCCGATATTATTCGTATATAATAATGTCGAGATGACAAACATATTTTAATTTACCGGAGATGAAAATGGACAGACGTACTTTGTATTCTAATGCTAGTGAAAGCTCAGCTATAGAAATAAATAAGGTGCTTCGCAATACTTATATGCTATTAGCATTAACGCTTGGCTTTAGTGCTGTAACAGCAACCATTACTTCCTTTATGAATATTGGGATGGTTGGTTATTTTGCCATGGTGATAGGTGCTTTTATTAGTTTATTTATAGTGCACAAAAAAGCTGATAGTGCTTCAGGTTTAGCTTGGGTATTCGTATTTACTGGTTTAATTGGTGGCTCTTTAGGTCCTATATTAAGTAGTTATGTAGCGGCTGGCATGGGACATTTAGTGGCTCAAGCATTAGGGGCTACTGCAGTTGTGTTTTTATCACTGTCTGCCTACGCATTAGTGTCTAAGAAAGATTTTAGTTTCTTAGGTGGTTTCTTAATGATCGGCATGGTAGTTGTTCTTTTAGGTATTGTTGCTAACTTCTTTTTCCAGATGCCTGGAATGTTTCTAGCAATTAATGCGGCAATTATATTTATTATGTCTGGTTTTATCTTGTTTGATACTAGTCGTATCATTCACGGCGGCGAAACCAACTACATCAGGGCTACCGTTAGCCTTTATTTGAGTATTTACAATATATTCTTATCTATATTGCATTTACTAGGCGCTGCTGAAGACTAATCGCGTTATAAAAATAGTCTCAAAGCACTCCTTGCGAGTGCTTTTTTATTGGTTTTAAAATATTCTATATCCAGTAAATACTTTCAATAATGGTACATAGTTATGCTAGAACGGACAGGTAAAAAGACATTTACCATAATGGTGAGTCGTTCTCCATATGATTCTCGGAATAGTGAGAGCGCCCTTAAATTCTGTTATGCAGCGCTTGAGGCTGGGCATGCAATTAACCAGGTGTTTTTTTATCAATCTGGTGTTCACTGTGCATCAAGTTTTATTACCCCGCCTTCAGATGAATTAAATATGCATAACGAATGGGTAACTCTAAATACTAAATACAACATTAAATTGAACGTATGCAATACCGCAGCATCTAGGCGAGGTATCGTAAATGAAGATACATCATTGAGCACTAATATAAATGTTAATAAACCATTTATTATGACAGGATTAAGTGATTACTTTAGTGCGCTGAATTCAGGAGAGGTTAATGTTCAGTTCTAACAAGCTATATTGCTTATTCCTCACTTTTGCTTGGCGCTTGATAAATCATGAATAATGCTCAGCCTTATTTAGTTGTAATAACTACCCGTGCGCCCTATTCTACCAGTTCTGCTATAGATGCCTTAGAAGCGGCGATAGCGGCAACTAATATTGGTATTAATGTAATCTTTATTTTTGATGGCGATGGCGTGCTACAATTATTGCCTTGCCAGTATTCAGACCAAATTAACCATAAGTCTACGTTAAAAAGGTTATCGGCGCTTCCGTTGTTCGATGTTGAAAATATCTATATCAGCCAACGCAATGCTGAAAAATACAATATTGATCAAACTGTAATACCTTTTGAAACAAAATTTGTTACTGACTTAGAATTAAGTTCATTAGTGTGTCACGCACAAACTGTTTTAAGGTTTTAGTCATGATAATTCAGCTTTTTATTAATGATGCAGAGCAGGTTCAAGGGTTAATCAACGAAGCACATGGCATCATGCTTTTACAAAGTGGTGTGTATTGTGCACAAGCATTAGCTATAAATAATCTCGCTAACGTTTATGGTCTGAAAGAAGATTTTGAAGCTGCGGGGGTTACCGCGCCAAACCAAGTAAAGTTAATTAGTTGCGAAGAATGGGTTGAATTGTGTGCAACTCATTATCCTGTTGTAACCATTCAATAATATCTAAATAAATGACAATGAACAGTATTAGCGTCAATAACAAAACCATACCGACAGATAAGGAAGGGTATTTAACGAATACTCACGATTGGTCTGAAAATGTTGCAGTGCATATTGCAACTATTGAAGAAATAGCTTTAACGGCTGAGCACTGGCAGGTGATTAATTTTGTAAGAAATTTTTACGAAACTTATGATACCAGCCCAGCAATTCGCGCCTTAGTAAAAGCCCTACAAAATGAATATGGCCCAGAGAAAGGAAATAGCCGCTATTTGTATAGGCTATTCCCAAAAGGCCCGGCAAAAATAGCGACAAAATTAGCTGGTTTACCTAAACCAGCTAAGTGTCTGTAACGCGAATATTGGTTAATTAGATAATACCGTTACACCATTCATATACGGAATAAGAATATCGGGAACAACAACTGTACCATCCGCTTGTTGATAGTTTTCTAACACTGCAACTAATGTTCTACCAACTGCTAAACCAGAGCCATTTAAGGTGTGAAGAAGTTCAGGCTTCTTCATGTCGTTTGATTTGAATCGTGCTTGCATTCTTCTGGCCTGAAAATCCCACATATTTGAACATGAAGAAATTTCTCTGTATGTGTTTTGTGCAGGTAGCCATACTTCTAAATCATAGGTTTTACAGGCCCCAAAACCCATATCTCCAGTACACAGCACCACTTTTCTATAGGGTAAGTTTAGTTTTTGAAGGATACTTTCAGCATGACCAGTTAGTTCTTCTAAAGCTTGCATGCTGGTATCAGGATGCACCAACTGAACCATTTCCACTTTATCAAATTGGTGTTGACGTATTAACCCTCTTGTATCTCGGCCGTAAGAGCCTGCTTCACTTCTAAAACAAGGTGTATGCGCCGTCATTTTAACTGGTAACTCAGTATCGTTAAAAATTGAGTCACGCGCAATGTTGGTTAATGGGACCTCAGCAGTTGGAATAAGTGACATGCCCTGTCCTTCTTCCGTTGCCGGTTTGGTATGAAACAAATCTTCCCCAAATTTTGGCAACTGTCCGGTGCCATATAAAGAGTCAGAGTTGACCAAATAAGGAACATATACTTCATGATAACCATGTTGCTGTGTATGCACGTCAAGCATAAATTGTGCTAATGCTCTATGTAGCCTCGCAATTTGGCCATTCATAACTACAAAGCGACTACCAGAAAGCTTAGCGGCAGTTTCAAAATCTAAACCGTTAGCAATACCCGAGGCTATATCAACGTGATCTTTTACGTCAAAATCATATTGCTTTGGCTCGCCCCAGCGCAATATCTCAACGTTTTCAGATTCATCCTTACCAGCGGGTACATCGTCAGCGGGCAGATTTGGCGTTTCTTGATAAAAAATATTCAGCGCACTTTGTACATTTTCTAAAGCCAGTTTAGCTTCGTCAAGTTTATTCCCTAAACTGCTTACTTCTTCCAGCAATGGAGCAATATCCTGACCTGATGCTTTTGCTTTGCCAATTGATTTTGAGCGAACATTTCTTTCGTTTTGCAATTCTTGGGTCGCCATCTGTAAAGTTTTACGGCGGTCTTCCAAATCATTATAACTAGCTATATCTAGTGAGAAGCCTCGCTTCGCCAGTTTTTCTGCTGTTTGCTCAATATCGGCACGAAGCAATCTGGGATCTAACATCTATTTTTTATCCTTTAACTAATAAAAACGCTAGCCATACGCCTAATAGACATAAGCTAACATTCAAAAAAACATTTAATACTGCTTTTAGGTATTCCGTTTGTTGGAATAGCACGACAGTTTCGTATGAAAATGTGGAAAAGGTTGTCAACGCGCCTAATAAACCCACTCCAACGAATAATTTAAAGTGAATTGATACTCCTTGTTTTTGCTCAAGATAGGCATAAACCAATCCAAGCACGAAAGACCCTAAAACATTGAGGATAAGGATACCAAACGGAAAGCCGTTTCCCAATAGCTTTATGCTTAGTTGAGAAAAATAGTAACGTAAACATGCGCCAAGGGCACCACCGCAAGCTACTGATAGATACATGTAAATACTGTTCATTATTTTATATTACCAGCTTGGTGTTTTATTGCTTCAAGAAACGCGATCTTTTGTCTCAATTGTTTTTCAAAACCGCGTTCTTGTGGTTCATATAAATTAGATTCTGATACGTTAGTTGGTAAATAGGTTTGATGCGGAGCAACAGCATTCGGATAGTTATGCGCATATTGATACCCATCGCCATGTTTAAGATCCTTGGTTATTTCACTGGTGGCGTTTCGCAAATGCAAGGGAACATCTGATTGAATGTATTTCTGCGCCAATCTTTTTGCTTGCTTATATGCCGAGTAAACAGCATTACTCTTTGGTGCTAATGCACAGTAAATAATGGCTTGTGCAATTGCTCGTTCCCCTTCTTGAGGGCCCACTCTGTGATAAATATCCCAAGCATTTAAGCAAACTTGTAATGCCTTTGGATCGGCATTGCCAATATCTTCTGATGCGATGGCTAGTAATCGTCTGCATATGGGCGTGATATCACTAGACGCCAACGTTGCTCTGGCAAACCAAAACAAGCTGCCATCTACCGAAGAGCCTCTTACTGATTTATGAAATGCAGATAATAAATCATAATATTGGTCGCCATTTTTATCGAAACTCGCCACCGTTGTGCCACTTGCTTGCACAATATGTTGTTTAGTAATAATCGGCGAACAGTCATCACGCTCATTTAATATTTGAGCTTTTATTAACTCAAAGCTAACTTCTATGGTGGTAAGTAGTTTCCTTGCATCGCCATTAGATAGTTGGTTAAGCTGCTTCAATGCACTATCAGCTATCGCAATATTTATAGTTGAATCATCTAATTGATTCAAATAATTCAACGCTCTTTTGGATAGAATATTAAGGTCATGTTCCTGCAATGGCTCTAAGGTAAACACGCGCATGCGAGATAACAAAGCAGAGTTAACGGAAAACGCAGGGTTTTCCGTTGTTGCCCCAATTAATATAATACTGCCGTTTTCTACATGAGGCAGAAATGCATCTTGTTGAGTTTTATTAAAGCGATGAATTTCGTCAACAAATACCAGTTTAGTTTCTGAAAACATATCATTTGGGTTCGAATTTATAATGGCTTTAATATCTTTGATGCCACTTGTGATGGCAGATAAAGAAATAAGCTCCATTTTCCAGTAACTTTGCAAAAGCGAGACTAGTGTTGTTTTGCCGCATCCAGGCGGTCCCCATAAAATCATAGAGCAAATTTTGTTGGATTCGCACAATTGTCGGATGGGTGCTCCTTCACCTACCAAATGGGTTTGACCAACATAATCAGGTAATGTGGTTGGCCTTAATAAACTAGCAAGCGGATTAGTTTGTAGCATTCAATTTATATTTGTTAGTTAGCGCGCTGATCATCTATTACCCATGTGTCAGACGCATCGAATGTAAATAGAATAGAAGAAAGGGGTTGATTGATGCGAGTGGTATTAAATACCAGAATACTGGTTTGTTCTTGCCTGTCGGTAGATTCAAGGCCTAACAAGTCGCCGCCACTATTAAAATTTAATACTAATTTTGCGACAGGTGCATCTGTGTCTAGCGCTTGAATAATGTAGTTATTTTCGTTCTGGGTAACAGACACTTGCTGCCAATGAGTATCATCATCACTAACTAGTAACATCAATGGGTTACTTTTGGTTAAATCATCTTGATCTAATAATGTTACTTGCTCAACAAATGGGTCGATATTATAAACCGTCTTGCCATCCGCAATGAGCAAACTTTCTTCTGGTTGAGATATTTCCCATCTTAATTTTTGCGGTTTAGCCACAATTATTTCACCCGAAGCTGTTTGCAAAATAGTTTGGTTACCATCAATAATCGTTTGCTCAAAGCTTGCCCTAAGATTGTTTATTTTGCCTAAACGTTCACGTAACGCTTGTTTACTAGCAGAATTTGCTTCTTTGTCGGCGTGACTTTCAATAATAAATGGAGAATAAATAGCAAAACTCTTTGCAGAGAACAAAAACAATAAAATAAATAACGATACGACTTTGGTTCGGAAAACTAACACTTTATTCTTAGGTAGGTTCAAATACTTGAGCATGTACAAACTAATCCTTGATTGGTGGTGGCGCTAAAACTTCTCTATTACCATTATGTCCGGCTGTACTTACGACGCCATTTTGTTCGAATTGTTCAACTATTCTAGCGGCTCGGTTATAGCCTATTCTGAACTTACGCTGTATGCTCGAAATTGATACTTTGCGTGTTTCGGTCACAAATGCTAAGGCTTCATCATATACTGCGTCATACTCTTCACCATTGGCATTTTCAGGTTGTTCGCCGGGAAGTAATACTTCACCGCCCATGTCACCGCTTAATATTTCATCTATATAATCTGGTTCGCCACGAGCTTTCCAATCTGCCACCACAGCATGAACTTCGTGATCATCAACAAATGCGCCGTGTACTCGCGTTGTTATACTTGTACCAGGCGGATTGTATAGCATATCTCCCATACCCAGCAATGACTCTGCGCCTTGTTGATCTAATATGGTTCGCGAATCTATTTTACTGGATACTTGGAAAGCAATTCTAGTTGGTATATTAGCTTTTATTAAGCCAGTAATCACATCTACTGATGGACGCTGTGTCGCTAAAATCAAATGTATGCCAGCAGCCCGCGCTTTTTGTGCAATTCTAGCTATTAGTTCTTCTACCTTCTTACCAACAATCATCATCATGTCGGCAAACTCATCAACAATTACGACAATGGCTGGCAGTTTTTCTAACTCTGGCGCGGTGGTTTCCATACTTTCTTCAAACTTCCATAATGGATCGAGTATAGGCTCTCCTGCTTCCTTCGCGTCTTTAATCTTCTTGTTGTAGCCTTTTAAATTACGCACACCTAAAGCCGACATTAATCTGTAGCGTCGTTCCATTTCACCCACACACCATCGAAGGGCATTAGATGCTTCCTTCATATCGGTAACAACTTCAGCGAGTAAATGAGGTATGCCCTCGTAAACTGAAAGCTCTAGCATTTTAGGGTCTATCATGATCAAGCGAACATCTTCTGGCGTTGATTTATAAAGTAAACTCAAAATCATGACATTTACGCCAACTGATTTGCCCGAACCGGTTGTTCCAGCCACTAGCAAATGAGGCATAGTAGCTAAATCGACTATAACAGGCTTACCGCTAATATCAGCACCTAATACCATAGTTAATGGCGATGTGTTTGTTTGAAACTCATCACAACCAATGACTTCACTTAAACGCACCATTTCACGATGCTGATTAGGTAACTCAAGCCCTATTACTGACTTACCCGGTATAACTTCAACTACACGTACCGACATTGCAGACATTTCACGCGCTAAGTCTTTTGCCAAGGTGGTAATTTTACTAACCTTTATGCCTGGCGCTAAATCTAGTTCAAACCTTGTAATAACTGGGCCGGGCAATACATCGACTACTTTTGCAGTAATATTAAAGTCGGATAGTTTCGCCTCTAACAGCCTTGCAATTCCTTGAAGTTCCTCTTCGCTAATTGGGTGTTTGCGTATGTCCGCCCTTTGTAATAATTCAAATGATGGCAAAGGCGCCATATCAGCTTTACTAGCCGATAAGTCACTTTGTGGTTTAATGTCGGCTCTAGGCGTAACCTTTACTGTAGATGCCACGGTTTTGTTGCTTGACTCACTGGTACTGACGAAAGGTTCTGGTTCATTTACTATCTTGTTTAAAATATCGTCAGGCAGTTTGGTACCTTCGTTTTCAACCGCTGGCTTTTGACTTTCAGGCTTCAAACCCGTTATTTTAAAATTTTCATTGGCATAAGGCTCGTCATTATCAACTACTTTTTGCTTATTATTTTCTAGTAACTTTTTAGGACTAGGAAGTGATAATTTTGAAGCCAACTTGGGCAGTTCAGCCGTTTTTCTTACAACAAAAATACCGGAAGCGCCAACCGCATCAATAAATTGAAACCACGAAACACCGGTAGCAAGTGTGCAACCAGTTAAAAAGAAGCAAAGTAAAAGAAGAACGGTTCCAACAAAATTAAAATGGGGTAATAGCGCGGAACTTATAATATCGCCCATAGCACCGCCAGCAGATACAGTATAAATATCATCAAAATTAATGCTTGCAATGCCTGTAAAACCAAATACTAATAACACCACGCCCACTAATCTGAGAGCAATAGTAAGGTAATCTAGTTTGTGTAGCCCTTTGATATGTAAAAAAGTAAACCAGCCTATAAAGGCCACCGCAAAAGGAATAAAAAAGGCAGTAACACCGAAAGTAAACAAAAGAATATCTGCCATATATGCCCCAACAGGGCCCATAATATTCTGTACTTCAACCTCTAAACCCGCTTGACTCCAGCCTGGGTCGCTTGGGTCAAAGTAGGTCAGCGCGAGTAGTAAAAAAAAGGCAAACGCACAAGAAGCAATCATGCCCACTTCCATCACGCGTTGTACCCCAGATAATCTTGCCATACTTATTTTTATGCCACTTTAAGTATTAATGATTGTTTATATTATAATTATATTTTGCGTTAACTATTTATTTGTCTAAGTTACTGTATACCGTCAAAAAAAACAGCAAAGACCAACAGCCCCTAGTCATTAAAGGTTAGCATAAAGCATGCCTCTAAACAGCTTAAATCACTATTTTAAATTAATTTTTATTGCGCCTGTATGTTTAACTTCTTCCATTACCACATAACTTCTCGATTCACTTACTCCGGGTAAACGTAAAATTGTGTCACCTAGCAATTTCCTATAATTTGCCATATCACTCACTCTTGTTTTAAGTAGAAAATCGAAGTTACCCGATACTAAGTGGCACTCTTGAATATCTTCGTGCTCTTGTACGGCAGCAGAAAATTCTGCAAAAATATCGACTGAGGTTTTAGTAAGTGTAATTTCCACAAAAACAAGCATAGCAGCGCCTAACTTTGTTGCATCAAGTCTTGCGTGGTATCCTATTATATAACCTTGCTGCTCTAATCGTTTAACTCTTTCTAAACAAGGGCTAGCACTTAAGCCAACTAGCTTAGCTAAATTAACATTAGAAATTTTTCCATCATTTTGCAATTCAGCGAGAATTCGCCTATCAATCCTATCAATATGCTTGGGGGTATTAACTAACATTATATTATGCTCCAAATGCACATATATTCAGCATAATATAGCGCATTTTAAATAACTTCGGAATTTATATTTTTAACATTTGCATTACAATCTGCAAGAAATCTAACCAACTAGGAAAGCTAATGATTGTAGGTGTACCAAAAGAAATAAAAAATCACGAATATCGCGTGGGACTTACGCCAGCAGCGGTTAAAGAATTTGTTAGTCATGGACATAGAGTAATTGTTGAGACTAATGCTGGAACAGACATTGGCTTTACCGATGATTTATACGTACAAGCTGGCGCCAATATTATTTCTACTGCAGAAGAAGTATTTGAGACGGCAGAGATGATAGTGAAAGTAAAAGAGCCACAACCAAACGAATGTAAGATGTTAAAAGAAGGCCAAATTCTTTATACATATTTACATTTAGCACCGGATCCTACACAAACCGAGTTATTAGTAGCATCGGACGCAACATGTATTGCTTATGAAACTGTGACTGACCGTACAGGTGCCCTTCCTTTATTAGCGCCAATGAGCGAGGTAGCAGGCAGAATGTCAGTTCAAGCAGGCGCGCATTATTTAGAGAAAGCGCATGGGGGTAGCGGCACTTTGTTAGGCGGTGTACCAGGTGTTGCGGCTGGTAAAGTGCTAATAATTGGCGGCGGAGTGGTTGGCACAAATGCTGCAAAAATGGCGGTAGGTTTAGGGGCAGATGTCACCATTTTAGACCGCTCTTTGCCGCGTTTGCGAGAATTGGATGATATATTTAATTCCACCATCAAAACCGTGTTTTCTACTGAAGAAGCGATTGAGCATTATTCGTCTAGAGCTGATTTAGTAGTAGGTGCAGTGTTAATTCCAGGTGCTGCAGCGCCTAAATTATTGAACCGTAGTCATATTAAAAATATGAAACCTGGCTCCGTATTAGTAGATGTTGCAATTGACCAAGGTGGGTGCTTTGAAACATCTAAAGCAACAACACACCAAGACC
>DDIL01000052.1:10547-17895 GCA_002338515.1 Glaciecola sp. UBA1851 | reverse complement strand
CGACCATGATTCGCACCAAAGAGGGGGAATATTACGAGTGGTCGGCCACGGGTCGAATTGGCGTGTCACTGGCACAATTTTCGTCTGCCAATGATCTCGCCTTTTCCTTTCGACGAGCCGCGTCTCGGTTGGTAGAAATGGGTGGAAAGGAGTGGGGACGGCAATGACGAAAGGTCTTGACCTTGCACACCATTGCAACTACGGCAGCGCAAGGGCTGTGGTTGTTTCTAATGAAGTGTGAGGTATTTCTTTTACCTATTTTGATAATTGTAATCCGTCCGGAAATTGCCTCACAGGAGCCGTTTGTCAACCTCTTTTCCAACCAGTGCTAGGTACATCGATACAAATCAGAAAAATCAATTTCCAGCCTCAGAATACAAATAGCCAGAATAAATAATCATGTCACGACAAATAAGTCATTTGCATAAATAGTTATTCTGATTTAGCTTAAACTCTGAACAATAGTATGTAGTAACTAAAATGAACCAGAAAAACTCAAAAAGTATCAATAAAAATCCTACTGGTTTTAAACGTATTCCGCTTGCTACCAAACACTCTGTAAATGGCCTAATAGCGGCATGGAAACATGAGTCTGGTTTTAGACAATACGCAACGGTATCTGCTCTATTGTTTCCTATTAGTTTCTTATTGGCACAAACTTCTATTCATTGGTTGTTTTTAGTTGGGAGCTTGGTTTTTCTGTTATTTTCAGAGATAGTGAATTCAGCGATTGAAGCTGTAGCTGATGCCACCATGCCTGAATACGATCCACTCATTGGTAGAGCAAAAGACTTAGGTTCTGCTGCTGTCTTTGTTGCGCTTATTTTCGCTCTAATAGTGTGGGCAATAGCAATTTATGAATACTTTTACTAGGCCAACATGCCGTAGCCATTATAAAAATAATTAACAACAAATATTTGGAGAAAATATGCAATTACAATCTAAAAAGGGAGCGAGAATATTGAGAATCGATTTCGTATTGCTATTACTTGCTTTAACCTTTGTTATGTTTGAAGCCAATGCTCAGTTATCCAGTTTTAAGCAAGGAACAGCCATTAAAGACTTTGGCAAGTATACTGATGTAAAGAATCACGGGCTTAACGAGACATCTGTTTTTAAAGTGGCATTCGATGTGGGAAAAGAGGCTAAAGCCGGGGAAATAAACCGTAAGTTTGATAGTTTAGCGCGGTTTATTAATATGCATGTGGCGCACGGAGTACCGCTTGAAAATATACAATTAGCGTTAGTGGTGCATGGCAAAGCCAGTTTTGATTTACTTGATAATTTGACTTATCAAAAGCTGTATAAAAAAGATAACCCTAATAAAGCGCTTTTGTTAGCATTAATGCAAACCAATGTCAGTGTAGAGCTTTGCGGGCAAACTGCAGGGGCTTATGAAATAGATGAATCGCAGCTTGTTTCAGGCGTAAAAGTATCATTATCTGCAATGACTGCTCATGCGAAGTTGCAGCAACAAGGTTATACCGTTAATCCTTTTTAAAGTGCTTAATAAAGAGCGCAATATTAGTTGCGCTCTTTTTACTATTTTATTGGGTAAGCACCAATGAATCTTGTTCTGTTTGTAATGAACGCATCACATCATCTAATACATATCTAAGCTCCCAAGCTTGATCTTGCACGTTGTTTGACGCTTGACTCTTTTCAATACCAGTTTGCAATAGTTCTTGTTCTAATGCCGTTAGTTCTGCAGATGTTAACAATCGCTGTGCGGTGTTTGTGTATATACTTGCGGTTGCGATAGGGTTGCCATGATTAAACATAGGCACGCCTTTGGATATAGCCGACATGATCATGCGCTGCGCGTCGTCACGGCTCATTTTGTTAGACGCCTGCGTTTGAGGCAGCATTAATACACGGTCAACAACATGAACGAGCCCATTGGAGGCTGTAATATCAGTTGCAATTATACGAGCCCCTTCAACGGAAAACCCTTGCTCAGTTTGAGTAAATGAAATTCGGGGGCCTGCGAGCGTTTTGAGCGATACTTCATCTGCCAATGCTGCACTGCCTATTTGTCCTGATACAACATGGTAGGTGAGTATTTGGGCGAGTTTGTCGCGGTTTTTAGGAAGTAGTAATTGTTCAATAGTCCCAAACGGCAGTGCGCCAAAGGCTTCATCTGTTGGCGCAAATACAGTTAATGGTCCGTCGCCAGATAATGCAGATACAAGTCCTGCTGCTTGCGCTGCGGCAAGTAATGTTTCAAATTGGCCTGCATTTGAAGCGGTTTCAACAATATTTTTCTGTGGTTTAGCTTTATGATCATCTGCTAATACTGGTAATACAAGACTTATACAAAGCGTAAAACTGGTCAATAGTTTAGGTAAGGTATTCATTTTATTCCTCTGTAATGATTCACACCAAATAAGTGTTATATCTTAATTCTTCGCGCGAACGTATTTGGATGTTTGATTACTAAATCTTCATGAATGAAAGGAATGTAATGAAAAATCGTTCATATAGTGACAGTGACAAAACAACTATTATTTAAGTGAAACCCTTGAAATGCACTGCGCTAATGTTCATACAATGAATTTTGTTCTAAAACAAACTATTCAATATGTAATACACTTAGTATAAACGTCACATCAAATATAGCGTTTAACAAATCAAATAATTATGAGAGAGCAACTATGGATAGAAAAGCGATACACATTTTAGCTGGCTTAGTATTACTTTCTATAGCGGTAAATATTTATGTTCAAGCGTTTTATTGGTTAACAGGCCTGTTTGCAGTATTTCTTGGTTTAGCCGTGTATGACAAGTTTCAGACGAAACATTCTATTTTACGAAACTTTCCTTTTATAGGCAGAGCCCGCTGGATAATAGAGGGGATGAGACCATTTATTCAGCAGTACATAATAGAATCAGATACGGGCGGTGCGCCTATATCAAGGATGTTTCGTTCTATTGTGTATCAACGTGCAAAAGATAGCAGAGAAACCATTCCATTTGGCACGCAAATAGACACTTATAGAGATGGCTATGAATGGATAGGACATTCATTATCAGCGAACGATGTAAATAAGTTAAATTGTGACCCAAGAGTTAAAATAGGGGGCAATGACTGCAAGCAGCCCTATGAAGCAAGTATCTTAAACATATCCGCTATGAGCTATGGCTCTCTTAGCGCAAATGCAGTACTTGCATTAAACAAAGGGGCATTTCTTGGTGGCTTTTCTCATAATACAGGTGAGGGCGGGCTAACTCCTTACCATTTAGAAAATGGTGGAGATATTGTTTGGCAAATAGGTACCGGTTATTTTGGGTGCAGAACGAAAGATGGTAATTTCGATGCAGACTTTTTTGCAAAAAATGCTAATAAAGAACCAGTGAAAATGATAGAAATAAAACTATCTCAAGGTGCGAAACCTGGTCATGGAGGTATTTTACCCGCGCATAAAAATACGCCTGAAATTGCAGAAATACGAGGGGTTGAACCTCATACACAAGTTGATAGTCCAGCAAGGCATTCAGCCTTTAAAACCCCCATTGAACTGATGGAGTTTATTCAAACACTACGGGGTCTTTCTAACGGCAAACCAATCGGTATAAAGCTAGCATTAGGGCGTCGTTCTGAATTTGTTGCCATTGCTAAGGCGATGATAGAAACCGGCATTAAACCTGACTTTATAACAGTTGATGGCGGTGAAGGTGGAACTGGCGCTGCTCCTTTAGAATACTCTAACTCTATCGGTACACCGTTAAAAGAAGCGTTGGTATTTGTTGATGATGTGTTGCGCGGCTTTGGATTAAGAAATGGAATAAAAGTGATTGCATCAGGCAAAATCATCACAGGTTTTCATATTGTGAAGCACCTGGCGTTAGGTGCCGATATATGCAACAGCGCGCGCGGAATGATGTTAGCGCTTGGTTGTGTACAATCGCTAACGTGCAATACTAATAAGTGCCCTACTGGCGTTGCCACACAAGATCCAAAACTTGCAAAGGGCTTGGTTGTAGAAGATAAATTCAAACGTGTCCATTCATTCCATCAAAAAACGGTTCACGTTGTTGCTGACATTCTCTCATCCACTGGCTTCCATGATGTAAGTGAGCTCAATCGCTCTCATATTTATAGAAGAGTGAGTCAAGAAAGTGTGAAACGATTTGATCAAATTTATCCAATTGTTAGGAATGGCAGTTTCTTGAATGACAATATTCCTGAGCATTATGCACTTGAAGTACAAGAAGCAGATCCTCATTCGTTTATGCCAAAAATAGAGTTAACAGAATGCGATGGTAACCAAGTTGTACCTATCAGAAATGTGTGAATAAAAAAGCTAGTTTTATTAAACAAATATTGATAACAACGCCATAAGCAGGATTGACGTTATGTACGTTTTTTGAATTTGGGATCGACCAGAACCAGTGCAATGCCACCAAGAATGATTAATTGCGATACAACAAGCGGTAAAGTAATTGCCTCGCTTAGCCAAATTAACCCCCCAACTGACGTAATAACCGGCACACTGAGTTGCAACACGCCAGCTTGAATCGCGTTTAATCCATTTAAAGCATAATACCAAATTGCATATCCCACTGCCGAGGTGAGTGCCCCAGAAGCAATAGCCAGTAATAACCCTGAGTATGTGATATTTGCTTCAAAAATTAGAAATAATAAAAGCATTGGGATAGTAAATGCGACGCTTTTTGTGAAATTGCGATAGGTCATAAATAAAGGGTTAGCCGCCCCCTTCCCTAATAAAGTGTAAGCCGCCCAAGCTATGCCTGCAATGGCCATTAAAACAAAGCTGGCTAAATTAAAGTTAACGTTTTCCAAGCCGTTTTGCACATATACTAAATAAACAAGGCCTGAAAACGCGAGAATAACGCCTAACCATTTTGCTATTGAAAGTGGCTGTTTAGCAAAGATACTGGTGGCAATCATAGTAATTTGTACACAAGCGAACAAAACTAACGCACCAAGCCCGGCATCCATTTTAATATATGCAAAAGAAAAACATGCCGCATATACAAATAGCATAAAGGCACTCAGCCACTCTATGTTAACACTCACTCTATTTTCTATTGGTTTATTCGTTTTGAGTTGCTGAAACTTAATAATAGCAAACAGAGCAATTGCGCCTGATACTAGCCTGATAATAGTAAAGCTATTGGCATCAATTGCTTGATGTTGCAGTGCCATTCTGCATAAAACTGAGTTGCCAGCGAAGGCGACGAGCGCCAACACTGTAGCAAAAACATACATTCATAATTCCTTGCTACACGGTAGGTTAAGTTTATATAGTAGCCGCTAGCTCTGCACCTTGTCTAATTGCGCGCTTGGCATCTAGTTCAGCGGCTACATCCGCCCCACCAATAACATATACGTTCATCCCCTTTTCAAGCAAGCTAGATTCAAGTTCTCTGAAGGGTTCTTGGCCTGCACACACAATTATATTATCTACGTTTAGTACCTTAGGTTTATCGCCTATTAAGATGTGCAGTCCATCATCATCAATTTTCTGATATGTCACGCCATTGATCATTTGCACGCGATGATTTGTGAGTGAAGTTCGATGGATCCAGCCGGTGGTTTTACCTAACCCCTTGCCTACTTTGGTAGTTTTACGCTGCAACAAATAAACTTGCCTAGGAGGCTCTGACAATTTAGGTTTAGTAATGGCGCCTGCTTGTTCGTAGTTTTTGTCTATTCCCCAATGCTTTAGCCATTTGTCTAAATCGGTCGTTAAGTTTTTCTGTTCAACTAGGTATTCAGACACATCAAAACCTATCCCACCCGCACCAATCACCGCTACTGATTTGCCAACCGGTTTATGGTCACGAAGTACATCAATGTAACTCATGACTTTTTCATGATCATGCCCTTCTATGGTGAGTGATCGAGGCTTAATACCCGTTGCCATGATTACTTCTTGAAAACCCTCATTGCTTAATAACTCGGCATCCACTTGAGTATTCAAGTGTAAATGCACCCCAGTTTTCTCTATCATATTTTTGTAGTAGCGAAGCGTTTCGTAAAACTCTTCTTTGCCTGGTACCTGCTTAGCGTAATTGAACTGCCCACCTATTTCTGATGATTGTTCAAACAAATGAACTTCATGACCACGCTGGGCTGCATAAGTTGAAAAAGCTAAACCCGCAGGGCCAGCTCCTACTACCGCCAATTTTTTAGCTGATGCTACTGTTTTGAATATGAGCTCAGTTTCATAACAAGCTTGAGGATTTACCAAACAACTGGCACGTTTTTGTTCAAAAGCATGATCTAAACAGGCTTGATTACAGGCTATACAAGTATTGATTAAATGTGATTCATTGCGCATCGCCTTTGCTACAAAGTCGGCATCAGCTAAAAATGGGCGAGCCATTGATACCATATCAGCATGGCCATCTGCTAATACAGACTCTGCCACTTCCGGTGTATTAATTCGGTTAGTAGTAATTAAGGGAATAGAAACCTGCTCTTTCATTCGCTGAGTAATCCACGTGAAGGCTGCACGTGGAACAGAAGTGGCGATGGTGGGCACTCGGGCTTCATGCCAACCAATGCCAGTGTTTATTAATGTGGCGCCTGCCTTTTCAATTTCTTTTGCAAGGTAAACCACCTCTTCCCAACTTGCGCCCCCTTCTACTAAATCCAACATGCTTAAACGATAAATGATAATAAACTCTTTACCTACTTTCTCTCTTGTTTTCCGAACTACTTCAATGGCTAAACGTGCCCTATTTTCAAGACTCCCGCCCCATTCATCATCTCTTTTATTGGTGCGCTCACAAAAAAATTGATTAATTAAGTACCCTTCCGAGCCCATTATTTCAACACCGTCATAGCCAGCTTGCTTCGCGTAGCCAGCACAATTTGCGTAGTCTTTAATCGTACTTTTTATGCCGCGGCTAGTAAGTTCACGGGGTTTAAATGGGGTAATAGGAGATTTTACACCTGACGCCGACACAGCTAGCGGATGATATCCGTAGCGACCAGAGTGCAGTATTTGCATACATATTTTACCGCCTTCTTTATGCACAGCTTCGGTTATAACTCTATGTTTTTTGGCATGGCGACTACTGGTCATTCTGCCAGCAAAGGGCGCTACCCAACCAGCCATATTAGGCGCAATACCGCCTGTTACAATTAAACCAACACCACCTTTGGCTCGCGTTGCATAAAACGCTGCGAGTTTATCAAACCCACCTTTTTCTTCTTCAAGACCTAAGTGCATTGAGCCCATAAGCGTTCTATTTTTTAACGTTGTGAACCCTAAATCTAATGGGGTAAGTAAATTAGGGTAAAGCGTTTTATTCAAGGTTTCGGTCATAATACTGCCTTTATGCAAGTAAAAAAGTGATGATTTAACAAGGCTTT
>DDIL01000052.1:0-10261 GCA_002338515.1 Glaciecola sp. UBA1851 | reverse complement strand
CTGTGGTTTTTATTGTTGAAAATAACTGCTTAATGAAAATAAACTGATAGTATAAATAGTATTTCAAAAATTGAGAGCAAACGTGACATTTGATTTAAGCAAACTGCCTAAACCCAGCATTCATACCAATGTGACAAAAGTAGAATTTGAGCATGAACTTAAGCCTATGGGCATGCCTTTTGTTATACAAGACTTTGCTTCAAATTGGGAGCCTGTAAAAGCAGCCAATAATCAACAAAATATGCATAGCTATTTGAAGTCATGTGCAAGTGTGCTTAGCAAGCCTATGTCATTAAGTCGTATTCCTACAACAGAAAATAGCCGCATGTTTTACAATCAAGATATGACCGCTATGAATTTTGGTGTAGCAGAACTGCCTTTGGAAAAGGGTTTAGAGCGAATGCTAACCGATACACAAGAGGCAGATTATGCCGCGCAATGTGTCCCCATAGAACAGTATTTTGATAAGTTACTTCCACAAATAGATAACCCATTGGTAGAAAATACCTTAACTCCTTTTATTTGGTTTGGAAATAAAGTGGTGGTAGCCCCGCATTTTGATGAATCAGATAATATTGCAGTGGTAGTGGCTGGCAAGCGCAGGTTTACCTTGTTCCCCCCGCAACAAACCGAAAATTTATATATTGGACCATTGGAGTTTACGCCCGCTGGTCAGCCAATTAGCCTAGTGAATATTCTTGAACCAGATTTAACTCAACATCCTAAATATGCGTCTGCTTATGAACATGCATTATCTATTGAGCTAGCGCCGGGTGATGCGATTTATATCCCTACGCCTTGGTGGCATCATGTGCAGTCTCTCTCTAGTTTTAATATATTGGTGAATTATTGGTGGAACGATAGCGACTTAGGCACAGCCAAACCGCTAGCGGCGATATTACATGCTATGCAGGCATTTCGGCATTTACCAAAAGCGCAACAAAAAGCGTTTGCAAGCATGCTACAATACTATGCGTTTGACGACCCAAAGAAGTCTCATGAACACATACCGAAACATGCAAAAGGATGGTTAGATGAGAAAAATGATAAAGCGCGATTAGAACTAGAACACTTCATTAGAGTGTTTTCAAAGTAGATCTATTACCATTATTTAGTCAAAACATAATTTTGTAATAACATTATCCTTTTATCTTATATATCTATCCTTGTGATAAGCAGCAGAATTTATTAGGCTGTAAGTCATTAAGAAGTCACGATTTATTCGCACTTGCCGATAACCCAACATGTTAACCCAAGTAAAATTTTACATAGCTAAATAGCTGGAGAACTCATGGAAACTAAAGCAGTCAGCAGTCGTACCACCGCGCAAAAAGCGTTACGCATCAATTTAGATGATAAAAAGTATGGCACCATTGTTGAAATAGGCGCAGGGCAAGAGGTGGCTAGGCAGTTTTTCTTAGCAGGCGCTGCTGCGGGCACTATTGCTAAAACCATGTCTGCTTACGATATGCAGTTTTCAGATGCGATTTACGGTGTTCAAGAAGACAGACGATACGTGAGTAAGTCGCGTGTAAAGGCCATGATGTCACAAGAGCTTGACTTGGTATTAGAACGAGTATCAGAAGCGCGTTCACGCTCATCACGATACTTTGCTTATGCCGCTACGGTTGCTGCAAAAAGTTTTAATAGCAAAAATGAGTGCCATGCTTGGTGTGGTGTTCGAGCGCAAATGTATCCGGGTGCAGAGCCTTCAAATATAAAAATTCATGTACGTATGCACGACGACAATGCAGAAGCTCAACAGCAAGCCTTGGGCGTTTTGGGCGTCAATCTCATTTACGCAGTTTTCTACTATTTTGAAAACCCCAAAATGATGATTGATTCTCTTTCTGATGGCATCAAACCAGGCAGAATTGAAATAGATTCAATGGAGTTTGTGGGCCCTTACTTTGAAGATATTGACAATAGAGCCATTAATTTACATCTAATACGTAGCTGGAAAACACGCGCAATTATTTTCAAAGCAGACGGTACTATTGGTGTGCCATCTGAAGTGCTTTACAAGAAAAACGTGTTAACTATTAGAGGGTCATTCAGGCCAGTTACTAACCTTAATGTAGATATGATTGAACAAGGTAAGAAAGCATTTTATGAATTGCCTGACGTAAGTGAAAAAGATACGGTGGTGATTGCCGAAATATCATTAAATGATAATAGAGGTAACGATAACCAAGTGCCTGAAGAAGACTTAGTGCAGCGGGTTCAAATACTCAATTCACTTGGTTATAACGTGATGATTTCCGACTATACGCGTTATTTCAAGTTAAGAGAGTATTTCCGACAGTACACGAAAAAAGAGATAGGTATAGTGGTGGGCTTAACTAACCTAAAACAAATATTTGATGAAGATTCTTATCGTGGTGTTGAAGGAGGTATTTTAGAAGGTTTCGGTAAACTATTCCCAGACAATACACGCATGTTTATTTATCCAGAGCTGAATGCTGAGGGTGAATTAAGAGAATATAAAGAATTAAAAGTGCAAGATCACTTAAGGTTTTTGTATCGACATTTATTAGAGAACGACTTCCTTACAGGGTTAGAAAATACCGATTTAGAACTGTTTAAAATATACTCTCGTGAAGTTCTCAAACAATTGAAACAGGGAAGAGGCGATTGGGAAGCATTAGTGCCAGAGAAGGTATCTGAACAAATTATTGAAAATGGATTCTTTGGGTTTAAAAAACCTCGAAAGTAGTACAGATAAGATATTGCCGTGTTGTTTAATCAGCACGGTATTTATTTGCTTTTAGTTTTTTGTGATTTCACTTTTTATTTCCCATTCAGCCTTGCAAACTCTTTCAAAATCTAGATAAATTCATTTTGTACCGTCTTCGCTATCTGCTTCTCTATAACTTTCAATAACCTCTACATTGCTTTGTATTTTTATAGCCAACTAACCTGGTCATCATTTAGTAAAAGCGTGTTAAATTTACTAAATGTTAGTAAATTTGATTAATATCGGTGCATTTGTAAATACACTGTTTGAAATAAGCGACTGATTTAATTGCGAAAATATTATGGCATCAGAGTTGCTACAGTACATGTAACGGATGTATGAAAAACATAGTACTTTTTGAAATACGTTGGCACTGTAATAGTGATTAATACAAAGTACTATGTTTATATCCTAGAATGCATTAATTGATAATGCGGTTACTTTTAATTTGAGGTGAATGATGGAATTTATTTTTGCTGGTATTGGTATGATTTTTATTGGAATCTTGTATTTGATCCCAATTCTTTGGATCTTATTCTCTAGCAAAGTAACTGGTGGTGAAAAACTCGCTTGGTTGTTAGCAGTTATCTTTGTTTCTTGGGTAGCGTGGATTTTCTTCTTGCTACTAGCGCCACTGAATGATGCGCGCATTCGCCAATAGAGCATATGATTTAAATAAAGCGTTATGCTTAATGCCCAGTAGTTTTGCTACTGGGCTTTTTGTTTATGGAATCTTTGATTAAGCAAATAATAGTGCAATTTTTAATACTCGTTATTGTATTAGAACATAGCTTGCCCAATAGAAAGGATGTTTATAACGTGTTTGCATTCGCATTTTAGTGCGGGCTTGGCTTAACGACAAGGAAGCGTCACCGTGGGTAGCAAGTTGTTGATAGAAGTAGCGCATAAACAAAGCAGATGCTTTGTCGGAAATTGGCCAAAGCGTTCCAATAACCTGTTTTGCACCGCTGGTTAAAAATGCACTAGACATGCTTAAGTGGCCACCCAAGCCTGCATCTTCACCCATGGCCGTTTCACAACCATTTATGACTACTAGTTCGTTTTGGTAAAAACGATGCTGTATATCTGACTGGGTTACAAACGCGTCTATTGTTTGCCCGTTTTTGTTTGATGCTGAAAGTGCAAACCCCGTCTCCTGAGGAGTTTGTTTGTTGTAATAACTATGCGTTGAAATATGTAAAATTTGTGCTTTTTGCGCATTAGTTGATAAGAATTGCTTGCGGGTGGCATCTTGAGCTTGAAAAATTTGTGCGTTGTTGAAGAACTTATTTACCGTATCAATTTCTGTTTTTGACCAAGGCAAATTAGCCAAATTACTTGCCCAATTATCAGCTTCCTCGTTCGGCTCAGAAAATGTTGGTGAAGCAAATATGGTAACCTTGGCATCAGTTTTTATTCGTATTGATTCATTGCTAATAACCGGGATTGAATGACTCAGCACTATATTAAAAGCGTTTGATGAGTCAGGTTGTGCATCTGTTTTAAGGGTCAGTAGTGAAAAAGGGACGCTATATAAACCTGTGGTTGGAACAATATACAGTTCGGAAGACGCAATATGTCTTACATTAGCGGGTAGAAATTTTTCACTTATTCGCTTTTTCTGATTACCAAATGGAGCATTAGCTGAGCTTGCAAGCTGGAGTGTTTGCTCTACTAATTTTTCAGTTAATTCAATATTACCAATTTCGTATGCAGTAAAATCATTCTGATTAATCAACAGGCCCCAATAATCATTATTAGTGGTTAACAAAAGCAATATACTCTGATCAGCTCTGAGTGTTTTTTGATAGTCATTTATTGTTAAATTTTGGCTATTATTTTTATCGATATATTGCGTCAATACAGAATTTTCTCTCAATTCCTGTATGTTTGCGTACCAAGCTAGCTCTGAATCAATGGGCGATGTTGCATTAATATTTGCTGACCACGCAAGTTTCGTTTTTTTAATCGCTAGTTTTAGTGTATTTGAATAATCGCGCTCATCACTTGTATTGCGAAGCGCTAGTCGGCTTATGTCATCAAGATCTTGGCGAAGACTCTCAGATATTATTTCTTGTTCACTTTCGCCTTGATTAAAGCTTCGGCTTCTAATTTTATGATGAAAAGCAAACAAGCCCTCCCAGTCTTGTTCAATAATATATCCTTCATTCATGAAGGAAAAAAAGCGCTGAAGTTGTTGTTTCCATTTAATGGTTTGTTCTTTGTCTAATTGTTCCTTACTTGCCGTGGTTAACAAGTCGATAGCGATATTGCCGTACTGTTTTGCACGCTCGCTATCAAATTTGGACAGAAGCATTGCCGATTGCATATGAATACTGACTTTCAATGTTGGATCTGCTGATTGGTAGCTCAATGACAAGGCTGAACTTAACCATTCATTCCCATCAGCCATTTCTTGGTTCTTGAATTTTTGCCTTGCCATAAACATGCTATAGGATACGCGTAAATCAGCGTCTTCAATACTAAACGGCAAGTTAGTAAGCTTTTCTAAAAGTAATTTTTTTCCAGCTTGATTGCCAAGTGCTTCTTGAAGTCTATATAACAATATGCGCGCCTCAATCAAATGATCGACATATATTGTATTGTTTGTTTCATTAACTAATTGTTCTAGTTTTGTTTCACATGTTTCAATTCGACTTAGTGCATCGTTATACTGACGTAAATTCAGATTAGCTTCTCCTACTAGGCAGAATAAACGCGCCTCCCAGAAAGGCATTTTATTCTCGGATTTCTCTAGCGCTGCGAGTAAGAACACTAATGCACGCCTATATTGGCCGGTGGATAGGGCCAATTGTCCGATGTTTCGAAAAATATAAATATGACGAAAATGGTCAGGTTCGTCTTCAATATAATGTTGAGAGTGGAAGTAATTTCTCAGAGCATGGTTTAGGTCGCCATTAGCTTTATGAATCCATGCAATGTTACTTAGTACCCTAGAGCTTTTGTCGTTATCTTGTATTTCTTTAGTTAGTGCTAGTGCTTTATATTCAGCATCTAACGACGTGGTTAAGTCGGATTGACTACTAGATTGATAAAAGTGCAAAAGGTGCAAATGACCAAGGCTATCAAAATAGTCAATTTTGTAGCCTGTAACGATATTATTTTGTCCATTTAGTAATAGGGCGGCCTGATCAAATACGCTCGCACTTTGGCTTAATTTGTTGTCCGCTAAATAAATAGAGCCTAAAATTAATTGCTGCAAAAATTGAGCGTTCTTGTCTAACAAATTCATATTTGCATAACGATTGAAGTATTCAAGAGCTAAATTAATATCGCGATCAATGGTGGCATTTTCAACAATGACTGAAAGCATCCATAATGTCTGATAATCATTGAAACTGAGCATTTCAAATTGTTGAAAGGCACTTTTGAGTTCCACAAACTGACTGTTGCGAATTAGGTTAGCAATCAGTGTTTGATATGCGCTGTTTGTTATTTCTTTATTTAACTCAGGGGCGTTAGATAAAAGTGCTATTAAGCTATTTAATGATAGTGTTGTATTTGGCGAATTAGATGCATTTAAGAAAGGTTGTAAGGCCACGTTATGATTAGGCTTAAGTGGTAACTGTTGAAGCATTGTTTGTGAAGAAAGGAAGGGTGTTTCAAGCTGGTTTTCGTGCGTTGCATAAACACATGCAAGTTGCTGCTCATTATTGGTCACATCAACTAAAATAGGAGTTCCAGCTAATAAATCATGTTTGTAAACGCGATATTGGTTTTGCTCATGTAATACCACTTGTAAACGAATATGTGGGTGTGTAGCTATTAATACAGATGACCCTAAACGATTGTTACTGGCTAATTGTCTTTCAGCTAACAATGGCTTATTTTCAAAAATAGGTTCACAAGTTTGAGCGAATATAGAACAAGGCAACAGCACTAGACAAAACAAGATAACTATCTGTTTTAGACTGATGCTGTGTATTCTGCCATCGTTCTTATCCATAAAAGCACGTTTTATATCAAAAGTTTGTGTTAATTGTCGGAACTACAATTCCAGCGTTTCGTAAAGTTATAGTTTGGTATTTCATCGTCAGCATATCGTAAGCCCATGCTACCAATTGTGGTCTGTGCAGTGTCAATCAAGTCGTTGCCACCAATAATTGCAGCCATACAATTTAGAAAGTCGACCCCATCAATGTCCTCCACAAATATATACGACATAAACACGGTAGCATGCGCGTTATCAGTGAAAACATTTACCGGGTAAGACTCTTTATATTGTGAGAAAACCATTGTTTGTCGAACACCGCCGTCTTCCCTGTAATGCACCACTTTATAAAAGCGCATATCGCCGTTTTGAATTGGCTCTTCTATTATAAAATAGTCGTTTGTGGCTGCAAGTAGAGGGTAACCGTCGTTATTATTAGCGCCGTCTAGCCCTTCAAAATTCCATCGACCTACAAAATTCATAAGTATCTCCTGTTTCGTTGTTATGTTTGGATAAGCGTAATTAGCTCAAGCATGCTACGCATTGGTTTAAAATCAGTAAAAGGTAAGTTAGGTGATTCAGCCTTTGAATGGCGTAGCGCGTGGTAAAAAGTTTCAGCAATGATTAAGCTATGCAGCTTACTCAGCTTAAAAGATATACCGCCATGTTCATCTAATGTTCTTGATGACTCTGCTAGTAAATAAAACCACAAAGGTGGCTTGCGTTGTAGGCTATGAAGAAGAGTTGGTTCTTCGCTTTGTTTTAACAGATCAAAAAGTTTATCGCTATCGCGGCCACTTGCTACTTTATTAATTGATAAATTGAGTGATGTAATGGTTGTTCTTGAGATATCTTCTATTAATGTATTTAACAGTGGACTCAGCCCTATCGTTGTTTCTATATTCGACAGCTTGGTTAACACCATATTTTGCGCCTCAAATCCAGACATAAGGTCAAGGGAGCGACTGCGTAGCAAGTTTCTTGCTAACAGGTTGTTATGAGGAAAAGGTAAATTGGGTAACCTTATAACGGTAGTTGGGAAGTACTCCATAGCAGGCTGCTTATCGCTGGCATGACAGAAAAAACGATGCCAATCAATGATGTTTTCACTTTTGAATACATAATCAATTTGGTCTTTTTGTTGAGTAAGCGAGAAAAGTTCATTTAAGCAACGTTTGGTATGTTTATTTATTTTATATTCATCTCGCACCAGTGCATGGCCAAATCGGTATGCTGCAACTGAGAACGCTTTTGGAATACTAAATTTGTCATTATTATTTGTAAAAAAGTGCGTTGTTTGAATTGTTTTTGAAAGCGTATTTGTTTGTTCGTTCTCAGACTCTTCAAAATACAATTGATATATTTTAGGATCGATAATCGTTTTTAAAAAATCGTTGACTATTATTGATTGATAGCTGGCAATGGTGGCTTGCTTTGCTTTTCTAAATACTGCTTTTGAAGAAAGAGAACTATCTAGTTTATTAACTTGTAACGCATAATAATTATGAAGCTTAATGAATAAAACATGAAGCTGAGCAATTAAAATATGTTCTTCATTTCTCGAATCGGGTATCAGCGCTTTTCCATTGCACCTAGGTAAATCCCACTCTAAACCAAGATGTTCAGAAATAGGATAATTAAGGTCAGATTTTTTTACGCTTGATAACGCTAGCGCTCCTTTAGACGTTTTGCTCTTTGCTAAGGCTTGTGCCTTTGCTTTACAAAAATATAGACAAGATAAATCTAGTGAAGGTGAGGTATCGTTTTCGTTGTCGCCACTGTAAGCTGTTTCATCGTTTGCAATCACATCTGTTTTTCGCGAAAGTACAAAGTCATGATCAATAAATTGACCTAAATAGGTATAGCCTGCGAGAAGTTTTGACGGAATGGCCTTATGTGACAACAATATATTGCTTAGTGCAATAATTTCGCGTTTAGTGAGTTGTTCTGGCTTACTAACTGTATCGTCCAGATTGAAGCCTTTAATTTGTTTTTTATGCTTCTTCTGGACGACTTGAAATGCGCCTCCATGGCTTGCGGTACGTTTCATTTGCTTTCACGAACTATATCAAAATTAAACATTAATGTTTCTTCTAGTGTTGAACCGTTTACGTAAAGCGAAAAAGGACTTTGTTCTAATTTTGTACTATCTACTTGTAGTATTACCTCTCCAGTATTGCCAACAACAATGTCATTAAGCTCATAAATTTCTTGTTTATTAGAGTCTTGTATTATTGCACTTAATGGGCCGGTAACTTCTGGCCCTACACTCACAACTAATATCAAGTTTGAATTTGATTGAGCAGGTAGATTAATTTGTGTGATTGGTTGTGCAGTTGAACGTAATACATCCATATAAATAATATGCGAAGCGCTTGTCATATTTTCACTGGTACTTAGCGGTAAGAATAACAACATAAATGTAAATACTGCCGCACCAGATAATCCGCCAATTAATAAATTAGAGATATTGAAGTGCGCCCAAAAAGACTTAGACTTAGCAAAAGACGTTTCAGCACTGTATGTAGCAAAAGTTTGATTTAGTTCTAATCTATCTAATATTTCAGGCTTATCCATAATATATTCTTCAAACGCTATTACCTCTTCAGGTGATAGCTTATTATGCTGATAATCTAATAGTGTTGATTCTTTCTCAAACCAAGCAGAATTGTGATCAATCATTTAGCACCTCTTTGCTTAGTTCTTGAGCCATAGTAATTTCAAGTACATATTGATAGAAGTGTTGTGTGGTCGGTATTTCTCTCGTTGTTTCTAAAGAAATAATATTTTGACTGCCTAAGTTACTAAAAAATAATAGTAAAAAAGCTGAAAATAGATATGACTTCATATCGTTTTTAATCCCAAGACGAACAACTAATTTTTGCTTTAGTCTTTCTCGCGCACGATATAATACACGGTCGAAATGCTCACTAGTGAGTGAGAGTTGCGCGCACACAACGTTTTTTGATTCTTGTTGTATAAAAACACTTCGTAAAATGTCTTTATCTCGTTGTTGGGAAAGTTCTTCAATCACTTCATTTACCACGGTGTTGAGCTTCTCAAAGTGGAGATTTTGACCTGCGTCGTTAGCAGTACTAACTGTGGTTTGGATTGTGTCTGAGTCGGAATGCGTATTTTGCCGAGTCTCTTTTCGCTTATATGCAATTAATAAGTTAATACCTGTTTGGCGAATAAATGCAGATAACGCCTCTGGTTTGTTGATAGCCCCGTCACGCGCTTTTTTTAGTACAACTATAAAGGTTTCTTGGGCTAGGTCTTGCGCTAAAGAAGGGTTATTGCAATGACGCTGCAATATAAACACTAAACCACGAAAAAACATGTCTACAAGCTGCTTCTCGGCATTTTTATCGCCTAAAGAAATTGCTGATAATAAAGCTGAATTAGTATTTTGAGGAACATCCATATCTATAAGATTTTTTTATATTTTTGTAACTCTAACGGATAAATTTTGTACTGGCAATAATAGTCTATGCAGTAAAAATTAAAATCAGTGCTTAAACACTCGCTTTGGTATTTGTATTTATCTTTGTTTCTTGTACAGCGCGGATTTG
>DDIL01000059.1 GCA_002338515.1 Glaciecola sp. UBA1851 | reverse complement strand
GCATTGCTCTACTTCACCATGAAAATCAGGAGTAATATTGTAGCGATGAAGGGCTTGTAAGGCGGTTCCGCAACTTACTACTATCACTTGTTCCCTATGCTCTTTTATCACCTCTATATTTTCATCTAAAGAAGGACCATTTCCAACAATAAACACGGGCGTTTGCTTATTGTCACTGGTTAAAAACGCTTTAGGATTAAAACGCATAGCAGGTATTTTACTTTTCAACGCAAGCATTGTATGGGCTATGCCATAAGCGACATGGTCGAAATTTTCTCCCATTGCAAATAACACTTGAAGTTGTTGCCTAACTTCATAAAACACTTGTTCTAAATGTGGATTTTGATAACACTGCAAAATGTAAGTTTCGTTCAATAAGTATGGCCCCAATTGCATAAATTGAGACATAACGTCTTTAAATAGTCTTGAACTTGCTTCACCAATATTGATATAAAGTTGATACTCATTCGTTTCTACTTTATCAATAATCGCTTTCCAATCGATTACAAATAAAGATGCATAAAACATGTCAGGGTTGGGTTCGCATACTACTAAATTTTGAATATCTTTTTGGTGATAGACGCACTCAAGCAAATAGCCAGAACCTAATCCTAATACCATGAGAACTTTTACAGAATCAGGTAAACTTCCTTTCGTATTCTCATATTCACGCAGTATAAAATCACTTTGGCGAGCGAACGAGTTATGCAAATAATGTTTTAGTTTTTTGCCTGCATACCCTAGCACAAGACCATCGTAACTTGGGTATTGAACAAAGTGTTCTGCTTGCATTTTTGTCTCAACATCAGGCTGATTGTTATGCATAAATGAATGTGAATATTGATTATATACATTAAATAAGTCACGTTTTGCATTGTGAATAACCTGCCAGCAATGGGGGGAATAGTTAGAAAATGCACTATGAATATCAGGATAATATTCTTTAAAAGCCTGCATATTTTGTTCAAATTTGCGATGTTGAATACTCGCTTCTTTCCATTGGTCAACATTCACAGAAGAAAACAGGTGCAAATAATGGTTATGATGTTTGCGCTCTGCCTCTATTGTATTTGATTGCGTGACGGATGCATTCCAAAAGCCCAATCGAATATTACGAATGAGATTATTGTAGACAGGCATATTGAGATGTTTAAAGAATAAAATTTGCTCAGCGCCAACCTGTTTATTTAATTCACTAATATCAGAGTAAATGTCAGAAACGTTGGTACCTATTTGCAAGAATAATTGCAAAGATAAACTTTCAGCTTGTTCAAGCAAGTTAGCCCAATCAAAGCAATACAATGAACATTTAAATAGCTCCCAGTTTGGCTCATAGCATACTAAGTATTTAAGATTTGAAACGTCTAAACTAGCAGCAGCACGAGGCTGATTTTTAAGTAATGAATCAAGTAAGTGCTTTAAAAACGTTGCCTTACCCATTCCCAAACAGACTAATGTATCTATTGGTTTATTTGTTTGCCATTCTTCTAATTGGGCAGCGTAATTTGATAGTTGATGAAAAGTAATATTCTGAGAGTGATTATTCGCTTTATTCGTCATTAATGGGGAATATTCACTTTTATTTTCAGACAAATTTAACCAAGCGCTATTGCTTGCCCAAGATAGAAATTGTTGCTCAATACTACTATCAGAGTTAGGCGCATATACTGTTTTTCCAGACTGTATTTCAACTAAATTTATCTCACCATTTTTATCGACAAAAATACTGAGTTGATTATTGTGTATTTTATCTAGTTGATTACCAATGGAAGGGATATAACGTATTAGCGCTTCACGATTACGTATATATCTTTGATTTATTGTAGCTAAGAAAATTTGCTCTCGATTGGCTTGTGCTTTTTCATCTGCATCTAAATGTAAGCGAATATCATTTAACATAAATTATTAAACTCTCTACCTTTGACGATACTTTTTAATTGCTTTAGATGCTTTGCTCACCTTCCCTAAACTTTTTTGAACGGTATCTTTTAGTTTATTAATGTGCGTCATGATCAACTCATTAACAGGCGACTCTAAACTTGCAAACTCACGTTTCTGTATGTCATTAGATTGATCAAGAATGCGTTCAACTTCTTGCGATCTTTCATACACTAATGCTTGAATTGCTTTTTCAGTTACATTGTCTTGTATTAGCAAAGCAAACAACGCGATATTAAGCTCTAGTAGTTCATTTGACGTCATGTCATGGTTTAAATCTGTCAAATTAAAGTCAGGTTGAACTGTTTCTAGCACTAAAGGTTGATCTACTTTTTTAAATTCTGAAGCCTTTTCCAAGCGAATAGTTCCTATTGAAATATCTGTATAAGCCACTTAAATATTGATGAAAGCTTAATTAATACGGTGGCTAGCAATGTCTTTACGTAATTTGGGATACAACTTATTAATAAAAGAATAAGAATATTCAAATTCAATATTTATAGTTCGTAAGCAAATGACGAGCCAAAACAAGTATTTCTTCAGGAATAGTAAGAGGTATTAAAGTTGAAGCCAGTTAATGAGAGGCCCTACCTTTATAAATTTATTTGTAATTAAGGTCTAATAATTGATTAGTATTAATAGGTTTAGAGAAGTAATAGCCTTGTTGTATGTAACATCCACGCTCAAGTAAAAATTCAAGCTGCGCCAATGTCTCTATACCTTCAGCGATGCAAGACATACCAAGACTTTCAGCCATCTTTAATACCGCTGAAATAATCGCTTCGTCATTAGAATCAATGCCTATATCTGAGACAAAACTCCTATCAATTTTTATCACCTGTATGGGGAAACTTTTTAAATATTTTAAAGATGAATAGCCAGTTCCAAAATCGTCTAGCGCAATGCTGTATCCATTATCTCTTATTTTCTGCATGTACACTTTTGCTTTGTCATAATTCATCATCAATACGCCTTCTGTAATTTCAAAACGTATAAAATTTGGGGGAATAAGATGGGCAGCGAATAAATCCATTATGCGCTGAGTAGACGATTGCTTTTCAAAATGCTTGCCTGACAAATTAATAGATAAATACAAGCTGTGTTGCTTTTCTTTCCAACATTTTAGAACTGGCAGTGCATTAATTAAAGCATGCATTGTGACATCTTCTATCAATCCTATTTCTTCAGAAATAGGGATGAACACATCTGGACTAATAAATTCATCTCTTTGAGTCCATCTTAGTAGTAATTCATATCCAACCGTTTTTTTAAGAGTAACATCATGAATAGGCTGATAAAAATTATCAAAATGTTTGTTTTTATGAGCCTGTTTAATTTTGTTTTCAAGCTCCAATCTTAAATGTGCGCGCTCATTCATTTCCTGAGTGAAATATTGGAAATTACCTCTTCCTTGTCCTTTTGCATGATACATAGCTAAATCCGCGTTTTTCATCAGATCTGAAGAAGTTTTAGCATCATTAGGGTAAAGCGCTATACCAATACTAGAAGATACGCTAATTTTTTGATTTTTTATCACAACCGGTTTTTCTATCTCTTCAATCACTCTCTGAGCATGGGCGCTTAAAGCAGAAATCCCTGTAATATCTTCAATCATAATAACAAATTCATCTCCCCCTAGACGAGCTACCGTATCGTTTTTGCTACTGAAATTGTTTAGACGCATAGCAATTTGCCGTAATAGTTCATCTCCAGCATTGTGGCCTAAACTATCATTAACTTGCTTAAACCTATCTAAATCAATAAAGAGTAAAGCCAGCATTCTATCTTTCTGATTAGCCATATCTAAAGCGTGAGAAATTCTATCAACCAATAATACTCGGTTAGGTAAGCCGGTTAAGCTGTCATAATTAGCGAGCCTGCGTAAGTTTTCTTCAGCTGCTTTTTGTTCGCTAATATCAGAAATAATGACCAAGTAATACTCGTAATTAGCTATTTCCATTGATGCTTCCAATGTGGTTATGTTCACTAAAACATCTAATGTACGACCATCTAACATGCGAAGAGTATCTTGGGCTTTGTATGCATTTCCTTTTTTAAGTAATTTCATTCTTCGATAAATAGCACTTAAACTATTACCTGAATCTCTTATAAGTTTATAAAAATGTTTGCTTAAATTGGGGGTTTCGGAAATTTTAAAGGCATCTAAAAAAGCAGGGTTGGCAGTCACCAATTTAAGCCCTGAATCAAAAATTAATACAAAATCATTTGTTTGTTTAAAGGCCTCTCCAAAAATTTTAGCCTTCTCTTCATTGACGAGTCTTTCAGTAATATTGGTTGTTGTCCCAATAATTTTAATATTATGTTCGTCTATTCTAAAAATACTCCCCGTTTCTTTATACCAATGCCAAGTATCATCCACTGCTTTTAGTCGATAAGCAATATTCACTTTACTGAGTTCGCCAGCTACTAAAGCGTTCCAGTATTTTTCTACCCTGACTCTATCTTGACTGTGAATTAATAGAAGATGCTCCTCAATACTTGATGGTAAATTATCTTTAAGTCTATAGCCAAGCTTAGAATATGCATCAGTCAAATACTCCCGAGTGTTAGAATTCCATTCCCAAGTACCGCTATTGGTGGCTTCTAATGCTAAAGTGAGTTTATTTTTAACGGCTGTTGTTTGTTCATGGGCTTGTGTGATTTCCCGCAAACGCGCATTTCGTTTAATCAGCCATAGGCTAAATAAAATAATGATTAAACCAAGATACAACGCATAAGCAATAGGGTGCCTCCATAGAGGATATGACACGGATACATTAAGTATGGTGGGATTACCGAATATTCCGTTTGTAGAATCCTTAGCAGAAATCGATATTGTATAATTACCTGGTTGTAACTTTGGAAAACTGATATTTGACTTATTTGATACTGGATAGTCAATATTTGAACTGCCTGATACAACAACTTTATAGTCTGTGCTAGCAATTTCACTATAACGTAACGTTGAATAATATAATGAAAAACCAATATCATCGTGTTGTAACTGAATATTTGAGTTTGCCACAGTGGCATAGTTGTCTAGCAGTAATTCGCCATTGATTGTAACTTTTGATATTTTAACCTCAGGAGAGGTATTTAGCGTATCCGTTAAGCTGTTAGGAGCAAATAGTGTTAAACCTTTTATTCCACCGTAAACAAATTGCCCATTATTGAGTTTGATACTGGCATCTGAATTGTATTCATTGGTCAGCAAACCTTCATTTTGAGTGAAATATTTAAAATTAAGCGTATCAGGATTAAATGAAATCAATCCCGAATGCGAGCTTAACCATAG
>DDIL01000190.1:27278-53718 GCA_002338515.1 Glaciecola sp. UBA1851 | reverse complement strand
AGTATATTGATAAGTATTGTTGGCTTACTTCCATCATAGCTTTAAATTAAATCTTATGTCATACCCAACTTTGTTGCACAGTCAAATAAGAGGATATATGTTTTACAAAAGCGTAATGAGTTTTACATTTTTGTGTATTTATAGTTTGTCTTTTTCTGTCCAAAGCAAATCTCAAGTCGACTTAACTAACTTATCTTTGCAAGATTTCATCGAATCCGCATATACACCAACTTATGATTGCCCAGTGCCTGAACTGTTGACTCAAGTTGAAGAAAGACTCGCTACACCAAGTTTAACCGTAGATGAGCAATTAAGTTTATCTAGTATGAAAACTCACTCTTTAATTTGTGGTGGCAGAGCGGGTGAAGCAAAACCAATAGTTGAAGAAATATTGGCCAACCAAAACGCCGATAGAACGTCCCGTTATTTTTTATCGGCAATATTTCAAAATGGGTTTATTTTCGATATGAACGAAAACCCTGAGCGCTGTCGATACTATTCACTTGCTCGAGATGCCGCAGAAAATAATTACAATGATGTATTTTTAAGTGCTAGCTTGGGTTATTTAAGTGAATGTACTAAAAATATCAATTTAAAGCTTTTTAGTATTTTTTCATTGTTAGAATCTATCGGTAATTTAGATGACCCTGCAGCCTTAGCGCATGCGCACAATAGAGTTGGTGCAGTGTATGCAAAAATGGGAAGACGAGAGCTTGCAGCTAGTCAATATTATAAAGGCTACGAGGTAGCCAAATCGGTTTATACAACATCCAATCTGTTAACATTATTAAACAACGCAATTATAAATTTTATTAACTCCAATCAGTTAGAAAAAGCGAGAGAATCATTAAATACGTTTATTGAATTAAACAAAGAAGTAAACACGCCTTACAGCAACTTACAGCAAAGTATTTTGCTGTCTAGTTATAATCTGAAAATAAAAGATTTTATAGAGCTTGAAAAGGAACTCGAAACTTGGGGTAAAACTATTACGCCAAAAACTAATGAATTTCAAAAGCGATTATTTGCGAAGTTTGAAGCAACAATGTGTGTTCATAATAAAGATAAAGCCTGTGTTGAAAAGTTCTTAGCAGAGGAAGAGAAAGCATCGGAAAGTTATATTAGATTTATAAAACGCGATATTACTTATCACGAACTACTAGTAAGAGCTAGCTTGTTGTTAAAAGACTATGATGCTATCAGCAAACACTTTGAAGAATACTTACAGAAAGCGCAATTTAATGAAGATAGAAATTTTGAGTCTTCAAACAGTATCGATTTATTGCAGTTGCACAGCGATATCACAAATTTAGAGAGCCAACTTAGCGAACAAGAACAATTTAATATTCAATTAACCATTGCATTTATGGCTGTTTTATTTATTGCAAGCGGCGCGGCATTTTTCATGTGGAGACGCAAGCAAAGTCTTATTCATGTGATTGATACACAAACTGGGTTGCTAAACAATCGTGCAATAATAGAAAGGTTGAATTTATTGCCAGAACCGAGCCGGAACAAAACAAATGCGCTAGCTATTTTTGATATAAAAAACTTTATTGCTGAGAACGCATTTATTCAATCTACTCAAAGTGATGTAGTACTTATAGAAGTTGCTAAAACATTTAAACACATAACAAGAGAAGCAGATATCGTGGGCCGCTATGCGCAAGATCAGTTTGTTATTTGCGTGTCGGATATCGAAGAAATAAAGGCTTATGAATTTTTTGATAGGGTAAAAGCTGCGTTAGCCAAAACATTTGCTGAAAAGCACACCGGAAGTCAAATACAAGTAGATACCAGTATGAGCATATACTGCAGTGAAGAAAAGTTTGAAGATATTAACGATGTATTTAAAAATATGCTGATGTCTTTAAATGTTCAATTAAAGAAAAAGTAGCGTCTAATTTGACCTTGCTCCCACACTATAAGTTGTAAAATGAAAATTGTATTAGCACCTATGCAAGGTGTAGTTGACCATTTGATGCGTGATATGTTGACGCGTTTAGGTGGGTTTGATTTATGCGTAACTGAATTTGTAAGAGTGGTTAGCACTAAATTACCGAACAAAGTTTTTTATCGCATTTGCCCAGAACTTCACGATGGTGGCTTTACACCCAGTGGTGTAAAAGTGAAAGTTCAGTTACTAGGTCAACATCCCCAATGGTTAGCAGAAAATGCATTAACAGCCATTAACCTTGGTTCTCATGGTGTAGATTTAAATTTTGGTTGCCCAGCTAAAACGGTTAATAAATCGAAAGGAGGGGCAGTGTTACTGCAATATCCAGAGACGTTATATTCAATTGTTAAAGCCGTTAGAGATGCCGTACCAACTGAACATGAAGTTACTGCAAAAATTCGTTTGGGGTATGATGATACCTCGCTTGCTATTGAAAATGCTCAAGCCATAGACGCCGCTGGCGCAACTTCGTTAGTAGTGCATGCAAGGACCAAACGAGATGGTTACAAACCACCCGCTTATTGGGATTGGATAGCTAAAATTAAGCATAAAACCAGTATTCCGTTAATTGCAAATGGAGAAATTTGGTCAATGCAAGACGCTCAGAATTGCATTTTACAGAGTGAGACCAAAGATATTATGCTTGGAAGAGGGGCGTTAGCTTTGCCTAATTTAGCGTCTGTTATCAAGCACAATGAAACGCCTTTTGACTGGCTTGAAGTGAAAAAGCTATTAGTATCATATTCGGGATATGAAATTTATTCTGAAAAAGGACTGTATTACCCTAATAGAGTAAAACAATGGTTTTCTTATTTAAAGACACAGTATCCAGAAGCTGAAGAAATGTTTTTAAAATTGCGAAAGCTAAAAACCGCAGATGAAATTGTTGCTATCCTCAATAGCTAAAATGCTACGAATTCATGCAGTAAAAGTGTACACGTGCTAATCATTTCTGCGTAAAACTTCCTTTTTTTGTTGTGTATGCACTACACTTATCATTTAACGTTAAGCTTTTGTATTCCGTGAAAACAGATTGTCGGAAAAGTTTATCTAATTATTTAGCGTGTATTTGCGTCTGCGATGGATTTAATTAATTCTAATGTAGATGCAGTTTAATTTTTGCCAACATGCAAATAAACAAATTGAAGTATAATTAAAAAGGAAATCAAATTTGAAAACCAATAAAACAAGGTTAGCCCTTGCTCTGGTTAGTTGTTCACTTTTCATAAGTGCTTGCAGCGATTCAGAACAAGCACAAACAACAGAATATCAAGCTAACAACCCTTTTCCAAGCACATATAAAGCAATTGACTCTGCCCCAGTGGTGATCACCAACGTTGTTATTCTAGACGGTTTAGGTAATAGAATAGACGAGGGTGAAATATTATTAGAAGACGGTAAAATTGCTGAGTTCGGCACAAGTGTGTCGGTGCCACGAAATGCAATTGAAATAGACGGCGAAGGTAAATGGGTAACGCCAGGTATTATTGATAACCATAGCCATTTAGGGGTATATCCTTCTCCAGGAACGCGCTCACATTCGGATGGCAACGAAATGACTGGCCCCGTGACTGCAGAGGTTTGGGCAGAGCATTCGGTTTGGCCTCAAGACCCTGGCTTTCAGCGCGCGCTTGCTGGTGGTGTAACCTCGCTACAAATTCTTCCGGGTTCAGCTAATTTATTTGGTGGTAGAAGTATCACGTTAAAAAACCTTCCTAACAGAACCATGCAGGATATGAAGTTTCCTGAAGCGCCGTATGGTATCAAAATGGCATGTGGCGAAAACCCTAAACGTGTATACGGCTCAAGAGGCGGCCCTATGACCAGAATGGCTAACGTAGCCGGTTATAGGAAAGCATGGATAGATGCACAAGAATATAATAAAAAATGGCAAGATTATGAAGCAAGCAAAGAATCGGGTAATGCGACAGACGCACCAAAGCGTGACTTGCAACTTGAAACCCTAGCGGGCGTGTTAAATGGTGAAATTATTGTGCATATGCATTGTTACCGAGCGGATGAAATGACGGTGATGATGGATGTGATGAAAGAATTTGATTATCAGATTGGATCTTTCCATCATGCAGTTGAGGCATACAAAATATCAGACAAACTTGCAGAAAATAATGTGTGTTCAGCAATGTGGGCTGATTGGTGGGGCTTCAAAATGGAAGCATACGACGGCATAAGAGAAAACATTCCTATGGTACATAACGCGGGTGCGTGCGCTATTGTTCACTCTGACAGCGACATTGGGATCCAGCGTTTGAATCAAGAAGCTGCTAAAGCATGGTCGGATGGTGTTAGAGCGGGCCTTGATATTACGCAAGCAGAGGCATGGCAGTGGCTGTCTGCAAACCCTGCTAAATCATTAGGTATTTTTGATTACACAGGCTCAATCGAAGAGGGTAAAAATGCGGATGTTGTGCTTTGGTCAGCCGATCCATTTTCTACCTATGCGCAGGCTGAAAAAGTATTTATAGATGGGGCAATGGTATATGACCGTACCCAACCTGATACATGGCCTGTCAGTGACTTTGAAGTAGGACAGATTGCACAAGGAGATGCGAAATGAGAAACTTGCAAATAACATCATTCAAACATAAGTTAAAACTGCTTGCGTTAACGTCTGTTATGGCAGTTATGAGTGCAACATCTACTGCGCAAGAGAAACTAGCCATTACTGGCGCACAAATACATACAATGGGTCCAAAGGGCATTATTGTTGAAGGTACTTTATTAATTGAAGATGGAAAAATTAAAGACGTTTTATCCAACAACACAGTACCGGCCGGATTTACCAAAGTAGATGCGTCAGGAAAAGTTATTACGCCTGGATTTATGGGTGCACTTACAAGCCTTGGTTTGGTTGAGGTAGGGCTTTCTGCTGGCGTCAATGATTCAAGAGTTGACGCTCACCCCGTATCAAGTGTGGGCGCCGCCTACGACTCTCAATTTGCATTTAATGCAGATTCTACATTGTTAGATGTCACTCGTATCGAAGGTTTTACTAGTGCTGCAACTGGCCTTAGAACATCGCAATTGTTTGATGGGCAAGGTGCAATAATTAGTTTAGGAGATGAACTAGAATCGGTGACCCATCCACAAGCATTTGTTCATGTTGATGTGGGTAATGGTGGAGCTGATAATAATGGTGAGAGTAGGGCTGCGTTATGGGTAGCGTTGAATCAAAGTTTAGAAGAAGCATTATTTGCATTATCATACGATTTAAGCCCCAGTGAAGGTTGGGAAGGCATGATTTCGCGTGCTGACGCTAAAGCTTTGATTCCAGTGGTACAAGGCGATACGCCATTATTAGTAACAGCGCATAGGGCCAATGATATTTTGCAGGTGTTAGCGCTTAAAAAACGCTTTGCCAACTTAGATGTAGTGCTAGTGCATGCATCTGATGGATGGCGAGTAGCCTCGCAAATTGCAGAAGCTGATGTGCCAGTTATCCTTAATCCTGAGTTTAATTTGCCAGGTGAATTCGACCGTTTAGGCGCAACGTTAGAGAATGCAGGAAGGTTACATGAAGCAGGCGTAATGATTGCAATTGGCGTCGATACGCATAACGTTAGACTTGCCGCCCAACATGCCGGTAATGCGGTTGCTAATGGACTTCCTCACGATGCGGCAATTGCTTCGCTTACTATCAATCCAGCAAAAATATTTGGCGTGGATGATAATATTGGTAGTTTGGAATCGGGTAAGCAAGCTGACTTTGTTATTTTCAGTGGCGACCCACTTGAAGTGACTCAAGCTGCCGAGCAAGTATATGTGTCTGGCAAAGCAGTAAGTATGGAATCTAGACAAACTAAACTAAGAGACCGTTATTTAAAATATACAGGTGAGAAACCAGTAGGATATATTAAATAACACAAAGTTTAATTAACGTTATTAGGGCACTGTTAGTTTTATACAAACTGGCAGTGCTTTTTTTTTAAATGAAACTCTGATTAATAATACTTCGTATTTTGTCTGGTTATTTAATCAGGTTCGTTGGCAATTTTAATACGCTCTAACCGTGCTTGCTCTTCTGCAAACGCTGCTTTGATTTCTTCAACGACGGTATCAACATCGGCTTCAGATGTATCAAATTCAAACTCACCTGTAAGCTCTGTATCGACTGCTAATGCACCGTCTTCAAACAAGGCCCACATTTCTTCGGCGTAATGCGTATTAAGAAGCTCAGGCGCAAATTCAGCGTAATACTCAGTCATATTACGTACATCTCGCTGTAGCATAGCAAAGGCATTATTATTTGCAGCAGCGTCTACCGCTTGGGGCAGGTCGATTATCACTGGGCCATAATCGTCAACTAGGACGTTAAATTCAGATAAATCTCCATGCACTAAACCAGCACATAGCATTAACTTTACGTAGTGCATAACTAAAGCATGATCTTCAAGTGCTTGCTCATAACTCATAGATACATCATTTAAACGAGGTGCCACTTCACCTTGTTCATCAGCAACTAGCTCCATTAATAATACGCCATCATAGCAACCAAATGGTTGTGGCACTCTTACGCCAGCCGCTGCTAATTTGAACAAGGCATCTACTTCGGCATTTTGCCACAAATCTTCTTGCTGCTTGCGGCCAAATTTAGAGCCTTTTTCCATGGCTCGTGCGCGGCGACTATTTTTGACTTTTCTACCTTCTTGGTATTGAGCCGCTTTTTTAAAGCTGCGCTTCATCGATTCTTTATAAACTTTTGCGCAGCAAATTTCGCCTTGGCTTTTCACAACAAACACGGTTGCTTCTTTGCCGCTCATCAATTGATAAATTACTTCATCAACTAAGCCATCATCAACTAGGGGTTGTAAGCGTTTTGGAATTTTCATGATGCTGTGATTGTGATGTTAAATATTCGCTCTAATTGCCCGCTGGTAGGGGAGGAGTTTCAAGTTATGCGTGCACAAGTGTAGATTACATTGTGGCACCTTCGAGTAGGTATAATACAGGGTTAAACAATGTTTTTATACAAGTGAGCGAGATAATTATTGAATTAAATAAAGCAAGTTAGTTGCCAAGTGCTTGCAACATTTTTGGCGACATAAACTCAACAATCATAGGTTGCGCTTCTTTAGTTGGATGAATGCCATCTCGCATCATTAATTCTGGATTTAGCGCTATTTCTTCTAAAAAAAATGGAATTAATGGTACTTGGTATTGCTGGGCTAAATCGTGGAAAATCTTGTTGAATGTACGGGTGTATCTAGCACCATAATTGGTAGGGATCTGCATTTCTTGCAGTATCACCTTTACCCCTTGTGATTGCGCCATCTCAATCATGTTTATTAAATTTTGTTTAATTTTACTCGGTTTATGCCCTTGTAATCCATTATTTCCCCCTAACTCTATGTATAAGTGTGTGGGTTCATGCAATGCCAGTAATCGGGGTAACCTAGCTAGTCCACCATCTGTTGTATCGCCACTTATAGCTGCGTTTATAAGACTTACAGGTTGTGAACTTTCTTGCCATTTTTGATTTAATAGAAACACCCAACCTTGGTCTGAACGCAAATTATAGGCAGCGCTTAGACTATCCCCTAGTACAAGTATTTCATACTCTGTCACACTTTCTGAAGGTGTTTGTGCTTGATCTGAATGAACATAACTAGAGAATAAAAGACTAACGAATAAAATAAACCACGTATAAGCCAATTTGTGTCGAATCACACCAGCCTTTCTTTGATTATTAAACATAGATTGCGTCGCTGTAAAAATTGGTGAAAACACTTTGAAGGAATTGAGTAACACTATGAGTCAAGCCTCTTTGATGATAGAAACAAAAGATGTCATAAAGCGAGTATCTACGAATGAAGGAGAGTTACAGATCCTTCAACCCATCAGCTTTAATGTAAAATCAGGTGAAAGTGTAGCAATTGTTGGCGCATCTGGCTCGGGTAAATCTACTTTACTTGGTTTGTTAGCCGGGCTTGATGAGGTAAGTAGTGGTGATATTAACCTAGATGGTGAGCCTTTGCATAAAATGGATGAGGAATCCAGAGCAAGACTAAGGGGCGAAAAAGTTGGCTTTATATTTCAAAGTTTTATGTTGGTACAAAGCCTAACTGCACTTGAAAATATTATGTTGCCAGCAGAAATAGCAGGGTTACCTAACCCTAAGAAACTTGCGGAAAAAATTATTGAGCAAGTTGGTTTAGAGCATCGTGCACATCACTTTCCTAATCAGTTATCAGGCGGTGAGCAACAACGTGTTGCGATTGCTAGAGCGTTTATTACCAAACCTAAGATACTTTTTGCAGATGAGCCTACCGGAAACTTAGATTCAGCTAATTCGAAAAAAGTAGAAGATTTATTGTTTGACTTAAATAAAGATTCTGACACGACATTAATCTTAGTCACTCACGATAATCAACTTGCTTCTAAATGCGACCGTCAACTTAGAATGAGTGCGGGTGTTTTAAGTGAACAAACGCCTCATTTAAAAGTGGTGTCGGGAGAATAATTTATGATGGCATTAAGTTTAGCCTGGCGACTGTTTAAACACGAAGCGCGCCGAGGCGAGCTAACAATTATCTTGCTTGCTATTGTGTTGTCAGTGGCGTCGGTCTTATCGCTATCTTTATTTTCTGAGCGTTTACAGCAAGCGCTGACTGATAGAAGTGCTGAGTTCATTGCGGCTGATAGCCAATTACGTTCACGTAATCCAGTAGATGAAAACTGGATATCTGAGGCAAGTAAGTACAACTTAAATACCGCGTTTCAATTATCAGCTCGTTCAATGGTATTTGCAGGAGATGAGCTGGCGTTGTCAGATGTAAAAGCTGTGAACGAAGCTTATCCGCTCAAAGGAAAAGTGACGCTATCAGACATACCCTTTGGTGAGGGGATAGATACAGACTTATCTGTACCACTTGGTGAGGTGTGGGCTGACGCACGTTTACTTCAAAGTTTAGGAGTATCAGTTGGCGATAAAGTTGAGGTAGGTGAAGCTGAGTTTTTAGTAAGCCAAATTTTAAGTGAGATCCCAGATGCTGGATTTAGTGTGTTCAATACTGACCCAGTGTTACTTATGAATGCTAAAGATATTGCATCAACCCAAATTACAGGGCCGGGGAGTCGTGCTAATTATAAGTATTATTTTACCGGTGAAGCGTCTGATTTAGATGATTATTATGACTGGTTACGTCCTCAATTAAACCGTGAAATTCATCGCTGGACCAGTATTGCAGATGATGACTCACCTATTGGCAACTCAATTGCGCGAGCGGAAGAGTTTTTCTTGCTGGCTAGCTTGTTGGCTATTGTACTAGCTGCAGTCTCAATTGCGGTGGCAGCACAAAGATTCAGTCAGCGTCATTTTGACCCTGTGGCCATAATGAAAACACTTGGCGCAACCAAATCAACCGTGAGAACTATTTATCTAATTCAAATTTGTTTCATAACGCTATTAGGTATAGTTGTTGGTGCAATTATTGGCTACTTGATACAACAAGGAGTGGTTGTTGCATTGCAAGATAGAGTCGAAGTTGCACTGAACACTTGGTATTGGCGCCCCCTTGGTATTGCTGTGTTTACAGGTGTAACTTGTGCATTATTGTTTTCCATCTATCCCTTGTTACAGCTTTTTTCTGTTCCGCCATTGCGCGTGCTAAGAAAAGATATTAGTTCTACGGTGTCATCTAAATTCCTACAGTTTGCATTCTCAGGTGGAGCTGTATTTCTGCTTATGTGGGTATATTCCGGTAACCTAAAAATTAGCTCTATATTATTTGCAGGTGGCATAGTGCTTGTGCTCAGTTTGTTGGCAATGACGCACGTACTAATTGCTGTGGGTCGTAAATTGGGTAGCGGTAGTATGGGAGCTTGGACGTTGGCGTGGGCAAGAATAAGACGCCGGGCAATGGGTAATTCTGTTCAACTAATCAGTTTCGCTATTACAATAATGCTGCTGCTGGTTGTATTGGTAATGAGAAATGATTTAGTAAAACAATGGCGTGATCAGTTACCTGAAGGTACGCCTAATTACTTCTTAGCTAATATTACTGAAACTCAGAAAGACGGACTGGTTGAACATTTTGCCAATAATAATATTCAGTATGAAAAGTTTTACCCTGTAGCGAGGGGGCGATTTGTTGCGATTAATGAAGAAAAGCTAAGAACTGAGATCACCAAAGAAGACGAAGAAACTGCTAATGAAGGTAGGCAAGGTCTGGGCCGTGAAGCTAATTTGAGTTGGGGTACTGAACTACAAAGCGGTAATGTAGTGATTGAAGGCACGTGGCATGATAACTGGCAAGAGGGTGAACCAATTCCATTGTCAATTGAAGAAGGCGTGGCAGATAGAATTGGTATCGATTTAGGCGATGAACTTACATTTAATATTGGCAGCGAAGTTGTTAAAGCGCAGGTTACCAGTGTTCGAGAAGTGAATTGGCAGACTTTACAACCTAACTTCTTTTTTGTATTGCATCCTAAAGCGATGGAAAACTTTAGTGCGACCTACATTACCAGTTTTCATTTAGAACAAGATCGTAAAAACGAAATAGCGCCTTTAATGGCACCTTTTGCTAGCGTGACGTTATTCGACGTGGATGCAAGAATTGACCAACTTAGAGAAATAATAGATCAAGTATCAATGGCAGTAGAGTTTATTTTAATATTAGTACTAGTGGCGGGTTCATTAGTATTAATAGCACAAGTGCAAGCTAGTATGGACGAGCGTTTACAGGAACTTGCGATACTTCGAACGCTAGGATTAAAAGGCACAAGTATCCGTTTTAGTGTGATTAACGAGTTTGTTATTATTGGTGGCGTGGCTGGGTTAATGGCTGCCTTCGCTAATGAATTTAGTTTATACCTATTGCAAACAAATATATTCCAAATGCCATTTTCATTACATTTTGAATATTGGGCAATCGCACCAACAATAGGAGCAATTGTAGTTGGCTTACTTGGCGCATTTAGTTGTTATCGACTCTTATCACTAAATACAGGTCATTTATTAAGGAAAATGGTGTAATTGCAGCGTGTTATCATAATGACTTAACAAGTATTTTTTCTTGGCTCTATTCGCGTTAATTGTTGTTTGTTTATAAATCGCTCATTAAGTCACCTATACACGCCATTCGAAAGACGCTGTAAACCCATCCATGGGCGCTCTGCGAATTCATCCATGAATTCGAAGCTTTCGAATGGCGTGTATAAGTAAGTTAATGTCTTTAAGTTTCAAATTATGAAGCAACAATTAACGCGAATAGAGCCTTTTTCTTGCATATTCAAGATGTAGAAAAATCAAATATAACAAGCCAATTTTTTTAAATTGGTTTTTTACTTTTTATAGTGTAATCAATAGTTAATGCCTAAACAGTATCACCATCCTGTTATTATCAAGAAATAAGATATTTAACCGATAAAATAATAGAAGTAGTATGATTATTTTAAAAATTCATAGCAAAAAAATTAGGCTGTACAGGCTATATTTTCTAACGTTGGTTTAATTTGATATTTTTATCCAAAAGTAGGGCTTTTTACCTATTCGTTTCTATCATCATAACTATGCTTTCAAGCACGGTCTTTTCTGTGCGAGCAGAATATGCAACTCAGCAAGATTTAATAACAAAAATTGAAGCCTTATCAGAAGACCGAACAAGTGACCCATATCAAATAGTCTCTAAGCTTAAAGAATTCACAGACATAGCAAAAGACAACAACTGGCAAAAAAGTATTGCGCTAAGTAATGTTATTGCGATGAACTTATACATGTCAATTGAAGACTTCGCTGAAATTGAAATACTGTTAGCCGAAACGAAACCAGTTGCGGCAAATTTAAATGATTTAGAAACTGATTTAAGACTACAAATAATTGAGCTAAATTTATTTATTAGCAAAAATATGTTGGTTGAGGCAAAACAAATTCAGATCCAATTACAAGAAAAAACAAAAGTAATTGAAGATCCGGTTCTGCTAGCTGATGTATATCAGCAATTAGGCCAGAGCCAAGAAGAAACAGAAAATTTTTCTGAATCAATCGCTAATTTAACAAAAGCGTATGACCTCTATTTAGAGCAAGGCGATGACTATGGCGTGGCCTCAACGCTTGTGACTTTAGGCAACTTATACTTGGCTATTGGCGGGTATGATATGTCCATTGAGTATAACTCAAAAGCACTGAATTACATTCGACAAGAAAACGACAAATTCGGCGAATCTATTGTGCTATATAATATTGCTTCAGCTTATCTACGCCAAGATAATTGTGATAAAGCATTAGATTTTTCATCTTTATCCACTCAAGTGGCAACTGAACTCAATGACAATATTGGTGTGGCTTGGTCTAGTATGATCACTGCAGATTGTTTTTCTATGAACGAAAATTGGGAAAAGGCATTAGAAATTTATCAATCTGTAGAGCCTGTTTTTGAAGATACGAACATATTTAAAATGCAGGTAAATGCTTTAAATGGTATTGCTCGCGCAGCCATGATGCTATCACAATTTGATTTAGCTGAAATGAGTTTAGAAAAAGGCAAATCGTTGATTTCTAGCGGTATCATCTTAGATAAGCAACTTAAATATCTAGAGCTTCAATCACAATTGTATTTTTTACAAAAAGACTATCTCAATGCGTATCTTTCTCAAGAAGAAATGTTAGATTTGCAATCACAAATTAATGAAAATAAAACTGAGCAAGATCTGCAGCGTTCTAGGCTCGAATTTGATAGCGAATTAAAAGAAACCGAAAATGCGTCACTACAAAAACAAAATGAATTAAATGAGCAATTAATAAAGCAAAAAGAAAATCAAAATCAAGTGTTTATCTTTATGCTCATATTAATGCTGTTTTTATTACTTGCAGTTATCATTTTTTCTGTTAATCAGTTTAGTTTGCGTAAAAAATTCAAAAATTTATCATTAGAAGATCCACTAACAAAAACTCGAAATAGGCGCTCAATTCTACAAAAAGCAGAACTTATGTATAAACAAGCAAAACACAATCGTTCAGCGCTTTCGGTGATGCTAATTGATCTAGATAAGTTCAAAATTGTAAACGATACCTATGGACACGATGTGGGTGATAATGTCTTAAAGGCATTCGCAAAAGCATGTGAAACTAGCTTAAGAGACACTGATGCGTTTGGGCGTTATGGCGGTGAAGAATGGTTAGTAATATTGCCAAATGACAATAGAAAAATTGTTGATAAGGTGTTTAACCGAATATCTGATGAATTAAATAAACAGGATATTAAAGGTTTAGATGAACAACACAATATTACTTTTAGTATGGGGGTGGTAACCTTTAATAATGATGCCAATATAAGTTTGAATAAGCTCATATCCGAAGCCGACAATCTGCTTTACAGTGCAAAAGAAAATGGTAGAAATAGGTATTATATCAACGCTGTTATGGGCTAGATATTAAATTGGATGTGGTGTTTCTATCTGCAGTTATTACAAACAAAATAAATGTACTAAATCGTTGTAACGATTGCTTATACTTGCAATATAGTATATTTTGCTCGCGATTTTTAGACTAACAATAAAGTAGTATTATGCGCTCAATTCTCTATATTTTCCGTAATCTATTAGGCGGTGTTATTGCCTTTTTTGATATTATCACTCGTGGCTTTAAACTAAAACGCTCTAAAACTGCTCAGCAAGCAATAGAAAAAGAGCTGGAAAACCTCCGCTTATATCAGTTTTTTGCCTGTCCGTTTTGCATCAAAACTCGACGCACCATGTATAAACTTAATCTGCCAATAATCAAACATAGCGTATCTAACAATTCACCTTACAGACAAGAATTATTAGAGGGTGGAGGTAAGATACAAACACCGTGTTTACGCATAGAAACAGAGTCTGGAACACAGTGGATGTATGACTCAAAAGACATTATAAAGTATTTAACTAAGCGCTTTTCTTAAGCGCTCAGTTTTACTTATATAGAACGATTATAAATCCAGCGCGCCTAATGCCTCTTCTAGTGTGGGATAGGTAAAATTAAAGCCTGATGACATTAACCTTTGTGGTATCACTTTTTGTCCAAAAAGCACCAAATCAGATGATTCACCCATTAATGTTTTAATGACAAAAGAAGGGACTCTGAACATACATGGTCGTTCTAATCTACTTGCTAATTTAATTGAGAAAAAAGCGTTGGTATTTGGGTTAGGTGACGTTAAGTTATATGGTCCTGTGCATTGCTCGTTTTCTAGCAAAAATGTAATGCCTCTTATCATGTCTTCAATGTGGATCCATGACATATATTGTTTGCCGTCAGAAATAGGACCACCTAAACCGAGTCTAAACGGCATCAACATTTTGGCCAATGCGCCACCATCTTCATCTAGTACAACACCAGTTCGCAACAAGCAAACACGTGTTTCGGCTTTAAGTGCTATCTCTTCCCACTTTGCGCATACTTCCCTAGAAAATTCTTCATGGAATTCTTTGAAGTCCTCATTTATAGGAGTATCGCCTTGACGCCCATACACACCTATTGCAGAACCGCTGATGAATACTTTTGGTTTATGTACGGAAGCGTTTATTAACTCAACAAGTTTTTTGGTTATATCCCATCTAGACGAACATATCCTTTGTTTTTGATTATCAGTCCATCTTTTATCTGCAATCGGCTCCCCAGCTAAATTAATAATTGCATGATAGTCATCTAAATCAACTAGCGAATCTAACTTCACTGCTTGGGCTTGATCTCCCAATAGGCGAGTTGCGCGAGTGGGGTCGCGACTCACAACGGTCACTTTATAGTTGTCACTGAGCTTTTCAACTAAATGACGTCCAATGAGCCCAGTTCCACCAGTGATTAAAACTTGTTGCATAAATACTTATCCTTTAGTGCACGATAGTGCAAGCGAGACTGAGTCTGAGAACCTGAGGGCATGGGGTTTATCTACTTCTGCTTCGGCAAATGTTACCCATGGATGTTCGGCGGCTATTGCCAATACATCAGCCGTTAGTTTTTCTAATAAAGAAAATCGATTATCTTCAACCAATCTAATAATAGCTTTGGTGATAGTTTTGTAATTTAAAGCATCTTGCATTTGGTCAGTATCGGTCGCTTTTTGTGCGTCGTATTCAATGATGATGTTAATGACGACGTCTTGTTGATTTTTGATTTCATCTTCATTTATTCCAATATATGTTCTAAGACGAAGGTTTTTAATTCTAATAGTGGCAAGATTTAAATTCATTAAATTGATATTTCCTTGTTATTGATAAATATTAGGATAGTCTATTACCCTAGTTTTGCGTGATAATTAATTTGAAAATAGTGATGCTTACTTAATAAGTGTTCATGTAACTATTTTACGTTGAAGAATCTTCACCGACGCATTCACTTTTTTACTTTTAAGCAATGGATATAGAATGGATATTCAATCCCCAGTAGTTAAAACGTTTATCATAATGGCATCAGTTGTTATCGTGTTAGCCGGTGTCAAAGCCGCTAGTATTATCTTGGTTCCATTTTTACTGTCGATATTCATCGCTATTGCGGTGAGTCCGCTAATAAACTGGTCAAGCAAATATAAAGTACCGCGCTGGCTTTCAGTCACATTAGTTATACTCATTATGGTAGTAATTGGATTTATGTTGGGTGGTTTAGTCACACAATCGCTTGCTGAATTCAGGGAGAACTTGCCCAACTATAAAACACAGCTTTCTGGAGAGTTTGAATGGATTGTTGGTAAATTGGCATTATTGAATATTCATTTAGATACGGAATTGCTTACTTCATATTTAGATCCAGGAACTGCTATGCAAGTAGCAACCAATTTTATTACGGGTATGGGTTCTGTTTTGTCTAATGTGTTTTTGATATTGCTAACCGTTATTTTTATGTTGTTCGAAGCTGAAACTATGCCAAGACGTGTACACATTGCCATGGCTGATCCAGACATGAACCTCACCCATATTGACAGGTTTTTACAATCTGTTAATCAATATTTAGTCATCAAAATGATTGTTAGCTTAGCAACCGGTGTGTGCATTGGATTATGGTTATGGTTTCTTGGCATTGATCATTTCATGCTTTGGGCGGTACTAGCGTTTATGCTCAACTTTATCCCCAATATAGGCTCAATTATTGCTGCGGTACCTGCCGTATTAATGGCCTTTGTAGAGTTTGGTTTTGTTCAGGCCGGCTTAGCAGGGTTAGGCTTTATTGTGGTGAACATGGTTATGGGTAACGTGATTGAGCCTAGGTTCATGGGAAGAGGGTTAGGCTTATCTACGCTAGTTGTGTTTTTATCGTTAATTTTTTGGGGATGGTTACTTGGAACAGTAGGAATGTTGTTGTCAGTGCCGCTCACTATGGTAGTAAAAATTGCATTAGAGAGCCAAGAAAGTACTAAGTGGCTAGCGATTCTTTTATCTGGCGACGAGAATGATTTAATCATTATTAAAGATGAGTAAAAAATATCAATAGCCTATCTTTTCTTGTTACGTTTTAACTATTTCGCATTTTGTTCATATTCGTTGGTTGGTGTTTAAAGTTAGATATGAAAAAGTAATTAATAGGTAACGTACCTAAAAAACAAAGCCCACTATTGTGGGCTTACTAATTATTCGCTAATGTTTCAGAATATCAAATCAAGGTAATACCAATTTATAAGGTTTTACCGTTACTTTTTCATACACGCCGGCTTCGATATAAGGGTCAGCATCTGCCCATGCTTGCGCATCGTCTAACGAATCAAATTCAGCAACTACTAATGAACCACTGAATCCTGCGGGACCAGGATCATCAGAATCAACCATGGGTGTTGGCCCAGCAATAACAAGCCTTCCTTGATCAACTAGTTCATGTAAACGGGCCAGATGAGCGGGGCGGGCTTTTAGGCGATTATCAAGACTGTTTTCAACATCTTGAGCATAAATCATGTAGTGCATATTAAATCTCTTTATTAAATACGAATAATTAAGCGGTGGCGGCTTTCATTTTGGCTACAAAGCTACCAAGCGCTTTGTGCATGTTTTCAGTATCACTTAAGTTAGCTTCTATAAGGTTGACGGTCGCTGAACCAGAAATAGCGCCAGCAGCGCCTGCCTTAATGGCTGAAGTGACTTGCTCTGGCGTTGAAATACCAAAACCAATTAGGGGAGGCGCAACTTCATAAGCTTGCAATTTACCTACTAACTCTGCTGCTGGCAGCTCTACAGCCGTTTCTGCACCTGTCACGCCGGCTCTGCCCAATAAATAAGTATAGCCAGAAGACAACTCACCTATTTGTGCTAGCGTTTCATCTGATGCGTTTGGCGGAGCAATTAAGATTTGTTGTATTTCGTGTTGTTTTGCAATATCTATAAAACGTTTTGCTTCTCTTAACGGAACATCAGCAATTAATATTGAATCTACACCGGCTGTTTGCGCCGCCTGATAGAAGTTATCTACGCCTTTCGCTAAAACAAGATTTGAATAAAGCAACAATCCAATAGGAATATTAGGATATTCTTCTCTAATTTTGCTAATAATTGCAAAACAGTCAGTAGGACGAATGCCTGAGCCTAATGCCCGTATGCTAGCCTTTTGAATAGTAGGGCCATCGGCAATAGGGTCAGAATAGGGGATACCTAGTTCAAGCGCATCGGCTCCATTATCAATTAGTGTTTTAATGATATCGATAGATGTTTGAAAGTCTGGGTCGCCAAGCATAACAAAAGGTACAAACGCGCCTTCATTTTTGTTATTTAGCTGGTCAAACATATTGGCATATCTGCCAGTTCCACGAGTACTATCCATTAAAGTTTATCTCCTAAAATCTTGGTTACGTGTGCTAAATCTTTATCACCTCTACCAGAAAGGTTTAACACAATAATCATTTCTTCTTCCGCCGCTTCTGCCATGTCTAGTGCATAAGCTAATGCATGGGATGATTCTAGTGCCGGTATAATGCCTTCTTTTTTCGCTAAAAGTTGAAAAGCATTCAATGCTTCTGTGTCGGTTACTGCATAATATTCAGCTCTGCCTGTATCGGCTAAAAATGCATGTTGAGGCCCAACCGCCGGATAATCTAGACCTGCACTGACTGAATAAGACTCCTCTATTTGACCGTCTTGGTCTTGCATAATAAAGGTAAATGCGCCGTGTAAAATACCTTTGGTGCCTTTCACTATAGTGGCGCCATGTTCTTTTGTATGTACACCTTTACCTGCTGGCTCAACCCCAACTAAACGCACACTTTGCTCATCTATAAAGTCAGCAAACATACCTATGGCATTAGAGCCGCCGCCTACACAAGCAACAACAGCATCAGGTAATCTGCCTTCTTTTTCCATTATTTGTGCTCTTGTTTCTTCGCCTATCATGCGATGATATTCACGTACAATGGTAGGGAATGGGTGAGGACCAGCCGCCGTTCCTAATAAATAGTGGGCGTTTTGGTAGTTTGCAGACCAATCTCTCATCGCTTCATTTACCGCATCTTTTAATGTGCCTGAGCCTGAATCTACTGGAATGACTTCGGCGCCCATTAAGCGCATTCTAAATACATTCGGAGATTGCCTTTCCACATCTTTTGCACCCATGTAAATTCGAGCTTTAAGACCTAGCAGTGCGCAAGCTAAGGCTGTTGCAACGCCGTGTTGTCCGGCGCCAGTTTCTGCAATAACTTCTGTTTTACCCATTCTTTTGGTAAGTAGTGCCTGACCTAATACCTGATTCGTTTTATGTGCGCCACCGTGTAATAAATCTTCTCGTTTTAAATACAATTTAGCTTTAGGATTACTTACAATATTTCTAGTTAACGTCATGGCAGTAGGGCGCCCAGCATAGTCTTTTAGCAAAGACATAAACTCTTCTTGAAAACTAGGATCATCTTTGGCATCCAAAAACGCCTGCTCCAATTGGTCTAATGCAGGAATTAATAATTCTGGTACATACATGCCGCCAAAATCACCAAACTTCGTGTCTAATTTATTCATTTATGCTTCTCTTTTTGTGTAGCAACTAGCCTTAGCTGCGTAGTTGACTAAAAAATGTATCTAATTTCTGTTGCGACTTGATGCCTGGAGAATCTTCTACTCCAGAATTGGCATCGATTATGTCTACACCTAATTGTTTGGCCCTGTTTATGTTCTCTTGATTGATTCCCCCAGCCAAAACAATATTGGATAAATCATCAAGTTTTTCTAACAGTCGCCAGTCGAAACTTTGGCCTGTACCACCACTTTCTTTGCCTACTTTGCAATCTAGCAATACTTTGTGCAACACCCCGTCATCAATGGCTTTGAAAAACCCACTAAGCTCATCATTAATTGAAGTAGCTTTAGAAAGCTCTATTGCATGCGCCTTCCATATTTGACAGTTAGTTGGAAGCAAAGAGGCCAGATCTTTTATATATTCTAGGCTTTCATTACCGTGTAACTGAACCGCTTTTAATGACAACTTATGCGCATATTCAGCAACTTGCTCTTTAGGTTGGTCAACAAATACACCGACATAATTATGTTCAACTGTATGGATAACATTTATGGCAGATTCTATACTAATAAAGCGCTTAGAATTAGCTGCAAAGATTAAACCTATGTAACTTACGGGATATTTTGCAATAAGTTGTGCTTGTTCTGCACTTGTTACACCACAAACCTTGATTTTTCCGTAAACCAATTGAGCCACAGCTTGGTTCAAGTCATCTTGTGCCATTAACGCGCTACCCACTAAAAACCCATCAACTAATGGAGATAGTCTGTTGATATCTTGTTTGCTGTAAATACCTGATTCAGAAATAATGACACCTTTAAAATCAGGGTACGCTTTTATAAATGGCACTAAGCGTTCGGTTGTGGCTAAGTTAGTAGAAAGGTCGCGTAAGTCTCTATTATTAATACCAATAATTTTTGCACCTAAGGTAAGCGCTCGTGTGGTTTCTTCTTCATTACTTACCTCGGTTAATACATCCATATTGTATTCGTGGGCAATGTCTGCAAGCGTTGCGTATTCTTCATCTGTTAATACTGAAAGCATCAGCAGAACAGCGCTCGCACCTAAATGTCTAGCTAAATAAACTTGGTAAGGTTCAATAAAAAAATCTTTATTTAAACAAGGCTGTGTTACTTTTGATTGCACATAAGTTAAGTATTCAAATTTACCTTGAAAGTACTTTTCATCAGTTAATACAGAGAAGCAGGCTGCTTCTTTTTCATAGGCTTGAGTAATTTCATCCAAATCAAAATTTTCTCGAATTAACCCTTTTGAAGGCGAGGCTTTTTTACATTCAAAAATGTAGCTTATTCCGTTTTTTGCTAATGCATCAAAAAATGAATTTTCGTTTTTAACGAGACTATGTTTAAAGCTAGATAGAGGTAATGACTGTTTCTTTAATTTTAATTCTTCTGCTTTATCCAATACTATTTTTTCAAGCACGTTTGCCACTATACTGCTCCTTGACTGATTGATGCTGCTTGTTCAATTGTGTGCATAGGTTTACCTTGTGAAATTGATTCCATCACAATATCAAATTGTGTTTTTAGGCTACTGCTTGGGTTATGTAGCCAGAGTAAACTGGCTGCGTTCATAGCAATGGCATGTGTGTGCGCCAATTCACCGTGGCCACAAAATACTTGTTTAATTGCCTCTACATTGTACTCAGGCGTATCGCCTTTTATGCTGTCTAGTGGCAAAGGAGCAATTCCAAAATCTTGTGGATGAATTTCAAGCTTATTTAGCTCGCCATTATGCACGTGTATAGCGGTTGTTTTGTCGTGTAACGCTATTTCGTCTAAGCCAGAACCATGTACTACTAAGGCATTCTTATGCCCTAAGTTGTTTAATGTTTCAGCATAAACCGATACTAAATCGGGATGATACACGCCATAAATTCCATGGGTGGGATTAGCTGGATTAGCTAAGGGGCCCAACACATTAAATAATGTGCGAGTTTTAAGTGATAATCTAACTGGCATCACATACTTCATACCTGTGTGGTACACTGGTGCTGCTAAGAAGCATATATTAGCTTCATCTAAACATTTGCGAGCAGTTTGCGGTGACATGCCAATATCTAGCCCAAAGCCTGTAAATAAATCAGAAGAGCCGGATTTACTTGATACACTTCTATTACCATGTTTCGCTACTTTTATTCCGCAACTAGCCGCTACAACTGATGCTGCGCTCGATATATTGATGGTGTTGTGTCCATCTCCACCTGTCCCTACTAAATCGCTAAATACGTAATTTGGACGGTCAAATGCCTCTGCGTTATCTCGCATTGCTGCTGCTGCCCCCGCAATTTCGCTGCTAGTTTCACCTTTTACTTTTAAAGAAATTAACAAAGCACTAATTTGAGTTGGCTCTAAATGCCCTTGCATAACTTCACTAAACACTTGGTAGCTTTGTGGTTGAGTTAAGCTATCCCCTTGGTACAGTGTTTCGAGTAATGACATCGTGTCTTGGTTCATTGCGCACCCTTATTCGCGAGTTAATAGAGTGTAAGCACTCTTTTTATTTATATTGGCTAACTTACAATATTAGCTAGCCTTGGCATCTACTAGGTATTTCATGGCTTGTAATAGTAATTGGCTACCTTGACAAGTCAGCACAGATTCCGGGTGAAACTGAAAACCCAACATTTTATCAGTTTCATGCAAGACGGCCATAGGCAGGCCATTTATTTCAGCAATTATCTGCAAACAATCAGGTACTTTAGTTGCTGCAAGTGAATGATATCTAGCGATACTCATTGGGTTAGGTAAGGCTTTAAACACTTCTTTGTAGCTATGCGTCATTGCTGAAGACTTTCCATGCATGACCGCTTCTGCTCTAGATACTTGACCATTGTAATGTTCAACAATAGCTTGATGGCCTAAACAAATACCTAAAACCGGATAGTAACTTTGAGCAGCTTTTAGTATGTCAGGCATGTTACCTGCGCTACTTGGTGCCCCAGGGCCGGGTGATAGCATCAACAGCGTACTGCCTAATTTTGAGTAAGCTTCTAACTTGTCTAAAACCTTAGTGATGGTCACTGTATTTCTAAATACTGTTAAATTAACACCTAACACGCGAAGCTCATCTACTAGGTTATATGTAAAGGAATCTTGATTATCAATTAATACTAAGTTGATATGGGAAAGTGGCTTAGCGTGCATGTTGCTCTCCCTCTAACTCAGTACTGGAATGACTTCGTTTGATAGCTGATATAACGGCTTGTGCTTTAACTCTGGTTTCGTCGGCTTCTGATTGAGGGATGGAGTCGTAAACTACTCCAGCGCCAGCCTGAACATAAGCAACGTCATCTTTTACAAATGCAGAGCGAATAACAATACAGGTATCAAAATCACCTTTACCGTTAAAATAGCCCACGGCGCCACCATAACTTCCGCGCCCTTGTTGTTCAGTTTCTCTAATTAACCTTGCAGCACTTATTTTCGGTGCGCCAACTAATGTGCCCATATTCATACAGGCTTGATACGCATGTAATGCATCTAAGTCACCTCTTAGCTTGCCTATTACTCTTGATACAAGATGCATAACGTGGGAATAGCGGTCAACTTTCAGTAAGTCTTTTACGTGTCGAGTACCGGGTTGGCTGACTCTGGCCACATCGTTTCTAGCTAAGTCAACCAGCATAATATGTTCAGACTTTTCTTTGTGATCTTGTTGTAAATCAAGTTCTAGGCGACTATCTAAATCTACATCAATTGTGCCATCTGGCCGCTTCCCCCTAGGGCGTGTTCCAGCAATAGGATAAACTTCCACGTCATTGGTGTCTGAATCGTATTTTAAGGCAGACTCAGGGGATGCACCAAAAATCACAAAACTAGGATCTTGCATATAAAACATATAAGGCGAAGGATTGGTCAGTTTTAGTTGGTGGTAAGCTAGCAATGAATCTGGACAAGCTAAACTAAATGTTCGAGAGGGAACAACTTGAAAAATATCGCCATCAAGAATATGTTCCTTTAGTGAAACTACATCTTCGCAAAACGCATTATCAGACTTGCTTTCATTTACACTAATTTGACTATTGATAGGTCGTATTTTATCTGTGCTGAAGTTGTGACTTTGGTCGATAGAGCTCAATAATTGTTTGTTAATTTGTTCGAGTCTTTGATGTATTTCAAAATAATGATTAGCAACATTTTCGCCACTAAATACGCTACCTATTAACTGTGAGGTTTTTGCTTGATGATCAACTAATAATAATGTTTCTGCAAGGTAAAAAAGGTAGTCAGGACAAGTGTTTTCAGATTGTTTAACGCTTGGTAATACTTCAAATGAACCTAGTAAATCATAGGCAAATACCCCACCAAGAAAAACGGCATGAGGATGCTGACGAAGCGTATTAATACTTGATTGAATGACTCTCAACACATCAAAAACACTATGCTGTTTGAGTCTAGCATCTTCGTCTAAGTCTGAATCTACACTCTCAAATGAAAACTTAATAATGCCAAAATTATCCGTGGGGTTTGTACTAATTTGTTCAATTTGTGATTTGTATTCGTTTAATTCAAGTTGGATAACTTCTAATAAAGGAGCCCCATTCTCACATAGCGCTTCAACTACCACGCTATTTCCGTTGCACTCAATTCGTAAGGCAGCGTCGATCAAAATTAAGCTTTTAAGGTCGTCTTTGCTATTTATTTCTGCTGATTCAAGCAAAATAGAGTGGTTGGTCGATAATGTTTGATATGCCTGAAGCGGGTTAGCCACGTAGGGCACATCTACTAATATGCTCTCTACGTTCCCTGGTTTTGTTCCTAAATCCGACAAATTCATTTTTATATTTAGTCCTAGTTTGGTTCTTCGAGGAGTTGCCTGTCGGGCGATTTTATTGAATTTTAGTCACAAAAAAGGCCCGTTATACTGGGCCTTAGATATGCATGCACATATGTATAACCTAAGCCCTATGTCAGGTTATGCCACCACCAACGGTTGCTTATGATTAAATTTAGCATGCGTATTCTACTTGTTTTTAATGTCTATTGGGTAATTTGTAATAAGTTTTTTTGCAAAAATTGATATAACTTTAGTTCAACTTTCAACATATCTATATAATCGCTGAGGACATAGAAGAAACCATATCCTATCTAATGTCAAGAAAAACATAGATTAAAGGGAAATTTCCTCTAAAAACTGACTAACTTTACGCTTAAATGTAACGGAAGAAATCGTTTTATTTATATTATTGATCATAAAGGTTTGCATTTGCTCTTGTGTATATAAAAATTCAATATATCCCGTCACCTGCATATCAAGACTAGTATTGTTTAGAATATTATGGTCGTCATTGAAAATAATAACATCTGCTAAGCGACAACTGATGTAGCACAGAAATGTATTAACTTGTTGCATATGTTCAAGGCTTTCGTCCGACTCATAATTAGTAAAAGGAAGAAGGTTCTGAGCAACACTATCAACAATTTCTTTTGGAAGGTTCCATTTCATTGCAAGCGTGCTAGCGATGATAGCTTGATTTGTTTTATAGATATTTTGGACATTTTTTGTTCGGGTAAATAAATCAACATTGCTATTATAGAGTGTTAAATTCTCAGGCTTATCAAAAATTATTGCTAAGTCTCCTAAATAACTCAGTTGGCATCGTGTAGACAACTCTGCACCATTGTCAAAACCTAGTTCTCTAACGAGCTCTAAAACAATATAGCTCGCTAAAAAACCAGCAGACCAAATTTTTTCATAGACATCTTTTTGCCTCTCGCTATCAAACTGAATAGTCTCTTGCAATGCGTATTGAGTCGCAATACCTTTTACTTGCACAATACCTAAAAATACAATGGCATGATTCAAGTTGGTAATAGGTTTTGATAATCCAAAAAGAGGGGAATTAGCTACATTAATGACCTTTGCAACTAATTCAGGATCTTTACGGATAATAGTATAAAGTTCTTTTGCTTCTGCCGTTTTATTGCATAACGCGCTTAATAAAGGGTGAGGCTTGCCAATGCTATCTATTACCGAAAGGATAGTTTGTAGCACTTCGTTACTTGGTTCTTGAATGAGTTCAAATTGCTTAAATTCGTTTGGTATATCTGTGATGTTGGCCTGTGCAACTGTTAATTTTGGCGCTTGAACAATTGGTACAGGTTTAGGGTCAGAAGCAATAATTTTTGCATTGTCAGCGCGTTTTTGTCTAATTTTAACCATGGTGTTTGGCGATGGTGTTGAATTGGTACTTTTTTTAAACAATAAAATAAAGCTCAACACAATTATTACAATAACGAGTAAGACTGTTAGATTCACGGTGAAGTATCGCTAAACATTGAACATTCATTGATAATACGCTTAAAATTCAGCTAATAGGTATTCGAACATACAACCAAATAGCAAATTTAATACAATCAATTATCTATAAAGCGCCGCTTTACTGTTTAGTATGTGTGGACAAGTCATAACTTTGATATCATAAACTGAAATTAATAGATTGAATAATAACTTGAATATAGATCTTCATAGTCATACTCATTTTTCGGATGGTAAGTTAAGCGTACCTGAGCTTCTTATGCGAGCTCAAAATTTCCAATTAGATGCGCTAGCCATTACCGATCATGACTGTGTTGATGCACTGCCAGTGGCGCACCAATGGTTATCTAAAAATAATAACGCTAAGAAACCTTTAATGTTAATAGGTGGGGTTGAAATTTCGACTAAATGGCATGGCTTTGAAATTCATATTTTAGGCTTAGATATTAATTACCAATCTGAAAAACTGAAAAATCGTCTAAAAACACAGTTAGATAAGCGTCAAGAGCGTGCAGAGAAAATTTGTTTGAAGTTACATAAAATTGGCATTACAGATGTGCTAAATGACGTAAATAAACTGGTAAATTCAGATATGGACTTTGGCTGTATTTCAAGAGGGCATATTGCACAAATATTGGTACAACGAGGCGTGTGTCAGCATTTCCAACAAGCTTTTACGCAATTCTTGGGTAAAGACAAGAAAGCCTATGTCGCTCCTAATTGGATATCTATCTCTGAAGCAATTGAATGGATAAATGATGCAAATGGCTTGGCCGTAATAGCTCATCCATTTCATTACGACATGACTACCAAATGGTTACGAAGGCTAACATCAGAATTCAAGCAAAGCGGTGGTGACGGAATGGAAGTACAGCATCCGAACTTGGCAAAAGCTAAACATGACTTGATGTGTAAAATAGCGCTTGAAAATGATCTAATGGGGAGCGCAGGTTCAGATTTTCACGGACCATCTAGATGGACAGAACTTGGTAGAAGACTGAATATTCCAAATACAATTACTCCGATTTGGTCAAAGTTCAAATAAAACGCATACAACACTCGTCATATTCGCGCAGGTTTAATACTGAACGATTCGTCATACTCGCGCAGAATTGTCATGCTCGAAATGGTTTAATGCTAAACGTTTCGTCATACTCGCGCAGGGTTGTCATGCTCGCGCAAGATTGTCATGCTCGCGAAAGCGAGTATCTCCCCAACAGCCTAGTGAGGTCAATTAATGCACTGGCATTCTATGATGATTTGGGAGGTTACCGCATTCGCGGCAACGA
>DDIL01000190.1:20000-27023 GCA_002338515.1 Glaciecola sp. UBA1851 | reverse complement strand
TTACCGCATTCGCGGCAACGACGCGTTGTATTTATGGAGTTACCGCATTCGCGGCAACGACTGGTTTTATTTGGGCGGTTACCGCGTTCGAGGCAATGACCAGCGCTTAGTGTATTGCCTAAATAACAAGCCTAAGCAAGGATAACCATGACTTGTTTTCTAGGGTCTTTGCCTTGGCAGTTAGCAATGTCCTCTTCAGACCAGCCTGAATTAATCAATATTTCATGTGCAATCTGTTTTGCTGCGTAGGTAGAGCTGTTATTGTGATAAACGTTTACTGCCATTACTTGATAATCGCTCATATTCATATTCCCATTTCATCATAAGTGTTTTGATTAACTTCGAAGAGTGGTTAAAACTTAGCTACCAATTATGTATCGTACAATTCCATATAATTCTTTAGTCGTAGATAATAAAAAATACGAATAAAATATGTTGCGAGATTAAAAATAATTGCTTAATGCATCGAAAAAATCTGTTTTTATCATCAGGTAATACTGTGTAAATTTTATTTATTAACTGCTTAATTATTGTTTTTTATAAAGAAACCTAATAATAAACAGGTAGAGAATAGAAAAAAATTTTCAGTGATATTATTTTTTTGAGTTTGGTAGTATTCGCTACTTAAGTAGCGAATTACCGTAAAGAATATAATGTTGTAGACTTTGCAGATGTAAGTCTAAAGGATGAGTTGTTTTGTTAATTGGCCGTTGTGCTAACAAACTCAGAAATATATTGTCCGCCTTTTATCGTAGCAACTAAGCGAATCTTTTGAGTGCTTCCAGTTGCCGCGGCAGTTTCTGAAATTGGCGTTTTCTGGTACCAGTAGTATGGACTTTCTTTCATGCCCATTCTGAAAATAGTCGAACTGTCGTCGTCATCAACAAAAAATAATGTAGCAGTGTCGAGAGGGAAGGTTGTATTAAGGGTAGTTAGCCCATTTTCTTCGTATACACTAATCTGAAACTCGCCTGATTTTAATACGCAGTTCTTTCCTAGCACATCGCACTTTCCGTTTTCCGGCTCCATGGTAAAGAACCTGACTTCTTGAGCTTTACTTTCAACCCAAAGATCTGATGCAGCAAAACCAAATATAACTAGTATTGGTGCAACACAAATAGCAATTTTTGAATGTAGACTAAGTTTACTATATTTTGAAAATAACATGCTTAAAGCTCATTTTAAATTTTTATAACATCTCAAAAAAGAGAGGTGTATGAAACTGTTCTTAAATAGTAAGGAACAAAGTAATTAAAGTTAAGTCTGCATAAAGGAATAGATAATTCTCATTCAAACTCATATATCCTTACTTCTCATGAATAATATTCTACCCTAAATTAAAAAGACCTCCAACATGTGGAGGTCTTTTAAACGTTTAATTAATCAAGGATTAATGGTCGTGAGCAGCTGCTACTTCACCATGTGGTGAGCGGAAGTTGTCAACCAAATCTCTGATATGTTGTGGAGCTGGTTCGCCCATCTTAAGCACTACAAAAGCAACACTAAAGTTAACGATTGCACCAACCACACCAAATGCGTTAGGTGAAATACCTAAGAACCAGTTTGGATCCATACCGCCTAGGAAGTCTGTACCTGGGATAAACATGATACCTTTGTGTTGGAACACATAAAGCATCGTTACACCAAGACCAGCACACATACCTGCGATTGCGCCTTTATCATTCATAGAGCGAGAGAATATACCCATCATTAGTGCTGGGAATATAGATGACGCCGCCAAACCAAATGCTAGTGCTACTGTACCGGCTGCGAACCCTGGTGGATTCAAGCCGAGATAACCCGCAAAGATAATGGCTACTGTCATTACAATCCTCCCCGTCATTAACTCGTTCTTCTCAGTCATGTCTGGTGTTAAAATACCTTTTAACAAGTCATGTGATATTGAAGACGATATAGCTAATAACAAGCCTGCAGCAGTTGATAGTGCAGCCGCTAAGCCACCCGCAGCAACTAATGCAATTACCCAGTTTGGAAGATTAGCGATTGACGGGTTAGCTAGTACCATGATGTCACGGTCTACTTTAACCATTTCGTTCGTCGCAGCATCAGCAGAATATTGGATTTTGCCGTCGCCATTTTTATCTTCAAACGCTAACAAACCAGTTTTTTCCCATTCTTTGAACCACTGTGGACGGTCTGCATAGTTAATGTTCTCACCTGCAACAGGTTCAATAGTATTCATAAGATTGAAACGAGCCATCGCGCCAACTGCTGGAGCAACAGTATAAAGTAAAGCGATAAATACTAGAGCATAACCTGCTGAAGAACGTGCAGCTTTTACTGATGGTACAGTGAAGAAGCGCATGATTACGTGTGGTAGACCAGCAGTACCAATCATAAGAGACATAGTATATGCGAACATGTTAAGTGTGCCGCCAAGCTTGGATGTTGTATATTCAGCAAACCCTAGGTCGGTTACTACCATATCAAGTTTATCAAGCATATATATGCCGCTACCGTCAGCTAGCGTTGAACCTAAACCAAGTTGAGGAATTGGGTTACCAGTTAACTGGAATGAGATAAACACAGCAGGAATAGTGTAGGCTAAGATAAGTACTATGTACTGCGCAATTTGTGTATAAGTAATACCTTTCATTCCACCTAATACAGCGTAGAAGAATACGACAGCCATACCAATATAAAGGCCTGTGTCATATTCCACTTCTAAGAAGCGAGAGAATGCCACGCCAACACCTTTCATTTGACCGATGATGTAAGTAACAGATGCTACAATTAAGCAAACGATTGTTACGATACGCGCAGTCTTAGAATAAAAGCGGTCGCCAATAAATTCAGGAACAGTAAACTTACCATGCTTACGCATGTAAGGTGCTAGGCATAATGCAAGTAGTACATAACCACCTGTCCAACCCATTAGGAATACAGAACCACCGTAACCTAAGAAGGCAATTAAACCTGCCATTGATATGAATGAAGCAGCTGACATCCAGTCTGCACCAATTGCCATACCATTTTGTAAAGGAGTAACACCGCCACCTGCAGCATAGAACTCGTCAGTTGACCCAGCTCTTGCCCAAATAGCTATTGCAAAATACAGCCCGAATGTGCCGAATACTGCTATGTACGTATAAATTCGTAACTCATCCATTGTTAACCCTCCACGTTATATTTTTTGTCAAGGTCATTCATTTTCTTACCGTACCAGAAAATAAGTGCCAAGAATGTGTATATTGAACCCTGTTGTGCAAACCAGAATCCTAATTTGTAACCGCCTATGCGGATGTTGTTAAGTGCGTCAACTAGTAATAAACCAAAACCAAATGAAACAACAAACCAAATGACTAGGCATATTAGAATAACACGGAGGTTATCTTGCCAATATGTGCTTTCATTCTCCACGAAACATCTCCTAAAATTATTTTTCCACGCGCCTGTAAAGACAACATGAGCTTCTCTTATTTTTGAATGATAACTTTGAAGACGAAAATACTTATAAACGATTTAAATGTTTTAAACTTTTTATAAGGATCCACATCAAGCCATCCCCGACAAAAAAGTTTATATAAATGTTAATTTTTTGATATAAAACTTTAGTCGCGCACATTTGAAATGATTATAAATATGCTGAATTTAAAAGCTTTAAGCCATATCTTGTTAATAGAAATGTAAATTATTCGTCAAATGATATCAGCTAGAACTTACTGAAATTATTAGTTTTTGTTAAATCCAAACTTGATTTAGATCAATAAAAATTAGTGGAATTTTATGAATTCTTCTGCTTAACAACTTTTTTGTAATTTCATTTGTGTATGAAAAAATTAATTGGTAGGCATATTGAATTGTTCGTAATTTAATCGGAACAACATCAAATTAAGCACATATCGCTAAAATAAACCTTTAAGTTGTATATTTTAATTCAATAAGGATAAGTTTTCTGTTGACAAGGATAGATTATCAAAAAGCTATTACATCCAAAACTATACAGTTATTTATTCTACACAAGCTATGTAAGACTATAGTTTTAGTGCGATGGTATAGGTACGCTGAATGAATTCGATTAGATGCTATTTTTCAGTTTTATAACCGCAATCATTAAAAATATAGTAAAAGGGCTAAAAAGGTATTTTTGTTAATCTTTTATAACCTATATTCAATGGTTACAGCGACGAGAATATTTAAACTTAGACAATTCGGTTTAGTTGCCATCACACTTTAGTCTTGACATAGATCAATACCATTGACTCACAAGGCTGTCATCATCAATTATTACATCGATAACAAGTTATTTACATACAAGGTTTATAATATATGACAGCTGAGTTAGCTGAAGTTAGTGCATTTTTGGCAACCATTCCACCATTTGATTCGCTAGATGAATCTGGAATTGAGAAACTGACTAAAAGTGTCAACATTGAATATATAAGAGAAAATGACAGTATGCCGCCAGGTAATGAGAGGCGACCGCATTTATATATCATTCGTAAAGGGGCATTATCTTACTACGACCAAAGTAACGAATTACTCAGCAAATATTGTGAAGGTGATTTGTGTTCAGTATTTATGCTGCCAGATGATACTTTCAAAGTACGTGTGCAAGTTGAAGAAGACACTCTATTATATTCTATTGCGAAACCCGATTTGTTTTATGCCATTCAAGATTCTGAAGAGGCGAACGCATTTTTTAATCAGACAGGCGTGCAAAGACTTAAGAATCGCATGCAGCAATATAATGATGATGCCATTGTAACCTCTACTTTATCTAACAGTACCATTGAAGATTTTTACAACAGTCCGGCCTGCTCAGTAGAACAATGCACTAGCATTAAAGAAACCGCTATTAAGATGAGTCGAAAGAGTTTCTCATGTTTAATGGTGACGCATAATGGTGAAATGACGGGCATTGTAACCGACAAAGATATTAGAAGGCGTTGTGTAGCCGAAGAGGTCGATATTAACCTTCCTGTTTCAGAAATAATGACAAAAAATGTGTTTACGCAAGACGTTAAATCTAGTGCGTTTGATGCCTTGGCCATTATGACTAGCCGCAGCATACATCATTTGCCCGTCACTCGAGATGGCAAATTAGATGGCTTGGTTACCGTTACCGATTTGATGAATCATGAAAGTCAAAACGCGGTGAACTTAACAAGTTTAATAAGACGTTCAAAAACAATTGATGAACTAGAAGAGTTAAGTAAGGTAATTCCTAAATTACAAGTTCGGATGGCGAAATTGGGTAATTCAGCTGAACATGTAGGAAAAAGTATAAGCGTGATTACCATGGCTTTAACCATGCGCTTAATCAAGCTAGCCGAAGCGAAAATAGGCGAAGCGCCAGTTCCTTATGCTTGGTTGTCGGCTGGTTCACAAGCTAGACAAGAGCAATTGTCGTTTTCCGACCAAGACAACGCGCTCATAATTCATGACAGTATGAAACCTGAAGACGATACTTATTTTGCTGAATTAGCCAAATTTGTGTGTGATGGATTAAACCAATGTGGCTTTATTCATTGTCCGGGTAATATTATGGCAATGAACCCGAAATGGCGGCAGCCACAAGCGGTTTGGCATAAATATTTTAGCGAATGGGTCGATAAACCAGAACCTACTGCGTTATTACACTCAAGCATATTCTTTGATTTAACGACTGTATGTGGTGATGAATCTCTGCTAAATGAAGTGCGCCAGCGAATGTTAAATAAAACACAGAAAAACTCTGTATTTATTGCTTATATGTCACGAAATGCGCTTCAACTTAAACCACCATTAGGTTTTTTCCGAGACTTTGTGTTAGTAGAAAGAGGTAATAACGAAAAAGCATTAGATCTTAAACATAATGGTATTGCGCCCATTGTTGATTTGGCCAGAATTTACTCGCTGCAAGAGGGAGTTAGTGGTGTGAATACGCTGCAACGTCTTAATCAGGTAATGGGTACTAAATCATTAAGTACATCAAGCGCCAAAAGTTTAATTGACGCATTTGAATTTTTAGGACATTTGCGCTTAAGCCATCAGGCTAATTTGATGCAAAAGGGAGAAAAGCCAAGCAACTTTATGCATCCCAAAGAGATTTCTAAGTTAGAGCGAGATCACCTAAAAGAAGCATTTAAGGTGATTAAAACCTTACAAGAAAGTCGACAAGTGGCATTTTAACATGGTAAACGTATTGAAAAGATTTGTACCGAAACAACTGCTTAACTTAGAGCAACAGAGATTACTTTGCTTAGCGAAAGCGCCTTCTGGTGCATTACGAGATTACTTGTCTGTACCTTTTCCGACAAAGCAAGCAAGCATTAAAGACTTTGATATATTGTCACTTGATTTCGAAACCACAGGGATGAATGCAGTAAAAGACCAATTGCTTTCAATTGGTTGTGTTGTGATGGCAAACGGTAAAATATTGCTGGGCACTTCACATCACCAAATAATTCGTACAAATGGACGTTTACAGCGCGACAATGTTGCTATACATCAAATCACTGACACTGAAAAAGAATTAGGTGCTGAATTAAAAAGCACCTTAGATCGACTCTTGAGATTGATGGCTGGCAGAGTGATTTTGGTGCATTTTGCGCGTATAGAGCGTACGTTTTTGCAGCAAGCTTGTAAAATTGTATATGGGATTGTCCCACCGTTTTTAATGTTAGACACGCTAGCTATTATTAAACGCAGGTTTGATCAAAAAGATATTTATTATGACCCATCTTATTTGCGTTTAACGAACATTCGCACCACATTAGGTTTACCGGGTTACCATGCACATAATGCTTTAAAAGACGCAATTGCTACTGGTGAGTTATTGCTTGCTGAACTTAATCAGAATCATCAAGGTATGGATACTAAATTAAAAGCACTGCTGTGATAAACCCAGCACTAGTCATTTCTGCGAAAGCAGAAACCTCCCAAATCGTCATCGATAAACCCAGTACTAGTCATTTCTGCGAAGGCAGAAACCTCCTAAATCATCATCGAAAAATAGAGCATGACTGGGCTTGATTATTCAGCAGATACTCGCTTTCGCGAGTATGACAGGGCTGTTCG
>DDIL01000190.1:0-19729 GCA_002338515.1 Glaciecola sp. UBA1851 | reverse complement strand
CGAGTATGACTGAGCTGTTCGCGAGCATAACAAGTGTGATAGTTGGTCAGTATTATGTGAATGCAACAACTACATTAATCCTTGAAGCGTAATAAATACAAGTAATACCATTAAACCCATAGAGAAGTGCCAACAAGAACGATGCAGCATGCCGCATTCTTCGCCCTTTGCTTCAACATAAAACATGTTTTCAAACGATGTTAATTTGTATCTTCCATTTTTTGTCCACACTAACCAACCGGCATAACCGCTCAAAAACACTAATATAACTGCAACTGGAGATACATCGGTTGCGTCGCTTACCAAACCAAAAAACGCTTGTGGTGAAACCATTAAAAATAATAATAATATCTGAATTCCCCATGCGCGCGGAATACTGGAAATAATAGGTTCTTGGTTGTCGTTTTTATCATTCATGTTGATGTATAACCTTGTTAGCGTGTGAGTATGTTTAGCCGATACTATTTACTTTTGGTTTAGCTTCGCGAATTTTTAGTATTGCTATAACTTAAGATGTAGAGCTTAAATTAAGTTGTTAGTGATATCTACTGATGCATGCTAATATTATGAGTATAAATATATAATATTCAGTGTTTTTCAGCGTTTTCATTTAAAAGCCTGTATCGAGCAAATTATGAGTCAATTTTTCTATATTCACCCTGACAACCCGCAAGCACGCTTAGTCAAACAAACATGTGAGCTAATTACGCAAGGCGAAGTAATTGTTTATCCCACTGATTCTGGATATGCAATAGGTTGTCAAATGGAAAACAAAAAAGCGTTAGATAGAATTTGTCAAATTAGAGATATCCCGAAAGATCATAATTTCACACTCATGTGCCGTGATATGTCGGAATTGTCAATCTATGCAAGGGTTGATAATACCGCTTTTAGACAAATTAAAAATAATACACCAGGGCCCTATACTTTTATTTTAAAAGCAACAAAAGAAGTACCTAAAAGACTACAAAATCCTAAAAGGAAAACCATTGGTATTAGAGTGCCTGATAACGCCATTGCTTTAGCGATTTTAGAGGAACTGGGCGAGCCATTAATGTCAACTACGCTTATATTACCAAATGCAGAAATGGCTGAAAGCGACCCCGATGAAATAAGAGATAAGTTAGAAAAACGTTTGGGTTTGATAATACATGGTGGCTATTTAGGGGAACAACCCACTACTGTGATTGATATGTCGGAAGGTGAAACAACCGTTATTCGCATAGGCAGTGGCGACCCAAGCCCGTTTGAATAACAATTTGCTTTTTAACTAATGTGAGTTTATATGGCTACTGAAACAATTACACAGCAACAGCCCTTAGCACTTGCGTTCGTAAACGGCGAAGCCTTAATACAAAAGCCTGAAGACTTATATATTCCTCCCGATGCTTTAGAAGTAATATTGGAAACATTTGAAGGTCCATTAGACTTACTCCTCTATTTAATTCGAAAACAAAAATTTGATATTTTAGCGCTTCCAGTTTTACAAGTTACGCAGCAATACATGCAATACGTAGAAGTAATGACTGATGTTAAACTAGAGTTAGCTGGAGAATACCTGCTAATGGCAGCGATGTTAGCAGAAATTAAATCTAGGCTATTATTACCAAAACACGACGATATAGATGATGAAGAAGACCCTCGCGCAGAGCTTATTCGCCGATTAAAAGAATACGAGCAAATTAAACAGGCTGCGGAAAAGTTAGATAACATTCCTCGGTTACAACGAGATTTTCATCAGGCGAAGGCTGAGCCAAGTGATAATGTTCAACCTATAAAACATTTGCCGCAAGTGCATTTACAAGAACTAACTCTAGCCTTTGTCGAAGCAATGAAACGGGCCGATGCTTTCAATCATCATCAAATAGCAAAAGAAGCGCTTTCAACAAGGGAGCGTATGTCACAATTACTCCAAAGACTAAATGCCTCAAACTTTATTTCATTGAGCAACTTGTTAGTGCCAAGTGAAGGTAGGGCAGGCCTTGTGGTAACCTTTATCGCCATTTTAGAACTAGTTAAAGAATCTTTAATAGTATTTGAACAAGGAGAAGCTTTTGGTAACCTTCATGTTAAACTACACCAAGATGCTTAGGGCCTGTTTATCTTTGCTGTATGATATTGCACAAGCGCTGCAAAATCATACAGCAAAGATAAACAGACCCTAGATTCACTTTGTTTTTTAATAACAGTTACTAATGCAAATGAGCAGAATACAAGACGAACAACTTAAACAATTACTGGAAGCCGCTATTTTTGTTAGTGACGAGCCAATTAGTGTTGAAAGACTAAGGGCAACGGTTTTAAGTGAACTGGAAGTGTCAACCAAACAATTAAATAAAGCCTTGAAGTCATTAACTTTAGATTATGCGCCAAAAGGTATTAATTTAATAAAAGTGAGCAGTGGATATCGATTTCAAACTGCGTCAGGATTGGGACAATTATTAAGTAAATTATGGCAAGAAACGGTGCCTAAGTATTCTAGAGCGATGCTAGAAACCCTTGCACTGATTGCATATAAGCAACCTATTACACGCGGCGAAATAGAAGATATAAGAGGTGTGGCTGTTAATACAAACATTATTAGGTCGCTAACTGAGCGTAATTGGATAAAAGTGATTGGGCACAAAGAGGTGCCTGGTCGGCCAGCATTATTGGCGACTACTAGCACTTTTTTAGATTATTTTGCATTATCAAGTTTGAGCGAATTACCCTCTGCAGAGGATTTTGCTAGTAATTTTGAAGCGGCTTACGAAGCATCCAGTAAACTGCCTAACGATCAAATCAATCAAAAAGAATTAAATCAAACAGAATCGAGTCAAATGGAGTTTGACCCTGAAAATACAACCGATGAAAACACTGATGCAGCAGCAAATACAACGCTGCCGGTGCAATCATCTGACAAGGCAAACATACATTAATGAAGAACACTAACGAGTCAGAGAAATTACAAAAAGTACTGGCGAACAATGGAATTGGCTCACGCCGAGAAATGGAGCGATGGATATCGGAAGGCCGAGTCAGTGTGAATGGCTCTACCGCAACCTTGGGTGACCGAGTTTCTACCTACGACCAAATAATGGTTGATGGGCAAGCATTATCTAGAACCAAAGAAAGACAGCCATGCCGAGTTCTGATGTACAACAAACCAGAAGGTGAACTTTGTGCAAGAGTCGACCCCGAAGGAAGGCCAACAGTATTCGAACGCTTGCCTAAACTTGCTCAGTCTCGTTGGATAACCGTTGGCAGATTAGACATAAATACTAGCGGGTTATTATTGTTTACTAACGATGGTGAACTTGCTAATAGGCTAATGCATCCTAGTCATGAAGTTGAACGTGAATATGCAGTGCGTGTGTTTGGTGAAGTCACGCCTAAAATGTTGCGCAATTTAGCTAAAGGTGTGGAGTTAGAAGATGGGCAAGCAAAATTTAACAATATACACGTTAAACCGAGTGAGCCTGAGAGTTTAAATCATTGGTTTAATGTCACACTAAGCGAAGGCCGAAATAGAGAAGTACGGCGTTTGTGGGAGTCGCAAGGAGTACAAGTTAGCCGCTTAATTCGTGTACGTTATGGTAATTTAGAACTGTTTAAACGCTTACCTCAGGGGGCGTGGATCGAGTTAGATTTAACCAACGTTAATGCATTACGAAAAATGGTTAAGCTACCTGAAGAAACGGTAACCAAAGTGTTAAAACAAGAAGCGTTAGATCATACTAAATTAAGCCGTATGCGCCGTAGTGTAAGAAAACATAAGCAAAACAAAGTGGTTGGTCAGCGCCAGCGCAGAAAAACCTCAAGGTAGTAGTATTTAGTGTTTAACCAAGCAGAGCAGGCGGCCTTAGACAATCAAATCATTCCACCCGGTAGAGTTGCGCTAGGCGTTGAATACATGGGTGGTAATTATAGTGGGTGGCAGAGACAGGCTCACGTTCCGAGTATTCAGCAATATATTGAACAATGCCTAGAAACAATACTTCGCCATAAAGTGGACGTAGTGTGTGCAGGTAGAACAGACGCAGGGGTGAGTGCAACCAGTCAAATTATTCATTTTGACTCGCAAGTAGCAAGGCCATTGAAAGCTTATACGCGTGGTATGAATTCAAATTTACCAAACGATATAGGCATTACTTGGGCAAAGCCTGTATCAGATGAATTTCATGCTAGATATTCAGCTACCGCTCGCCAATACAGATACGTTATTTATAACAACCCATTACGTTCTGGCATATTAAACTCAGGCCTTACGCATGTGTATCAACCTTTAATTGCCACCTCAATGCATGAAGCAGCCCAAGCGTTGGTTGGCGAGAATGACTTTACTTCATTTAGAGCCTCGCATTGTCAAAGTAAAACACCTTTTAGAAATATACACAGCATCAGTGTTGAACAACATATGCGCTACATTGTTGTGCAAGTAAAAGCCAACGCATTTTTACATCACATGGTTCGAAATATAGTTGGCTCTTTAATTGATGTGGGTTCGGGGGAACAAAGCGTTCATTATTTAAAAGACCTATTGGAACTAAAAGATAGAACCAAAGCATCATCAACCGCGAAAGCAAACGGCTTGTACTTGGTTGCAGTCGATTATCCTAAAGAGTTTGAATTGCCCATGCACGATATGGGGCCTTTGTTTTTAACGAATTGACATTAATTCAGTTTCTTTCATGGATACAACTAATAAATCATTTAGAAACCTGTTTATTTATGTTTTAATTCACGGGTTTACAATTTAAAAGCTAGTAGCATAGTAAACTCAAGCTATACTACTGGTAATGCGCCAAGTGACAATGACATAGTCAATAAAAATAATAATTAGCAAGCTATGCGTGTTTGTTAGGCGGAATACTTAATAACGGGATATTTTAATGAGTTGGATTGAAAAGATACTGCCTAAAACGCAAACAGGCACAAAAGGAAATGTACCTGAGGGTATTTGGACAAAGTGTTCAGCCTGTAACGCTGTGTTATACAAAACCGAATTAGAAAAACAACTAGAAGTGTGTCCTAAGTGTGACCATCACATGCGTATCACTGGACGCGCTAGAATCAACGCATTTTTAGACGCTAATGATAAACAAGAATTAGCTAATAATCTCGAGCCTCAAGATATTTTAAAGTTTAAAGATTCTAAACGTTACAAAGACAGAATATCTGCTGCACAAAAAGCAACCAACGAAAAAGATGCGTTAATTGTGTTCGAAGGCAAACTCAATGGCATGCCTATTGTTGTTGCAAGTTTTGAATTCGCTTTCTTAGGCGGCTCTATGGCATCAGTTGTAGGGGCGAAGTTTGTAGCGGGAGTCAATGCCGCTATTATAAACAACTGTCCTTTCGTATGTTTCTCAACTAGTGGTGGGGCGCGAATGCAAGAAGCTTTGCTTTCTCTGATGCAAATGGCGAAAACTAGTGCTGCACTTGCCAAGCTGTCTGAAAAGGGCTTACCTTATATCTCCGTGTTAACAGACCCAACCATGGGTGGGGTTTCAGCGAGTTTAGCAATGTTAGGGGATGTGAATATTGGCGAGCCAAAAGCATTAATTGGATTTGCTGGCCCTAGGGTAATTGAGCAAACGGTCCGTGAAAAACTCCCACCTGGTTTTCAACGCAGTGAGTTTTTATTGGAAAAAGGCGCAATAGATATGATTGTTGATAGACGAAATATGCGTGACAAAATATACAGTGTGTTGTCTAAACTCCATCATAAAGGAATGGAAGGTGTGCCAGTAGCGATAGAAGCTGCGCCAGCTGAATAAAAATAATTCATTAACGTGTATACTCAATTTTTAGCACTTGTTTTGAATATTGAATGAAAACTCTTTCACAGTGGCTAGACTATATTGAAAAAGCCCATACTCAAGAAATTGATATGGGTTTATCAAGAATTAAGCAAGTAGCATCTAAGTTGCAAATAGATTTGGCTAATTGTGTCGTTGTAACGGTAGCTGGTACTAATGGCAAGGGAAGTACTTGCCGTTTTATCGAACAAACCCTGTTAGCTTGCGATGCAACTATAGGGGTATATTCTTCTCCTCACATCCATCAATTTAATGAACGCATACGATTAAATGGCGCAAACGTGTCTGACCAAATTATTTGCGAGGCATTTAATAAAATTTATACAGAATCTGCCACCGCAAATAACGGACAACCTATCAGTCTTACTTATTTTGAATACGCGACTTTGTGTGCGTTACTGATTTTTTCAGAGTCAGAATTAGATGTTTGTTTATTAGAAGTGGGGTTAGGCGGGCGATTAGATGCAACAAATATTATTGATGCTGACATAGGTGTAATTACAAGTATTGGTTTAGATCATCAAGACTATTTGGGTAATACCTTGTCTGATATTGCGTTTGAAAAAGCGGGAATAATTAAACCTAAACAGCATGTGGTAGTGGGGTATGATAACCCTCAATCAAGCCTATTAAACTATATTGTTGAAACAAATACCGCGTTTTTTAAAGGTGTGAACTTTGACTTAAAAGAAGACTCAACAAACAATAGCGTTGGCTGGGTTCGTTTTAATGATGAGTTGTATGAAATAGATTTATCACGGGCGAAGATCCCACAGCAAAACATAATGACTGCTATTGCCACTTTACTATTTGTTTTTGACAAATTGGTAAAGCAAGAAGCTACAAAGTTTGAATCGATTAACTACATAGATATTTCACAACGTTTAGTACCACAAGTTACTATGCCAGGTAGGTTCCAAGTACTGCAAAAAAAGCCATATATAATTTTAGATGTCGCGCATAATCAAGCGGCTGCTGAATTAGTAGTGAAGCAATGTGCTAGATTGGACTATACTCACTGCTACATAATTGTTGGGATGCTCAAAGATAAAAACATCACCGACACAATTAAGACATTAAGTGCGCTAAAGCCTAGTTGGTTATGCTCTGAGCTTCCGGGAGCTCGAGCGGTTAAAGCAGAAGTAATTGCTAATGATGCTAAACAATGTAGTAAAAACGTACGTATTTTACCTTGTATAGAAAGTGCTTTAAACTTAGTGAAAAATGAGGCATCTCCATCTGATCTAATTTTAGTTGTGGGGAGCTTTATTGTTGCATCTGAGTGTTTATATGCCTTAGACAAACAAGAAAAGGGTGATTAACGTGACAAGTGCACTACAAAATAGATTAGTTGGAACCATAATAGTTGTAGCTTTGGTTGTTATTTTTGTACCAGAGTTTTTAGATGGTGAGAAGCGTACTAACAATCAAACCTTTGTTGATGTGCCGCCTGTTTCACAGCTAGTACAAGTTCAACCCGTAGAGCCTGTAAACACATCTCAAATAACTGAACAGTTACAACGAGAAGAAAATATAACGGATGATGTCGCCATTGATGCTAATCTTCAAGATGCTAGTCGCGAAGATACTATACCCCAAAAGAATAAGCAAAGCTCAAGTGACGAGTCACTGACTCAAGAAAACCCAACAACTAGCACTTCTGATGAAAACACAGGTAATGGGGAGAACTTACCGAATGATAACAACGAACCTTCATTAGAAACCCTTGAGAATACAGATGATATAGCAGAGAGTAAAAGCGACAATAATTCTGTCGACACCGAACGGCAAAACTCTTCATCATCAAATTTAGATAAAATTAGTATTCAAGATACAGGTTGGGTGGTACAACTTGGCAGTTTCCAACATGAAAAGAATGTAAAGTCACTTTTAAAAACACTTAATGATGCAGGATATCGCGTCTATACTCGTCCAGTGACTAATTCGGTGGGTATTCGTTTAACAAAAGTGTTTGTAGGGCCAGAACTTGACAAGCAAAAATTAGAATTAGCTTTACCTCATTTGTTAGAGATAACAAAATTAAAAGGTAAAATTACACCATTTGAGGTTAGCGCTAACTAGTTTATTTTGGTAAACTGCGCGCCAATTTCATATGCCGCATTTTAACCTGCACAGGATTGAACAAATTAATGAATTGGTTTGACTTCACTATTATCGGTATTATTGCGGCATCGTCACTCATTAGTTTAGTGCGCGGGTTTATAAAAGAAGCAATTAGTCTTGTTATTTGGATTGCTGCCTTTTTCATATCACGTACGCTTTATCCCAATTTAGCCCAATTATTAACTCAAATAAACGACGAATTTTTCCGAAATGCGACCTCTATCGCCATTCTTTTTATAGGCACATTAATTGCTGGCGCGCTATTAAACTACATGTTTTCTCAACTAGTAAAAGCAACAGGACTTAGTGGCACAGATAAGGCGCTAGGTATCGTTTTTGGCGCATTAAGAGGCGTGTTAATTGTTAGCGCATTATTATTCTTTATTGATACCTTCACCAGTTTTTCAGATGCGCCTTGGTGGGAGTCTTCAATGTTAGTCCCAGAATTTGGGTTAATTATAGAATGGTTTTTTGAATTTATGGAAGGCCGCTCAAGTTTTCTCGACAAGAGTTAACGCAATACAAAATTAGGTAATGGTCTGTATGAAGGTCGTTACAATTTAAAATGGGAAATATCTATGTGTGGTATCGTTGGAATTGTTGGCACTGAACCTGTCAATCAATCAATTTATGATGCGCTTATTGTTTTGCAGCATCGAGGTCAAGATGCGGCTGGAATAATGACCATTGAAAACAACATGTTTCATCTACGCAAAGCTAATGGGTTAGTGAGAGATGTCTTTCATACTCGCCACATGAAGCGTTTATCTGGTAATTTGGGAATAGGGCACTGTCGTTATCCAACTGCAGGCTCATCAAGCTCAGCCGAATCACAACCTTTCTATGTTAATTCACCCTATGGTATTGCGTTTGCACATAATGGTAATTTGACTAATGCAGACCAGTTACAAGATGAAGTTTTCAAAATAGCTAGACGACATATTAATACAACGTCTGACTCAGAAATATTATTGAATATCTTTGCTCATGCATTAACCAATAATAGCGGCTTAGATGTTACCCCAAGCGATATTTTCAAAGCAATTGAAATTGTCCACTCAAAAATAAAAGGTGCTTATGCTGCTGTGGCTGCCATAATTGGCCATGGTTTAGTCGCCTTTAGAGACCCAAACGGTATTCGACCTTTAGTGTTAGGTAAGCGCAGTAGTCTAGCTGGTGATGAATACATGGTGGCTTCAGAAAGTGTTGCGCTTGACACGGTTGGATTCGAGTTTATTCGAGATGTTGCGCCTGGAGAAGCTATATACGTTACTGAGCGCGGTGAACTTTACACTCAGCAGTGCGCGCCAAAAGCAGAGTTTCATCCTTGTATTTTTGAATTCGTATACTTTGCCCGTCCAGACTCTTTCATTGATGGTATATCCGTTTATGCATCTAGAGTGAATATGGGTCGCAAGCTCGGTGAGAAGATTAAACGAGAATGGGCTGATTTAGATATTGACGTAGTTATTCCGATCCCTGAAACATCAATGGATGTGGCATTACAAATAGCCAACACTCTGGAAAAACCATACAGACAAGGCTTTGTTAAAAACAGATACATTGGCAGAACCTTTATTATGCCAGGTCAAAAACAACGCCGAAAATCAGTTAGACGTAAGCTAAATGCCATATCATCTGAATTCAAAGGTAAAAATGTGTTGTTAGTAGATGACTCTATTGTTCGAGGAACAACATCTGAACAGATTATTGAAATGGCAAGAGAGTCAGGTGCTAATAAAGTGTATTTTGCATCCGCGGCCCCTGAAATTCGTTTTCCTAATGTGTATGGTATAGATATGCCATCTGCCACCGAACTTATTGCCTATGGTAGAGAAACCCAACAAATTTGTGAAAGTATAAAAGCTGACGGCTTGATTTTCCAAGAGATTGGCGATTTAGTTGCTGCAGTAAGTGAAGAAAACCCTGATATTACGCGTTTTGAAACGTCAGTATTTGATGGTAATTATGTGACAGGCGATGTAGATCAGCATTACTTAGAACGAATTGACAGAGCTCGAGGTGAGGCAGCAAAAGGCAGTCCAACCGTGCAAGTTGAGTTAAGTAATTTAGAAATGCACAATATGAGCAATTAATAAGGTTATTATTTTCAATAAATAAGAAAAAGGGAGCAAATGCTCCCTTTTTCATTGATTAAATTAAATTGTTTATGTGTATTGCGGACCTAACCCAATACTCCACAAAATTACTGATGAAGCCATCAATATAACCATTAAGACTAAACCACAGGTTACGACTGAGCTTGAGAAGATAAACCCTTTATCTTCAGGGATATGCAACATAATGGGTACACCAGTATATAATAAATAAACTGAGTAGCTTAAGCCTACTAAAAATACCGACATTAAGAACCAAAGCTGCGGATAAAATGCACCAAAACCAGCCATAAACATTGGCGTTGCGGTATATGCGGCAATTTCAAGACATTGTGTGTATGTAGGGCTTGTTTCAAATGCATTAGCAAGTTTATGAATAAGTACCGCTAGCGCAATAACACCAACCACTAGTCCAAAATACATTGCGACTGACATTGCCATAGCACTATTCATGGTTAAGCGAATAGTTTCAGATGTTGAACCTGCACCTATATCCCAACCTAAATAAGCTGACGCATAAAATGCCATGCCCGCTGGAATTAGAGCGATAATAAGAATATGACTTAGCGAAGAGAAATAACTTTCATGTTGTTTGTCTATTGTTTTCCATTCTTCTTTGGGCTGAGTATAAATGCCCCATAGATGATTTAGTATCACTGATTAAGCTCCTAGATATTGATTAAAGTACTGACCTGGTATTGCTCGCACCTTAATTAAGAGCGTCACCAAGTTACGCATGTAAACCATGTGTTACGATTTACATGTCGGAACTATAGTTCATTAACAAACAATTAACAAGAAAATATAAATTCTTGGCTAGGGTCAACTATGACTTTACTTTGCATGGCTTCTCTACCTAATAACATCATATAAGTCATTTCGGAACGATCGGTTAGTGTAATGTGTATAGGCCAACTGGCATCTCCAATTTCAAAGGTCGTCTCTATTACATAGCGTCTTTCTAAGGTTGCTGTGGAGCTTTTTACCTTTCTTCGGGCTAATAATTTTGCCTTATGCCGAGTGACTTTCTCAACATCGTATACATCTGGGTGGATATCAAATTTTATCCATGTTTCATTTTTCTCTTTATACTCTTTTACATTTTCAACATGCAAGGACGAGGTTGCAGCCCCCGTATCCACCCGAATAACTAAATTAGTTATACCCAAATCGGGTAAATTGCATCGCTCTAATGCACCCACCAAAATTGTTTTATTTTCTTGAGTCATAATTATTCCTGTTAAGAACGACTTGCCTAGTTTTCAACACTACTGACAGATGACACGTCAGTTGGTAGTAAATTGTCTTGAACTAGCTCAAGATGCTCTGCAACTGAATCGGGTTTTCCAAAGTAAGCGATGTGGTAAATAGCTTCTCCTTCTTGAACCAGAGGTATGTTTTGTTTACCAATAACCACACCTTCCTGAGGTGAGAAAACATTATCTAATACATCGCCGAATGGGTCTGAAATGGTAGCAAGTATTTCGTCTTTACCAATATGATCACCAAGTTGTGCTTTATGCATAACGAAGCCAGATTCGTTTGCTCTCACCCATCCGCTTTGCTTAGCAACAAACATTTTGATATTCGGACCTTTGCGTGTAGTTTTGTTTAACATACCGGTATGTCGCATTATGTTTATAATACCCTTTACACCTGCGCGAATAGAAAATTCATCATATCTTAATGCCTGGCCTGCCTCATACAACACCATTTTTACACCCATCTCACTGGCTACTTGACGTAAAGAGCCGTCTCGTAATTCAGCATTTAATAAAACAGGCAACCCAAAAGCTTTGGCCATTTCTAATGTTTCAGGGTCGCTTAAATTAGCTCGAATTTGGGGAAGGTTGCTTCTATGAATAGCGCCTGTATGTAAGTCAATGCCAATATCACATTGTTCTACTATTTCATTTAAAAATAAATGCGCCAATCTGCCCGCCAAAGACCCTTTTTTCGATCCTGGAAAGCTCCTGTTTAAATCTCGTCTATCAGGTAAGTAACGGCTTTGGCTAAGTACCCCATATACATTCACCATGGGAACGGCTATTAATGTGCCGCGCAAACGTTTAATCGCGCTGCTTCTTAGTAACCTATTAATAATTTCTATTCCGTTTAATTCGTCCCCATGAATGGCTGCGCTAACAAATAAAGTAGGACCATCGCGTTTTCCTCTTTGCACGTGTACTGGAATTGACATATGTGTATCAGTATATAACGGCGGCATTTCAAGCTGAATACGTTTGGTTTCACCTGCTTTTACTTCTTGCCCCCCAATGATTATTTGTTTCATTAGCCTTTTCCACGTGTACGCGTATTATTAGGTTTTGCGTTTTTTATAATGTAATCAATAATTAAACCAGCAACATTTTTGCCTGTTGCTTTTTCTATGCCTTCTAAGCCCGGTGATGAGTTTACTTCCATCACAACTGGCCCTGAATTTGAACGAAGTAAATCAACGCCTGCCATATTTAGCCCCATTGTTTTTGCTGCATCTACTGCGGTTTTTCTTTCCAAGGGTGATAAACGAACTAGGCTTGCGGTTCCGCCGCGGTGTAGGTTGGAGCGAAATTCACCTGGTGCTGCTTGGCGCTTCATAGCCGCAATCACTTTGCCGCCTACAACAAAACAGCGAATATCAGAACCACCTGCTTCTTTTATGTACTCTTGAACTAATATGCTGGCATTTAAACCCATAAATGCTTCTATAATAGCTTCAGCCGTCTTAGCGGTTTCAGCTAGTACTACGCCAATACCTTGTGTCCCTTCTAATAACTTTATGACGACAGGTGCGCCGCCTACGTTTTTGATTAAGTCATCAATTTTGTCAGGGTGATTGGCAAAGCCTGTTCTGGGCATACCAATGCCTTTGCGTGACAATAACTGCAATGAACGTAATTTGTCGCGAGAACGACTGATAGCGACCGATTCATTTATACTAAATGTACCTGTCATTTCGAATTGTCTAACTACAGATGTGCCATAAAAGGTAACAGAAGCCCCAATTCTTGGTATAACTGCGTCGTATTTAGGTAATGGTTTTCCTTTATATCTTACACTTGGTTTATTACTTGTAATGTCCATATAACAATGCATGGTGTCAATGACATCCACTTGGCACCCTTTTTCAGTGCCTGCTTCTTGAAGTCGTCTGGTTGAATATAATTTAGGATTTCGCGATAAGATAGCAATTCGCATGTTAGCTCCGTAACGGTTATAGAACTTAAGTATAAATCTGATAACCTAGATTACACACACTTAATTTGCAAGTTTTACAAATATTTAAATAGTAGAACAATTACCTGTTTATATACCACTATGGTATTGGTGGGATTAAAATGCATATAAAACATATGGATAGGGAAATTTTAGCGATTTATTTTAAAAAATGTTGCAGTGCAACAAAAAAAGGCTTGCTTTCGTTTTATATTCTATTATTATTGGCTTATACCAAATGTTGCAGTGCAACAAAATGATGTAAGGTGATATGCCCGTTGGTTTAAAAGGGTGAGTTTCAATTTTTATTTAAATATCCTTAAAGGGGAATACAATGTTTGACAAAATCAATGAGCAATTAGAAGCGTCTACAAAGCCAGTTAACGAATTAGCATCTTTAAGCATGGCAACTATCCAAGACTTAGCTGAAAAGCAAAGTGCACTTTTTTCTACACTATTAAGCAGCAGCGTATCTTTTGTTGAAACTGCTGGCCAGCAAAAAGACGTAATGAGTCTTGCTGAAGCACAAAAAGCTTATTTAGAAGCTTTACAATCTACTCTAACAGATTCTGCTAAAGAAGCTTACACTGTAGTAACTAGTGCTTCTGAAAAAGCTGGCGAAGTAATCAAAGGTGCTAGCGAAGAAGTTGCATCTAAATTAAAAGTTGCTGTTTAATTAACAACAAATTTTTAAATGAAAAGCTCCCTTTAAAGGGAGCTTTTTTTATGCGTTTTCAATACACGACCTAGTTACTTTACGTCTTTCAACAGCTCTTTAATAGCCCTTTCTAACTGTTGGTCTGTTCCAAAATCTACAACGCCAGGTTCGTTTTTCACCAAAATATCTGGTTCGGTTTGATTATTCTCTAGCCATTCGCCTTTTTTGTTTTTCGCACTAACTGGTACTACTCCCCAAAAACCACCCATGGGTAACGATTCCCATCCAGCAAAGCTGCATGTTCCCGGTACTGGCATTCCAACTGATTTACCCAGTTTAAGATCAGTCCAACCACTTGCATAACAATGACCATCGCTATACATGTTTTCATTAAACAATGTGATAATAGGTTTGGTATACCTTGAGGTTGGTTCCCCGCCAACAACTTTGTCTGCTGTTGCGTAAGTTAAGAAAGATTCGCCGGTAAAAAACATGGCTAGATCAGCAACTAAATCACCGCCTCCGTTAAATCTTGTATCAATCACCATTCCTTTTTTATTATAAAAACGACCCATTATATCGCCAAATATGCTTCGGTATGGGCCATCTCCCATTCCCGGAATATGCACATATCCTAACTGGCCGTTACTTTTTTCTAATACTTCTTGTTCGTTTATTTTTACAAAACGCTTGTACAATAATCTATCTTGTTGACGCTGAGTGATTGGTTTAACAGTTATTTGTTTAACATCATTACCATTGGCCACATCGAGCAATACAAATTTACCCGCTTTTCTATTTAGCAAACTATGCCAATCTATTGCAGGGGAAATAATGTTTCCATCAATTTTTTCGATGATCATACCTGGTTGAATATCAAATTTTGCTTTATCTAATGGACCGCCGTTTACAACTTCTACAATTTTTACGCCGTTACCTTCATGTTTATAATCATAAAATATGCCTAATTTTGCAGTTTGGTCAGCATTTTCTATATTACTTCTATAGCGGGCACCTGCATGAGATACATTTAATTCACCAATCATTTCACTTAGTAATTCAGTAAATTCATGGCCGTTTGATGTATCCTTCACTTTCGGTTGATATTCATCGAACATCAGCTGCCAATTAATTCCGTGAAAGCTCGGTTCGTAAAAGATTTTTGATGTACGCAGCCATACATGTTCGAAAGCCATTTGTCGTTGTGCATTAAGGTCTATTTCTACATCTTCTTTTATGCTAATTGTTTTAGATTTACCCGCATCAACATCTAAACTTTTTATACTGCCGCCACTTAATAAATATAACTCACTAAAATCGCTATTGTATTGCAAGCTACCACTACGTGCGCCCAGACTAATTAATTTTTTAGTGTCTTTAGTACGAGTATCGGTTTCCCATAAATCATATTCGTCTTCAAACTTTGCTAAATAATAAAGTTTAGTTGCGTCTTTATTTACAACCGCGTCACCTAAAATTGAACTATGAATGGTTAATCGTGCAATACGGTCATCTAACTCATCCCATTCAATATTAAGTGGTTGTGGCGTATCTGCTTTCTCATTATCCTTGGTTTCGTCTTCCTCTTTTTTATCGTCATCTTCAACTTTGTTTGCTTCTTCTATTGCTTCATAAAGCTTAAATTCATCTTCATTTAAGTTAAATTTGTCCCAAGTTTCTTGATTCAAAAATTGCGTGTAAACGTCAAACTGTGTTCTTGCACTAGTTGCGTAATTACGCATGCCATCTCTATTGGAAAACCACATAATTTGATTGCCTTCGTTAACAAAACGAGGGCTAAAATCATAATATCCGCTTGGCACCATTATCTGCTTACTGTCACTACCGCTAATATTAACTAACGCAATGTCAGAGTTATTTAATAGCTTATCGAAGGTAAATAAAATCCATTGACTATCAGGGCTCCAACTAAAATCTTGATCACCATCACGCATATGAATCATGTCTTTTCTTTCAATTAAGACGGTGCTTTCTTGTGTTTCAAGGTTTTGTATTTTTAATGTGCGCCTATCTTCAATATAAGCGACATACTCGCCATTAGGAGAAATTTTAGGCAGGTAGTTGTCAGTGCTATTCTCTATTAATGGTGTTTCCTTTATTAACGTGGCTGCATAGAAAAAAGGCTCTACATCTCTTGCCTTTTCTGCTTTAAATATAGACCACTTGCTGTTTCTCTCTGACGCGTATAGTAAATATTTGCCTTTTGGATCAAATTCGACAAATCGCTCCGCCGCTGCAGTATGCGTAATTTGTTTGGTAAATGCGCCATCCTTAGATGCAACAAATACGTCACCATGAGCAATGAATGCAATCTCTTTTCCATCTGGTGAAACTGTCATTTCTGCAATTTCACCATTTACATTCTGCATGTCAAAATAGTTATGATTGTCTTGGGTACGAATACTAATATTGACAGCTTTAGGGGGTTGGCCTGGCACCATTGTGAATGGTCTGCCATGGTAGGTAAACGCCAGAATGTCTTTACCATTTTTGGAACCAAGAGACAAAAATCTAACCGGATGAAGCTCAAAGTCAGTTATTTGTTTGTTTCTATTTGGACGATTAATGTTCATTGAGTGGACATTAAACGAGCCGCTTTCCTCGCTTAAGTAATACACTACTTTATTATCACTTGCGTATACGGGGTTTCGGTCTTCACCTTTAAAGTCAGTTAATTGTTGATGCTTTTTAGTACCTAAATTGTAACGCCAAATATCTTTAGTCGCAGCACTAGTATGATGTTTGCGCCATTTATTATCTGCCCCTTTACTATCTTGATAAACAAACTCGTTACCTTGTTTGTTAAAATCGATAGCCTCCGCTGCCATAGTAAATATTTGGTCAATGCGCCCACCATTTACACCCACAGAATAAAGCTCTGGATGCCTAGTTGATGGGTAATGTCTATGGCTAGCCAAGTCCATTCGCCGTCCCTTAAAGATTACCTCGGTATCATTTGCATTAAAGCTGTAAGGTTCTTCATCACTTGAGTGAAAGGTTAGGCGAGTCGCTTGGCCACCTTGTGCATTCATAATAAATACGTCAAAGTTTCCGAAGCGTTCTGAGGCAAATGCAATAGAACTGCCGTCGTGACTCCATACTGGTTGATAATCGTGTGCTTGATGAAAAGTTAGCCGTGTTGCCTCACCACCGTTTGCATCGACGCGATAAATATCACCCTTGTAGGTAAAAGCAATCGTGTCGCCATTTGGGGAAATACTTGTATAACGAACCCACTCTGGTGTTGTCTGCGCGTTGGCTATATTAAGTAAGGTATAGACTGCCAGCAAAAAACTAGGTAATAAGGTTTTCATTAGATTCCTTTATTATTATTTTAAATGTTTAAAAAGGGAATTTAGGGATGGATTAAAACGATACAATGCCAATTAGACATATATCACATTAAGTAACATATCCAGGTAACTGTTACTGAGTATAAAGAGAATAGTTTTAAGGCTCAACAGAAAAGATATTTTAAGTTTGAGCATGCGTTTAAACTTTGTAACTAACTGTTTGACGAGTCAAATTATGGTATGTAGCAAAACTCCAACCAATGTTTGCGTTTAAAACAACACATCTTCATCTTCTTGCACAAGTGCTTGTGACTCTCCAATCATATCTTGGATCATGTCTTTATCAATTCTAACTTTATTGCGTTGACCTATGTACCAATCGGAATTGGTTAATGTAAAGCATGACACCATGTCGTGCAGTTTCATACTCATTTTACTCATATCAACACCAATTTGAATATTTACTTGGCTTGCTTGTTTAGACTCATTGAAAATTTGATCTAACTCATCGAAGTCTTGCATAACAGCAAGAAAATTCTCAGATTGGCTAGTCACTGCTTGAGTTATACCATTTACACTATCACCAATATTATCAACAGTTTCATTGATTCGATTTAACTTATCTTTCGCATTCTGAATTTTTTCTTTGCAAGTGTGGGTGACTTTTTGCCCAGCTTCCATTTTGTCCACTACTTTAATGGTAGTTGCCTGAATGGCATTTACCATGGCCGATACCTCTAAAGTAGAGTTGCGAGTTCTCGTAGCAAGTGCTCTTACTTCATCTGCTACTACGGCAAACCCTCTGCCAGCTTCGCCTGCTCTGGCAGCTTCAATTGCAGCGTTTAACGCTAACAAATTAGTTTGGTCTGCAATTTCACTAATAACATCAATTAACGCAAATATATTATCACTTTCTTGTTTTAAGCTATCAACTGACCCTGTTGTTGATTCAATAATTCCGAATAAACTATCCATTTCTAAACTAGTTTCATCAAAGGTTTGTAAGCTATGCCCAACTGTTTCTCTTGTTTCCGAACTGCGCTGATTGATTTGTATGGAGCATTGTTCAACGCTTTCAATAGAGGCTGAAGAGTCTGCTAGTTTAGTGCGTAAATTAGTAATTTGTTTATTTTGTTTGTTAGATACTTCGGTTAATGCTGCATTTCCTTGTGACAATTCTTTTGACATGGGAATGAGTCTTAATGCAGACGCAATTAAATTTGAAAATTTATCATCTAAGAAACCAAGGAAGTCATTTAATTGATTGCTTAACTCAACTATTTCATGTTTACCTTGTATATCCACTCTTTTTGTTAAGTCACCATCTCCATTGGCCAGTGCTTTTACTGTGTTATGAAGTTCTTTTATCGGTTTTGTTAGGGTTTTAGCTAAAAACCATGCGGCTAAAGGGCCTAGCAGAGCGCCAAAAAGTATGGCAAATAACGCCGTTTCCTTGGTTGTTTTTGATATCAAATTAATTGCTGAAAACGCCTCTTGCTGGTCTATTTCACTCATAATTGCCCAATTTAAACCATTGACAGTAATAGGTTTATAGGCAGTCAGTACATCAACAGAACGATAATCAGTAAAACTATCTACCCCAGTTTCACCTGATAAAGCAGCCCGAGTCGCTTTGTTGTCGATATCATGTAAGCCAATAGACGTATTTTGTTTTTCAATCTTGTTAATAATTTGCGCCGTTGTGTCATTATTAGCAAGGGCGCTCAAGTATGCTTGTTTGTTTTCGATTAATAAGCGATTGTTACTGCGCATTGTAAAATCAGAGCCAACTAAATACGTTTGACCAGTTTGTCCAAGTCCCACATTTTCCCATAAACGACTATGAGTCATTACTAGGTTTATTTTATCAATTGGCATTTGTAATATCAGTGTGCCTATTTGCTTATTATCATGAAAAATTGGTGTACTAACAAAGGATGCCGGCGCGTTGTAACTAGGTAAGTACGGAGCAAAGTCAGTCAAACCAACATAACCCTTTGTGGCGTTTTTTTCACTCAACTCATATGCTTTGCCAATACCGGAATTGGAATAAGGACCTGACTTTAATGATGTGGCAAAGTCCAATTCTTTGAATACAGAATATACAATATTACCTGTATTGTGATCGACTAAAAATAAATCATAAAATCCATATTTATCGATATATGACGCAAATATTTCATGATATTTTTCATGTTCGGTGGCGTAGCGAGTATCATTGTTTAACGCAGATAATTTATGTTTTTCACCGAGAGGGAACCTGTTATTTGCAATGAAATCATACTGAAGCAATTGCGCATTGGTGGATAATTTTGAAAGCAGATTATTAGTATCGACATCTTTGGTGCCATTTATGGATTCAAAGTGACCAACGAATTCAGTTTTATAATAGGCTTTATTTTTGCTCTGTATGTTAGTAGCGGTTTGCCTTTCGTTGGAATAAGCGTTAAAGCCACTTGTAAATGCGAGCATGGCATCTTGCACCATGAGGCTTTCAGA
>DDIL01000100.1:71373-71638 GCA_002338515.1 Glaciecola sp. UBA1851 | reverse complement strand
TCGGTAATATCTAGTAAGCCTTTATCTCTAAGCTTTGAAAGTGTTGATAGGTTAGATGAGCTGATTATTTCACCCGTGTAACGCTCATATTCATTCATTGGGCACGGCTCTAACAAACGAAAGCGATTCATAAAAAACTCAAACGCTAAGTCGTCCGTTTCAACCAAACTTTCGCTATCTAAGTAAGGCTTGGATAAATCCATGTAGCCTTTGGGATGTTTGACTTTTACTGTTCTAGTAATTGCTTTGGTATGTAAGTTAGTTA
>DDIL01000100.1:48472-71058 GCA_002338515.1 Glaciecola sp. UBA1851 | reverse complement strand
CTTTTAGCATAGGCAGACACTTCATATTGCACATAACCGTTACTGGCCAATAGTTCTTGGCCGGCTAGTTGTATATCCCACAACACATCATCAGTTGGAAGAGTAGGGGGTTTTGAATAAAACAGTGTATTTGGCTCTATGGTTAATTGGTACCATGATAAATGAGGCGGACTTAAATGGATGGCCTCGTTTAAATCGGCAAGCGCATTTTCCAAACTTTGCTCAGGTAAGCCATGCATTAAGTCAGTGTTATAAGAGTTTAAGCGCAATTCAGACGCATATTTAATCGCATTTGTGCTTTGCTTGCTATCATGAATGCGCCCGAGGATTTTTAGATGCTTGGTTTGAAAACTCTGGATACCAATTGAAATTCTATTAACACCCGCGTCTGAAAAGCCAATAAATTTATTTGCCTCTACTGTTCCTGGGTTTGCCTCCATTGTAATTTCAGCGTTTTCAGCAATACTAATTCTTTTTTGAAGGCCTGAAATCAAGCCATGCATACCTTCTATGCTTAATAGGCTTGGTGTGCCTCCACCTATGAATATACTAGAAACCGTTCTTTGGGATAAGTCATACTGGATAATGTCTTTTTCTAAGTCATCCAATAAATGGGCAATATATTCCTTCTCAGGAATGCCACCTTTAAGCTGATGGGAATTAAAATCACAATATGGACACTTTTGGACGCACCAAGGAATGTGTACATATAAAGCTAACGGAATAGTAGTTTGCATTAGCCTGTTTGCACCTAAATGCTTTGCTGAATTTTTTGCATCAATAAAGATAATGCCTTACCTCTATGGCTAATACTATTTTTAACTGATTTTTCAAGTTGTGCTGCAGTTTTGTTTTCACTTGGTACATAAAAAACCGGGTCGTAGCCAAAGCCATCTAAACCAACAGGTTTGTGGTTTATTTCTCCAACCCACTCACCTTCACAAATAATAGGAGTAGGGTCGTCAGCATGCAGCATAAAAACAAGCGTACACACAAACTTTGCACTTCGTTGGTCAACGTCTTTTAAATTTTTTAGGAGCTTTTCATAATTCGCTTTATCGTTACCATGTTCACCAGCATAGCGAGCAGAGTATATCCCCGGCTCACCTTTTAATGCTGTTACTACCAAACCACTGTCGTCGGCAATGGCTGGCAAGCCGGTAAGTTTTGAAGCGTGTCGGGCTTTAATAATCGCGTTTTCAACAAAGGTAGTGCCAGTTTCGGGTACGTCTGGCACATCAAACTCTGACTGAGGTTTAACCTCAATGTTATATTGATTAAATAAATAAGAAAATTCAGCCACTTTCCCTTTATTGCCAGTGGCAAGTACAATTTTATTCATTGGGTAAACTCTTAACCTTAATGTTTAGGGCTAGCCGGACGAGCGCCTGTCTTTTTCTTTTTAGGCCGTTTCGCTTTTAATTTTGCGCTACCTTTTTTGGTTTTTGGCTTTTTCTTTTTAACAAGCGTAGGAGGCTTGTTTTTTGGCCTAAGTTCATCAATTACTCGGGCTTTAAACGTCTCTTTTGTGTATCTAGCGACTTTTCCCACCCATGTATAATCATGCGCTTCAATTAACGAAATTGCGACGCCTTTTGCTCCTGCTCGGCCTGTTCTGCCAATTCTATGTAAATAGACATCAGCCCCTCTGGGCATATCATAGTTAATAACATGACTCACGTCTGCTACGTCAATTCCTCTTGCTGCCACGTCGGTCGCAATGAGAATTTGAACTTCTTTGGCTTTAAATTTTGCTAATGCAGCCATGCGTTTATCTTGTGGCATTTCGCCCTGCAAATAAGAAACTTCTATTCCCTTTGCAAATAAACGGTCTTTTAGTTGATGCAGCTTTTCCCTTGTTTTTACAAACACGATGCATGATTCAATGGTATTTTGTAGGTGATAATCTAGAATCGCGTCTTTATGATTTTTATCATCACATAAATGATACCACTGAAGTATTTTCGCTTTTTCTTTTCTACTTGGCGTGGCATTGTGCTCTGCAGGCTCTTTTAATATATGTTCAGCAAACTCTCGTACACCACGGCTTTGAAGCGTCGCTGAAAACAACATGGTTTGTTTACGCCATTTCGCTTCATTCGCTATTTGATTTACAACCGTACCAAATCCCATATCTAGCATGCGGTCAGCTTCATCTAAAATAAGCGATTCTATATCTCTTAGTTCAAAACTTTCATTGGTAATGTGTTCTAATAATCTACCTGGTGTTGCCACCAATATATCCACCTTTCGGCTAAGTGTGTCTTTATCTGTACCATAATTAATACCGCCGGTAATGACTCCAACAGTTAGGTCTGAGAGTTTGACCAATTGCTCGGCTTGTTCAGCAACTTGATTGGCTAGCTCTCTGGTAGGCACTAAAATAAGTACTCTTGATGAATCACGATGAGGCTTAGGGTAGTCGAGTAAATATTGGCAAACAGGTAATAAAAATGCAGCGGTTTTACCTGTACCTGTTGGGGCACAAGCGAGTATGTCTCTTCCATCCATTGCGTCGGGGATCACTAGAGACTGAATAGATGTAGGCGCAGTAAACCCCATTTGGCTTACTGCTGCTACTAATTCATCGTCTAATTCTAGTAAAGAAAAATTGCTCACAAAAAATGAATCCTTTGTTTAGCCCATGCGGGCATTAAATTTGTTGATTTTGCTTGAACGTCTGCATCTAGTATCGAACAACATGCTTGGTTCCGCTATCTGGTAAGTTTACCTTACGGGATCTTATTTTAATATTTTATTTATTTGCCACAAAAAAATAAATATACCCATCTAACTACTAAGGGGTTGAAATAACGTCGTTAACGTATTGGCATCAAGCCCGACTGACTTTTCGCTTAACTCATCAGACAACACAGCATTGGCTAACGCTGACTTATGCGCTTGTAAATCTACAATTTTTTGCTCTATTGAACCTTCAACAACTAGCTTATAAACAAAAACAGGTTTGTCTTGGCCAATTCTGTGTACTCTATCTGTTGCTTGGTTTTCAACAGCCGGGTTCCACCAAGGATCATAATGAATAACAACGTCAGCTTCGGTTAAATTCAACCCTGTTCCGCCTGCTTTTAAACTAATTAAAAATACAGGTGCTTTACCTTCTTTGAAGGTATTAATCACTTTTTGGCGATTTTTGGTATTGCCGGTTAGTTTAACGTAGTCAATACCAATTTTTTTAAGTTCAGGCTCTATAATCGCTAACATACTCGTAAACTGAGAAAATAATAGTATGCGCCTGCCTTCCGACACTAGCTCTGGAATTATCTCAATTAAATGATTTAACTTAGCAGACTCTTTCACATTTCTTGCTGAAGGTAATGATAATAACTGCGGGTGGCAGCATACTTGGCGAAGTTTCAACATAGCATCTAGTATTTCTATTTGGCTGCGCATTAATCCTTTTGATTGAATGATGGAGCGTAGTTTATCGTCCATACTTAAGCGCACATTTTCATATAGTGCAGCTTGTTTTCCCTCAAGCCTAACCGTTTGGATAATCTCAGTTTTAGCGGGTAATTCTTTTGCTATTTTGTCTTTGGTTCGACGCAAAACAAAAGGTTTAATTCGATGATTTAATACTTGTTGTCGCTCTTGAGATTTTTGTTTCTCGATTGGGGTTCTAAACAATTTTGTAAATTGACTTTTATTGCCTAAAAAGCTGGGTAATATAAAATTGAATTGTGACCAAAGTTCACCTAAGTGATTCTCCATTGGTGTGCCGGTCATGCATAACTTGTGTGTGGCATTTAAGCTAGTTAACGCATCATATAGCTTGGTTTTTGGATTTTTAATATATTGTGCTTCGTCCAAAATTAAATAATGGAAAAATTGATCAACATAGTAACGTAAATCTCTCACAATAAGCGCGTAACTTGTTATGACCACTTCATAATCTTGGAAGTCGTCAAAATAATCAGCTCGTTTTTCACCATGTACAACAATATGTTTTAAATCAGGACAAAATTTTTCAATTTCATTTTGCCAATTAAAAATAACACTTGTTGGCGCAATAATTAAAGCAGGGTGAGTTAGGCGACCTTCCTTTTTTTCTATAGCAACGTTAGCAATTGCCTGTAAGGTTTTTCCTAATCCCATATCGTCAGCTAATATGCCCGATAGGTTGTACTCTCTTAAAAATTGTAGCCAATTTAGGCCAGCTTGTTGATAGTCACGTAAGTCTGCGTGTATTGTTTCTGGACACTTTACCGGCTCAATTCCACCGAAGTTTCTAAGATTATGACTAAAACGTCTTAAATCTTCTCCACCACTGTTATTAATGTTATTTTTTTCAAGTACATCTAACGTGTGATGACCTAACAGTTTTGATACGGGTAATTTACCTGCTTTGTTAAGCGAGTTAGGTAAAAAGAGTTCTACAAATTGGTTTATCAATGGCTTAACAGTTGCTAATGGCAATGATAAAAACTCACCTTTGCCCCTATCAATATAAATATCCGATTCATCATTTAAGGTAGGGTTAAGCAATTCTTCTTTAGGTAATTGACTAATTGCGCTTTGCAATATAGGTAGCAAAGCTTGTTTTTTACCATTAATTTCAACTTCTACGCTTAATGTGAAAAAGCCATTATTTTGCTCTTCAATTTCTGCGTTAAAGTTCTCAGCGCGCGTAATAGAGTAGTAAAAATTTTGATTAATGCTAACTTGCCAGCCAAGCTGTTTTAAATCAGGGATGCCAGCATGCAGCATACTCGGCCATTGGGTTTTACTTAAACTTAAGCGATATTCGTTAGAGCCATATCCATTGAACTCATTACTAGGCATGGTTTTAAAGCCCATTTTATGGAGTCTTTCTATTGATTCATTTTCAAACCATAAGTTTCTTGAAAGCACTTTTTCGCTTGTCGTAACCGTTGCGCCAGATTCTCTTGGGTTTATTTCTATTTCATTGTAAAAGAACGTTAATATTGCAATCGCATTTTCAGGGTAATAATGCGGGGATTGAAGATGAAGATGAATGACAGGCTCAAACACAGCATGATTCAAATCATCTTCAGGTAAACCTACTTCGGTAAATTTTTCCGCTAAATAAGATTTAAGTTGAGGAAGTATCCACGCTAATTGTTGCGAGCTCACAGTCGGCATTTTCATCAAAGAAATAGCTCTATCGGTCTCTAGGGGGAATTCAATCCTTCCAATCTGATTAGTTTCGCTGTCAATATAACAAGGTGGTTGTGTGTATAAAATTTCTGCTTTTGGAATGTTTAATTCAGTAATTAGTTTAAATACATTCTTTTGTTTTTTATGCCATTTAAAATTTGCCGAACATATTCTGCCAAGTGCAAGTGGAGCATCGCCTACCTTTTGCCAAAAGCATCGGTTTGTATTAACAATTCGTTCAATTAGCGCAAAATCTTCATGATAATCAAGCGCATGTTTAGACGCGATAATATCAGCTAATAAATGACGCTCTTCTTGAGACAAACTAGGCTGACGCAATTCATATTCAGATAAATGCACATGCCTAATGGATTTACTGTATGCGCCACTGGCTAATTCACGCGTTCTAAGCACAGAAATACTGACGCCATTAAATCGATTAAACTCAGAAGTTTCTAATAAATATACAATGACATCAGTTGATTCGTTAGTGTCTAGTTGCGGCTGTTTCATGCTACTTAGCCATTTTTCAACATCTTCATTGGCAGCAACACTTAATTCGCCATTTTGTTTCATTGCTTCTATGGCTAATGCGCCAGCATGTTTGCAAAATTTCCGAACTGGACAAGTACAGACAGCGCTTATTTCTTCTTCGTCAAGGTCAAGCATTACCTCGTATTTGGCGTCTGATACTTCACTTTGAACCGTTCCCGATATAAGTTTCTCTTCTGCTGAAATAGAAAAATTCGAAACATTCCCAAGCTTTGCAATTTTTTGACCTCTGCTCCACATAACTTGAGAAAAGTGTTTTTTTAATCCAGCAAGTGGAGCCATATAATCCTCATTTTGAAAATTGAATAGGTGTGATGCACTATATAAGCCAATTAATTAATACTGGATATATAGACTGAGCGAATATTTACTCGTTTACTTAATATTGCGATTATAGAATTTTAACGCTATTGATATTAAGCTAGGCATCAGAAAAAAGACAATTGCGAATAATACCACATACTTGGATACATCTTTGTAGCTTATTTAGTTTTTATTTTGTACACGCAAACGGTTTAATTTTTTGTGCGTAGCCACAGTATATGATTTATAGTGCTTGCTAGAGGCTACGTGCAAAAGTTGAGCGAAAAAAACCTAATGTAAATTGATGCGTAATAAATAACGTAAGAATAAAATAACAAAGCATTGTTGTTATTCAAAAAATAATAATGATTACATACTGTATAACTTAAAAAGAAAAAACTGTGTATTTAAACTACTTCGGATTAACTGATAACCCTTTTTCTATTGCTCCCAACCCAGATTACTTATTTATGAGTACTCGGCATAAACAAGCATTGGGGCATCTAACGTTTGGCTTAAATGAATCCGGCGGGTTTGTTATGTTAACCGGTGAAGTAGGGACGGGTAAAACAACCGTTTCAAGAAAATTAATGCAAGAGTTAGGCGACGATACTCAAATAGCGGTTATTCTTAATCCCACTCTTTCTGCTCTAGAATTATTGGCAACGGTTTGCGACGAATTAGGGATTAAGTATGATTCTAATTCTAGTTCTCTTAAGGTATTTACTGACCAAATTCTCAATAAATTAGCAAGCAATCATGAGAATGGGATAAACACTGTGCTAATGATTGATGAGGCTCAGCATTTATTACCAGAGGTACTTGAGCAATTGAGGTTACTCACTAATTTAGAAACTAACCGAGAAAAACTCTTAAAAGTGGTGTTAATTGGCCAACCTGAACTACAACAATTACTTAGGCGAAATGAACTCCGTCAATTAGCTCAAAGAGTAACCGCTAGATATCATTTATTACCGCTCACAGAAGAAGAGGTGTCACAATACGTGGAGCATAGATGGTCTGTTGCTGGTGGTATGTCGAGTTGTTTTCGTAAGAACGCGTTAAAAGAATTATTTACTATTAGTGGCGGTATTCCCAGAGTGATAAACTTATTATGCGATAGAGCATTAAGTTTAAGTTATGCAGTACAAAAACCTTTTGTTGATCATCAAGTCATTGTGTCATCTAGTGTGCAAGTATTAGGTGATGATATTGTATTTCAGCGACAACAATCTAAGTGGAAGCCTATTTATATTGGTATATTCATCTTATCCATTGCGCTTGGTGTTGCACTTGCTAGTTTTGGAGTGAACGCCAATGTTTAAGCAAGTTGCCATTACTGAACTTGAACCAGGTATGATGGTGTCAAAAGTTTTAAAACAATCTGGTCCTGTGAAGATTAGAAAAGTAGGAATGATTCGTTCTGCAGATATGGTTAAAGGACTAAAAGAGATGGGCGTAACAGAGGTTGAAATTGACCTTGCGCAGTCAATAGAAACAATGTCTGACGAACCAGACAGTATTATTGATAATGCTGATGTTGCATTAACATCAACCGCTACGCAAAAATTATTGGCCTCTGAAAGACAAGTGGCTAATGTAGATAGGCAACTTTCACAACAATTTCATCGTTCATTATTTTTACCTGCCGTTGACGATACAATACCAAAACTAGGTATTTATACTCGCCCTTATTTAGCCGCTGCAATATTGGCGTTGTTTGGTGTCATGATTGGTTGGGGGGCCACTTATTCAGTTCTTACATTTTCCATTGAAAAGCGTCCCGACATTACGTTAAGTGAAGTGAATTCTGAAACACAAACTAGTAATGCAGAATCAAATGAAAACGGCCAACCTCCAGATTTAGCAACTAATGATACGCAAAGTGCACCTAAGTCTGATAGTAGAACTAACAATGAAATTATGTCGGATAATGATGTGCCTACAGCAGAGCAAGTTGTACAAGCGGCTACTCCCGATGTTGTGGAGAAAGAAACTGACACTGAGCAGGGTGTTACGCTTGAGGAAGGGCAAATAGTATTAGGATTTAGGCCCGGCAACGAACAAAATGATAGCGATAGTAACGAAGAGGTAATGCCTGCTTTTTCTAATGCGCCAACAAATACCGAAACAGAGGCAGAGCGTAACTTCAATCCAGATTTGCTGCGACGAATTCAAGAAGCCGCCGACTTAGTTGATAATCGCTCCGAAAATGACGTTGAACCACCGTCAGTGCTTAATGTGACCGACTTAAATGATTTACCTCGTATAGATCAATTATCACCAAGCATATTAACACGCATGCCTGCCATGAGTTTTAGCGCACATATGTATGCGTCTAATCCACAAGATAGATGGGTTAGAGTAAATGGTAAAAGGTTAGGGGAGGGCGACTACATAGCGAGTAATTTAATGATTAAACAGATAGAATCAGAAAAAGTTGTGTTAAATTTTATGGATACAGAATTTACTATGAATGCATTGTCAGACTGGTAAGCATTGAGTGCTTGAATGAATATACTGCACCTAAAAACATTTTGAATAAAACAGATTTAAGACCCTGTTAATGCATTTCTAAAAAAGTTAGGTAAGTTAATATCAAACTCTTCGGGTGATACTGAACTTAATATTTTATCTGATGTTTGTCGTTTTAAATCAATGCGTTTGACTTCTGTCATGGCTTTGCTTCGAATGCTGTAAAATGACATAACAATTGGCTCTAAAGGATTGTCTGGATTGCGTTGTACAACAATAGCGAGCTTTCCACTTTTTAACGCGACTAACGATCCTATTGGGAACATACCAATTGCCTCTACAAATTCATTTACTAATTCTGTGTTTAAACTTGCATCTTTTTGCATATTTTCTAATATCTTTTGAGCATTAACTGAGCCTCTATAGGGCTTGTCGGTTAATAAATCGTCATACATATCCACAATCGCTGCCATTTGGGCATATTCTGATATTTCATCAGCGGTTTTTTGTTTTGGATATCCAGACCCATCTATTCTTTCATGATGGTTAGCAATTACATCTAGAACAATGGGGGCAACATCACTAAAGCGTTCAGCTATTTCAAAGCTTATATCAACATGTGTTCTTATTAAACCCTGATCAGTTTCAGATAATTCCTCATTGCTTTTTACCAACTCGTTTGGAAGCAACGCCATTCCGCAATCCATCAATAATCCTGCCATCGTTAAATCTTCTACTACAGACTGGCTATAGCCTCTGTATTTGGCGAATATAGTGAGTAATATTGAATTATTGAGAGCGTGTTCAACAAGATAGTTATTTGTTTCTTTTAACATCACTAAACACGATAACGCATCTGCATTGTCAAAAACTGAATCTATAATTTCTTGGGAAAGGTTATTGAGTGAATCAAAATCAGGTGCTTGACCTTGCTTTAGCGTAGTAAAGAAGCGGCTATGAATCTCTTTTGCTTCTGTGTAGAGTTTGTCAGCACCAGAAAATGCTTGTTTTTGATCTTCAAAATCAATGGGTTTTGAAATAGGTTGTATGGTTCTCTTTTCGGTTGTTACTTTTTGGTGAGGCTCTTCAAGTAATTCGGGTGATTCAGGTTCGACAAATACGAAGTCGCTTTTGTCTACATCAACCTCTAGTTCTAGTATCCCTTTTTGCTTTAATGATTCTATTGTTCCGGGATTTTTTATCATCCCTTGGCTTTTAACAATCAGATTACCCTTAGACTGGGTAATGCCGCTTACAAACATGCCAACGTCTAATTCTTCTATTAGTATTATTTTTTTCATAAATCTCAGCAAAAAGACTCAGCGCACCGTGTTCAGTGCGCTTTGTTACGAATATATTGAAAAGTTACTAAGAGATTTATCGGCAGGGTGTTGAATATTTAAAGCCAAACTTGACGTTTTTGTTCGTAATTTTCAATGTCTGTATTAAGTTCAAGGGTTTGACCAATAGCATCTAAACCTTTTAACAAGTTAGTTTTATGGTGTGGAGCAATATCAAATGTAAACCGAGTTTCACCGCACACAACTTGCTGTTCAGATAAATTGATATTAATGCTTGTATCTGGATCTTGTTTGACCATATCAAACAATACATCCATTTGTTTGCTGGTTAACGCAACAGGTAACAACTGGTTGTTAATACAATTTCCATAAAAAATATCAGCAAAACTGACTGCTATAATGCATTTGAAACCATAATCTGCCAGTGCCCAAGGTGCGTGTTCCCTACTAGAGCCACAACCAAAATTTTCTCTTGTTATAAGTACGTTTGCACCTTTATATAACGGTGAGTTAAGGGAAAAGTCAGGATTGACTTTCTTTTCACTTCCACTTAAATAACGCCAATCATGGAATAAATTAATGCCATAACCTTGGCGAGTAACACCCGTTAAGAATTGTTTAGGAATAATTTGGTCTGTATCTACATTGGCCTGATCTAATGGAGCCATGCGTCCTTCAATAATATTAATACCTGACATGATTATGCTCCTAACTTACGTACATCAGTGAATTTACCGGAAATAGCGGCAGCGGCTGCCATTTCAGGACTAACTAAATGTGTTCTAGCACCACGCCCTTGTCTACCTTCAAAGTTTCTATTACTGGTAGACGCGCAGCGGTCTCCTTCTTGTAGCACATCGTCGTTCATCCCTAAACACATAGAGCAGCCAGGTAAACGCCATTCAAAGCCACTATCAATAAATATTTTATCAAGCGCTTCGTCTTCAGCTTGCTGTTTCACTTGAACTGAACCGGGTACAACAATGGCCGTCACGCTAGATTGTACTTTTCCTAATGCTGCTACTTTTGCGGCTGCACGTAAATCTTCTATTCGGCTATTGGTACACGATCCAATAAAAACATGTGATACATCAATATCATTGATGGATTGGCCTGGCGTTAATCCCATATAGCTAAGTGCTTTTTCAGCTGAATTTTTAACAATTGTGTCTTCAAAGCTAGCTGGATTGGGTACTTTACCATTTACGCCAATTACCTGACCCGGGTTAGTTCCCCATGTGACTTGAGGTTCAATGTCTTGGGCTTGCAAGTTAACAACGGTATCAAACTCTGCACCGTCATCTGAATACAATGTATTCCAATAAGCAACGGCTTCATCCCAATGCGCTTGTTTAGGCGCAAACTCTCTGTCTTGAATATACTCAATCGTTTTTGAATCGGGTGCAATTAAACCGGCTTTCGCGCCAGCTTCAATACTCATATTACATACCGTCATGCGCTCTTCCATCGACAAAGAAGAAATAGCTTCGCCGGCATATTCAATGACATGGCCGGTGGCACCTGCATGTCCAATTTTTCCTATTATAGCTAATATAATATCTTTAGCCGTTACCCCTAAACCAAGCTTGCCATCAACTTTTACTAACATACTTTTGGCTTTAGATTGTTTCAGTGTTTGCGTAGCTAACACATGCTCAACTTGCGATGTGCCAATACCAAATGCCAATGCACCAAATGCGCCATGGGTGGCAGTATGTGAATCACCACATACAACCGTCATACCTGGATGAATAAGTCCAAGTTGAGGGCCAATAACATGCACAATCCCTTGGTTTTTATGACCAACAGGGAAAAGTTCTATGCCATGCTGTGCACAATTTGTAGCTAATGTATTAAGTTGGAGCTGGTTTTGCGGTCCGCATGCATCAAGTGCAAGCGAACGAGTAGAAATACTATGATCCATGGTCCCAAAAGTTAAATCTGGGCGACGAACTTTGCGACCTTTTTCAGCTAATCCAGCGAAAGCTTGAGGCGTGGTGACTTCATGGATTAAATGTCGGTCAATATACAGTAATAAGTCATCACCTAATTTGTTTACCAAATGCGAATCTAGAATTTTTTCATATAATGTTGCAGGCATTCTTATTCCTTACAATTTGCTAATTATGTAGTCGCCTACTTCAGAGGTCGACTTAGCATGTTGTTTATTTGAGCTTGATAATAATTCCGCTGTTAATATACCGTCGCTAAGCGTTTGAACAACAGCTTGATCAATATCATTTGCGGCATCTTCAAGACCTAAGCTATAACGCAGCATCATTGATGCTGAAAGTATTTGTGCAACTGGGTTTGCGATATTTTGACCTGCTATATCAGGTGCAGAGCCACCCGCTGGCTCATACATACCAAAGCCGGCCTGATTAATACTAGCAGAAGGTAGTAAGCCCATAGAGCCGGTTATCATGGCGCATTCATCTGATAAAATATCGCCGAAAAGATTAGAACAAAGTAGCACATCGAATTGAGCTGGATTAGCCACTAGTTGCATAGTTGCGTTGTCAATATAGATATGTTCAAGCTCTACTTGGGGGTAGTCTTTAGCAACTTCTTCTACTACTTCACGCCATAAACGACTCGTCAGTAGCACATTTGCTTTATCAACAGACGTGACTTTGTTGCTTCGTTTGGTGGCTGCATTGAAAGCTGAAATCGCAATTCTTCTAATTTCACGTTTTGAATAACGCATAGTATCGAAAGCATTGGTTTCTTCACCTTCGCCTTGAAGGCCTTTAGGTTGACCGAAATAAATACCCGAGGTTAATTCTCTTACCACTAGTACATCAACATTGTTTTCGGCTATATCTGCTCTAAGCGGCGATAAATGGGCTAAGCTTTTGTAGATTTTTGCCGGTCTTAAGTTACTAAATAAATCAAAATGACTTCTTAATTTTAAAAGCGCTGCTCTTTCTGGCCTCTGTTCTAACGGAAGCGTATCCCATTTAGGACCGCCGATAGAGCCGAATAATATAGCGTCGGCATTTTCACAGCCTTCAAGTGTTTCACTCGGTAGCGCTTCACCGCAAGTATCAATTGCATAGCCGCCCACTGCAAACTCAGTACAGTTCAGTTCAAAATTATGCTTTTTGCTTACTACATCAAGCACCCTTCGTGCTTGCACCATTACTTCTGGTCCTATTCCATCTCCTGCAAGCACAGCAATGTTGTGGGTTGTCATTTATACTCCTGATATTTTGTGTTGTTTTTGCTGGTCAATCTGGTCAGCTAAATAAGTATTGTTTAATACGAAAATAAGTGCTTTCACGCCAGACTCGACTATATCTGTTGCTAAACCTATTCCGTTGAATCGTCTACCTTTATATTCAACAATAACGCTAACTTGCGCGAGTGCGTTAGCACCTTCGCCTTTTGAATCAAGTTTGAAATCAACAATATTAAGGTCGTGTCCATTTATGCCTTTTATAATAGCATTAAAGGCTGCATCAACTGGTCCATTCCCTGTAGATACTTGGGTAATTTCATCATTTCCTACTTTTATAGTGACTGTGGCACTAGGGATAGTATTGTGCCCGGAAGTCGCCTGTAAATATTTCAATGAATAATGTGCATGATCATGTTTTTGCTGATCAAAAAACAACAGTGCTTCTAAGTCATAATCAAACACTTGCCCTTTTTTATCAGCCAGCCTTAAAAAGCTAGTGTAGATGTTGTCTAATTCGTATTCATCTTCAGCATAGCCAAGTTCTTTTAGTCTATGTTTAATCACATGTCGGCCAGAACGTGAGGTCAAATTTAATACATTTTTATTAATGCCAACGCTCTCAGGCGTCATAATTTCATAGGTATTTTGGCCTTTTAGTACGCCATCTTGATGTATGCCCGATGAGTGGCTAAATGCATTTGCGCCAACTATTGCTTTGTTAGATTGCACGGGCATGTTGCACAGCTGGCTGACTAATTTAGATGCTTTATGAATTTCTTGAGTATTGATATTGGTATCTAACTCTAATTTTTGATGGCGTGTTTTAAGCGTCATCACTATTTCTTCTAATGAGCAGTTTCCTGCTCGCTCACCAATACCATTCACTGTGCACTCTACTTGTCGAGCGCCTTTTTCAACAGCGGTTAAAGAGTTTGCGACAGCCAAGCCTAGGTCGTTATGACAATGAACAGAAATAACAGCTTTATCTATATTTGGTACGCGATTAAAAAGATTTTCAATTATACCGCCAAATTCAGAAGGGATAGTATATCCAACGGTATCTGGAATATTTACGGTCGTTGCACCTGCTGTGATAGCTGATTCAACCATGCGGCACAAATAATCTATGTGCGTTCTGCCTGCGTCTTCACATGAAAACTCTACATCGTCAGTATATTTTCGCGCGTGTTTTATCGCTTTTACTGCCATTTCTACAATTTCATCTTGAGATTTACGCAACTTTTGATCAACGTGAATTTCAGATGTGGCAATAAATGTATGTATTCTAAATGCATCCGCCACAGACAATGCTTGTCCACACGCATCAATGTCTTTTTCTAACGCTCGAGACAAACCGCAAACTCGCGCGTGTTTAATTTCTTTTGCAATTAGCTTTACTGATTCAAAATCACCCGGTGATGAAACTGGAAAACCTGCTTCAATGATATCAACTCCGAGTCGCTCAAGCATGAGGGCAATTTGTAGTTTCTCTCGCACACTCAAACTAGCTGGCAGTGCCTGCTCACCGTCTCGTAAAGTTGTATCAAATATAATCACTTGATTATTCATAAGCTTCCTCAATAGATGATTGGTATTTTGTGAACGTATTCATTGTTTAAGTCATACATCCGACAAAATATTCGCTAAAAAATAGCATAAAAAAACCCGTGATATACACGGGTTTTGATTATAGTTTTAATCGCCTTACCCGCGCAAAAAGTTCGCTCTAAGTAAGAGTAATAGGATAAAAGATTCATTTTTTAACAAATTTTGTGTAAAACTTTGCATCACGCCTCTATCCATTCGATTAATATAGTTTGAATGTAACCTTGTTTGTATTTCAGGTCAACATCTAAGCTGATTAACTAGCTAATTTTTCTTTCATTTCACGACGTTTGGCGTGTAATAACGGTTCTGTGTAGCCATTAGGTTGCTCTTTACCTTTAAAAATTAATGCGCTAGCCGCTTGAAACCCAATCGTATCTGTATAATTAGGTCCCATTGGGATGTATTCTGGATCGCCTTCATTCTGCTCGTCAACCAACTTTGCCATTTCAAGTAATGATGTTTGTACTTGTTCTTCCGTAATCACATCGTGCGCTAACCAGTTCGCTAAATGTTGGCTAGAGATCCTTAATGTCGCTCTATCTTCCATTAGGCCAACATCATTAATATCGGGTACTTTAGAACAACCAATACCTTGATGTACCCAACGTACGACGTAACCCAAAATCCCTTGGTTATTGTTATCAATTTCTCGCTTTATTTCTTCTTCTGTTAGCTTCGTAGACGCTTCCATAAGGGGAATTTGCAAGATTGTATCCAATGCATCTTCGCTAGTTGCCACTTGTTTTTGTATATCAAATACATCTACTTCATGATAATGCAATGCGTGCAAAGTGGCGCCAGTTGGAGATGGTACCCACGCGGTGTTAGCCCCAGATTTTGGATGGCCAATTTTTGCTGCTAGCATGTTTGCCATTTGGTCTGGGATAGGCCACATACCTTTACCTATTTGTGCTTTTCCAGACAAGCCTGCATCTAAACCAATACTCACATTGGCATTTTCATAAGCATTTATCCAAGGCATTTGTTTCAGGTTCGCTTTTGGTGCAAATGCGCCTTTTAACATAGAGGTATGAATTTCATCGCCTGTGCGATCTAGGAAGCCCGTGTTAATAAATACAACTCGGTCTTTCGCTTCATAAATACAAGCGGCTAGGTTAACACTAGTGCGCCTCTCTTCATCCATAATACCCACTTTTACAGTAAAGCGAGGTAAATCTAGCATGTCTTCTATTGCGTTGAATAAGTCATTAGTTAGTTTTACTTCATCAGGGCCATGCATCTTAGGCTTCACAATATAAATACTGTCTTTTTTACTATTTCTAAATGCACTATTCCCTAATAAGTCATGCTTTCCAATTAGACTTGTTATTACGCCATCCATGATACCTTCAAAAACAGGTTCGCCATTTAATAAAATTGCATCGTTAGTCATCAAATGACCCACATTTCGAACAAACATCAAACTTCGGCCCGATACGGTATATTCATCACTAGAATTTGCCGCCGTATATTTTCTATCAGCCTGCATTTTTCTCTCAATAACTTGGTCGCCTTTTTTCATTTCAAGCGACAAGTTACCTTTCATCAAGCCTAACCAATTTTGATAAACCAGTGTTTTATCTTCTGCATCCACAGCTGCTACTGAGTCTTCGCAATCCATAATGGTAGTTAATGCCGACTCTAACAATATATCTTTTAAACCAGCAGGGTCAGACTGACCAATTAAGTTTTCACTATCTATTTGAAGTTCTGCGTGTAAGCCATTGTGACAAAGTAGAATGGCGGTTGGTGCGTCATTACTGCCTTTATACCCAACAAACTGAGATGGATCTACTAGTTGGCTTTGTATGGCTTCGCCATTACTCGACAGTTCAACAATCAGTTTGCCTTCAACAATTTTATAAGATTTACTATTTAAATGACTTCCATCTGCAAGCGGGGCAATCGTATTTAATATCTCTCTTGCTTTTTGAATTACCGCCATGCCACGCATTGGGTTGTATTTAGATGTTTTTTCTAAACCGTTATCGAATGCGATAGCATCTGTGCCATATAGCGCATCATAAAGACTCCCCCAACGAGCATTTACTGCATTAAGCGCATAGCGAGCGTTGTTGATTGGAACGACTAACTGTGGGCCAGCCATTGTGGCAATTTCGTTGTCTACGTTTTCGGTGTTGATAGTAAAAGGTGCAGGAGCGGGAACTAAATAACCTATATCTTGTAAAAATGATTTGTAGGTCTCAAAGCTTGCATCAGGCTCTATTTGATGGAAAGCGTCAATTTGCGATTGAAGATTGTCTCGCTTATCAAGCATATTTTGATTAACTGGGGTAAAGTCTTTTAATATTTTTTCAAAATCAGCCCAAAATTTTGTGGGCTCAACGCCTGTGCCGGGAATGGCTTGCTCGTTAACAAATGAATATAGTTGACTATTTACTTCTAATTTACCCACTGAGACTCTTTCGTTTGTGGCATAATTTATTGAAGTAGAAGATTGCTTAGAAGATTCAGTATTTACGGGTTCCATATTCAGGCCTCTGCTAATTTGTTGATATGTTTTGCATATCTGAAAAAAACGTATTGCTAGAGCTATTTAAGCTAAATGCTTAATAGTAAGCGCAGTGCTGTTGAGTTTTGGCAATGTTGCAAAATAAATGTCCGCTTCTATACGGTATAATTTACATCAAGATAATTGGTCATTTAAGGCTAGAACTTATGCTAGCCAATTGCCGAAGCTTGTTGAAGTGTAAGTTAAAATGAAGATAAAGCTTACATTATACTACTTATAACTGTCATTCATGCGGTGAATGTGGATGCATTTCAAGGATATGGCGTTAGGTATTTGCTTGTTGCATCTCTTCTGCAACTTCTCCAATTAGCCTACGCAACCAAATATGCCCGACATCATGATGTAACAACGCACTCCAAGCCATTTTTAATGCGATTGGCGGGATATCAAATGGTGGGTTAACCACTTTTACAGCGGGATCATCTTTAAATATACGTGCAGCTTTACTTGGTAGTGTTGCAATTAGGTTTTGTTTCTTCGCCATTTGTAACGCAGCATGATAATGACGAGTAAATACTCTTATATCACGTTGCTTTCCTAATTTTGTCAGTTCAGCATCGACCCAGCCTAATTTTTGTACTTCGTTCGGGTCGATACCTACGCCCACACCAAAGCCAGTTTTACTCACCCAAATATGTTGACCTTCAAGGTATGCGGCTAATCCAAAGTTATTAGCTTGTGGATGATCGCTGCCAATGACACAAGAGAATGTGTCATACCAAATAACCTTTTGATGGAAAGACAGTGGTAGTTCATCAAATCGGTTAATCGCCATATCAACCTTACCTTGTTCAACATCATGAAAGGAGACATCACTAGGCGTGATTAAATCTAGAGTAATATTAGGTGCTAATTCTGCAAGCTTGCCTATTAAACCCAAAAGTAACGTCGATTCTGCATAGTCACTTGTCATTATTCTAAATGTTCGGACACTGGTTGCTGGCGAAAACTCAATTTCAGGCTGAATACTTGATTCTAAGCGACTAAGTACATCACGTATAATTGGCTGTAGCTCTAACGCTCTTTTTGTGGGCGTCATGCCATCGCTTGTGCGAACTAATAATGGATCTTTAAAAAGATCTCGAAGACGTTTTAAACCATTACTCATTGCTGGCTGAGTAATGCTTAACTGATTAGCAGCTTTTGTTACACTGCCTTCGCGTAGCAGCACATCTAAATAGACAAGTAAATTAAGGTCGACTTTAGCTATATTCAAGGGGAAAACTTCCTATTGGATGACTCTGATACGAGGGATATATAATAAACATCGCGGTATTATTCACGCGAATGATTATAATCACTACCTGTATAAATGAAGATACTTCTTTGGTATTAATGAAAAAGCAAAATTCGACCTTACTTTATTTTGTCATTTTGGCGTCTTTAAGTTAGCAGGGAAACATACTTTGAATCGATATCAACATCTAAATAGGCCATACCAAGCTTATGCAGGTAATCTAATCTGTCTGCTTTCATTAGATTGATTTCAGGTGGAGTTATGCCATTTTCTGAATAAATACTCATCACTTTCATCAAATAGTCTTCTCCTTCCTGAATCATTAATAAGCCTGCAGCGCCCACGTCGGGTTTAACCTTTTTGTTGATGTCGTCAGGCAAGGTAACCGTAACAACGGCGGGCTTTTCTTCACCATCAATACGTACACTTCTATTTCTGACAGTTTGTTGCGCCCAATAAAACGCAAGCTCAGCACTTTGAGTCAGAAATACAGGCTCAACTGTTTGAGAGTATGTGTTGCCTATTGTAGCCATTGTTTTTTGTGCCGCTGCCTGTATAGCCTTATCACCCGAACGTTTTAATCCGTTTTTTTGGATGGATTCAACCAAAGCTGATGAGGTACCGTGATACCAAATGTTGCTTGTGTTAAATCCTGTTTCACTAATAAGATTTTTTGCATCTTTCAAAAAATTAGTTGTTTCGTTCATATTATTTTTCACTTTATATCATTTTATACGACACATCGATGTTGCATCATGTTTCAGTTTTTATTATCCCTAATATTAGAGGAATAAAAAAGGCGGCGCTTTAAAATAAAAGTGCCGCCTAACGTGTGTGTTAGTGTAGTTGATATTTAATCAGTATAAGCTATTTAGCTAAACTGATTAGAAGTGTTCTTCGCACCACCTGCTTTAAGCGCATTTTCACCAGCAAAGTATTCTTTGTGGTCATCACCAATGTCAGAACCTGACATGTTTTGGTGCTTAACACAAGCAATCGATTGACGAATTTCTTTACGCTGTACGCCTTCAACATAACCAAGCATCGCTTTTTCACCGAAGTATTCTTTCGCTAAGTTATCAACAGATAGTGCAGTTGTGTGATAAGTAGGCAGAGTGATCAAGTGATGGAATACATTCGCTTCACGAGCAGTATCCGCTTGGAAGGTTTGAACACGAGCGTCAGCAGCATTCGATAACTCAGTACCATCATATTCTTCAGACATAAGGTTATCACGATCATAAGCAGAAACGTCTTTACCTTCAGCAGCCCATGCGTCATAAGTTTGCTGACGGAAGTTTAGCGTCCAGTTAAATGATGGAGAGTTGTTATAAACTAGTTTCGCATCTGGATGTACTTTACGAACATCATCCATCATGCCTTTGATTTCATGTACAGTTGGTACTGCAGTTTCAATCCATAGTAAATCTGCACCCGCATCAATTGCGCCAATACAGTCAAATACACAACGTTCATGGCCTGTACCTTGACGGAACTGATATAAGCCTGATGGTAAACGCTTAGGTCTAACTAATTTACCGTTACGACTAATTAATACGTCACCTTCAGCGGTATCTTCCGGAGCAACTTCTTCAACATCTAAGAATGAGTTATACACGTCACCTTGGTCGCCTACTTCTTTTACAACTGCTATTTCTTTAGTCAGGCCAGCACCTTCAGAATCAGTACGAGCAACAATAAGGCCGTCATCAACGCCTAGTTCAAGGAATGCATAACGAAGTGCGCGTATTTTGGCGTGGAAGTCAGCGTGAGGAACCGTTACTTTGCCATCTTGGTGACCACATTGTTTTTCGTCAGCCACTTGGTTTTCAATTTGTAAACAGCAAGCACCAGCTTCAATCATCTGCTTAGCCATCAAATATGTCGCTTCAGCATTACCAAAACCAGCATCAATATCTGCAACAATTGGTACTACATGAGTTTCATGATTATCTATTTGATCTTGTATTTGTGCTTCTTTTGCTGCATCACCTGCTTCACGAGCCTGGTCTAGTTCGCGAAATAAACCACCTAATTCACGCGCATCCGCTTGACGTAGGAAGGTATATAGCTCGTTCACAAGCGCTGCGACAGATGTTTTTTCGTGCATCGATTGGTCAGGAAGAGGACCGAAGTCTGAACGTAAAGCTGCAACCATCCAACCCGATAAGTAAAGATAACGACGTTCAGTAGAACCAAAATGCTTTTTGATAGAAATCAGTTTTTGTTGACCAACAAAACCATGCCAGCAGCCTAAAGACTGTGTATATTTAGTTTTGTCTTTGTCAAACTCTGCCATGTCACGACGCATAATGCCAGCTGTGTACTTAGCGATATCTAGGCCAGTTTTAAATTTGTTCTGAGCACGCATGCGAGCAACTGATTCTGGGTTGATTGTATCCCAAGAGCTGTGCTTTTGCGTTACTTCAGCTATGTCAGAAATGGCTTGTTGATATTTCATATTAAATGTCCTTAATAGTATGTGCAGAAGGTGAAAAAATGTTAGCTGCAACTATGTCGATTTTGGTTGTTACTTAGGCAGTCCAAAAATTAAAAAAAACGGTCTGTCTAACTACATAACTTCTTAAGTAGGATGCTCCGACATTTGGGATGCTTGCCTAACTTGTAGCTCATACTAAACTTAAAAATAAGATAATTGAAACGAATAATAAATATACTAGTCATTTATTTTATGAATGTTAAGTTGGCATAATTTATCTAAAAAGAGTCATATTTGCGTGTGACTATTTGTGTATAATTTTGATAGTGTGCTGTTATTCAAATATTTTTTAAATTTAGATGTGAACGAAACTGTTCACGCAGATGAATGTGAGGTTAGTAACGTATATGTTAAAGATTCCACCAAAAGAAAGACTCAGATATTTCCAAAGTCTAATGATTACTCTTGGTAAATATCGGTTTGTATTCATTCTTTCTATTGTTTTTCCCCTTTCTTCATGCGTAATTGTGGATGTAGACTCCCCATCAAGAGGCTACAACGACACGCATAAGTATAAAGTAGATGCGCCAAGCAACATTATAATGGTAGTGGCTGATGGAATGGGTCCTGCTTATGTGACAGCATATAGAATGTTTAAAGATAATCCTGACACTCATTTTATTGAATCGACTATTTTTGATCAGTTTCTGGTTGGAACATCAAGAACCCATCCGCACCATACATCTGGTTTGATTACTGATTCAGCTGCCAGCGCGACGGCAATGGCAACGGGTGTGAAAACATACAATGGTGCTATAGGTATGGATGCAAATAAAATACCGTTAGAAACTGTATTGCACAGAGCGCATAAATATGGATTAGCAACCGGCTTAGCTGTCACGTCACAAATAGTGCATGCAACGCCTGCTTCTTATATGGTCGCTAATGAAGCTCGACGTAACTACAACCAAATAGCCGACAGCTTTTTCGATGACAAAATCAATGGCGAACATTTAGCTGACGTTATGTTAGGCGGTGGTTGGGATTATTTTATTAGAGAAGATCGTAACCTTGTTGATGAATTCAAACTGGCTGGTTATGAGTATGTTGACAGCTATGAGGCCCTTAACAATGTATCAGTTAATAGCAAAGTGTTGGGTTTATTTGGCGATAGAGGACTACCTTGGGCATTAGATGATTCAGATACTCATAGGTTGAAAAAATTAACAAAATCAGCCGTGAATCACCTAGAGGGCCATGAAAATGGTTTCTTTTTACTGGTTGAAGCGAGTCAGGTAGATTGGGCCGGCCACGCTAACGATATAGCCTCGGCTATGGCTGAAATGGACGATTTAGCAAAAACGATGGAGTTTTTGTATGAATACGCTAACAACAATCCGAACACATTAGTGGTGTTGACTGCTGACCATAGTACTGGTGGGCTCACAATAGGCAGTGACGGCGAATATAGATGGTCGCCTGAATACTTAAAGGATCACAAGCGTTCTATCACCGCTATGAGTAAAGTAATAAGAAAAGAAACGAATATGGGAGATTATTTTGCTAGCCAAGTAGGCTATACGCTTACAGAGGATGAGTTACAAGTTGTAGCAACGATCACATCTGACATGACAGAAAGAGAAGTAGCGGGCGTATTACGATCAATAGTGGATAAGCGTACGAATACAGGTTGGACAACCAGTGGCCATACGGGTGTAGATGTAGAGGTATTTGCTATTGGTCCTGGCTCAAAGATGTTTGTTGGCAATCAAAATAATACTGATATTGCACACAAATTATTTGAATTGTTAGACAGAAAT
>DDIL01000100.1:0-48165 GCA_002338515.1 Glaciecola sp. UBA1851 | reverse complement strand
AAGAAAGAAAGATAAGGCTTGTTATTGATGCATAAAGTCTTCAATTGGGTCGCCTGTGACTTTTGATATTTGTTTAAATAAATACACAAGCGCAATAATTAGTAAAACCATGCTTGGAATAACAATAACTGGATAACTTAATGCAGTCATTCTTCCTAACTCTTCAGTATATGCAGTTGTGCCGGGCTCAGAAACTAGAATATATTTTGCCAGTCCATAATTTAGTACAGAAGACAAAAAGAACGAACTGGCAACAATGTATGAGCTCACCGCCACTTTTTTGTTGAATAGCTCTAGCGAGTTAGTTTCTGCTAGACGGCCATTTAATTTATCCCAATTAATTATTTGGTCGTTCAAAATCAAGGCTTTAACCAACGGCTTTTTCGTAAATTGAGTAATTAATACTGCTAAGCCAATGGCTGCTGGGATGGCTGCTTCTTTTATTGCCATATATTCAGCTGGTAGTTTTAACAAGCTAATTCCACCTGTTAATAACACGCTAATAATACCAAGTACTGAAAACATGTTTACTTTGCGTGTATTTTTGAGCTCAATAAGGCCGTAAGTGAGGGGAAAGGCTAATGCTACTACTATGCTCCATGCCGGACCAAGGTATTCATCGGAGCTTGCATAAGTCATAATAATGACTGGAATAGCTATATTAAAGACTAGATTTCCGAAAAATCCTTGTTGCTGTGGTTTGGTTGACTGCTCGCTCACTTACTATTACTCTTCGCCTGATTAATTCTCCGTCATTGTATGCAAAAACCACTATGCATACCATCAAAGTTTGCTTCTTATGAGTATACTGGTGATGAATATACCTACTTTTTACATACGTGTTCAGGCAATGAATGTAAGTTAATCGTCAGACTTAAATGCCGTCCAATCAATATTGTTGATTCGATGTTCCGCGATGTAAAAAATTTTATCGCCAGCATATAAAGTAGACTTTAACGATGGGTTAACGGTGATTTTGTTTATATCTTGGTTTTTGGCTACCCCTATAAAAATAGCATCATAAAGTGTTTTAAGCTTATAAAAGAGTACTTCTGTACTAATTGGCAACGTATTTTCTGGGATAGTAGATGAAAACTGGGCTTGACCCTCGTATACATCTAATAAATCGTGATGTAGAAGACTTGAACCAGGATCAAAGGCTGATTTCGCTAGCATTTCAACAGCAACGCTTGGCGTGCATTCTATTTCTGGACAGTGGTTTTGCAATAAATTAACCAAGCTCTCATCATCAAAATATGCCACTTTATGCGCTTTTTTGTTTCGACCTGAACAATATAAAGCAGTTGTCATAGTCATATCATCATCCGGATTGTCAATTAGGATAGTGGATGCTGTTTTTACACACGCCTTATCCATATCTTCGTCTTTGTTAAATGAATCCACATGCACGAATTCAATTTCAGCAGGAAAAGGATTGGTAATGTCGGCTCTAACACATAAGACAATTTCAGGCTTATCAATAGAGTTTTGTTTTTCAATTAACAAAAGTTTTATTAACTGTTCAGTTCGTTTTCCATTCCAACCAATTACTAATACATGGTTTTGCACATTTAACGCATTCAAACCTTTTGCTCCTCTCTGCCATTGCAAACTTACCCAACTTGCTATTCTTCCTAATACTAGCGCAAAAATTGATAATCCCATTGGAATTACGTAAAGCGCCACAATCCATTTACCCGCTTCTGTTGCAGGCGACATATCGCCGTAGCCTACTGTAGAGCCTGTAACTACAATCCAATAAATGAAATCAGTTATTTGAAGTAAACCATCTTCACCAGCTAAATAAAGTAAAAAATAGCTTGATAAAGAATAGAAAATTAACATGGATGCAACGACATACCACTTCATGTCACTAAAGTAGCGAGTCATCACTTTACGAATTTTTGCCCAAGTTTGCATTGCATAGTCTTTTTATTGTCCGAAGTTATTAGTTTGGAAAAAATCTATAATAAATACAAGGAGAAGTTAATAAATAAACTTAAACAGGATTGAGGTTACTTAAATTAAAGCAAAAAAAACCCAATCATTTGATTGGGTCGGAATGACATAGGGAGATGTCTTGATGCCTATAAAGATAACTTAAAAGTGATCGAATAACATTAAAGTTAATTATAGATTTTTATTAGTAAGTATATAAAAACATATAAATTGTCGCACGCTTTTAGGAGCAAATTATTTTTATAGTGCAACCTAACTGTGTTCTAAGCAACGTAAATATAATCAGGCATTTTTCTGTAAGTTGCGCATAGTGTAGTATTGTATTTTACGGAACCTTTGTTTGTAAAGCTTGTATACAACTCCTATAAATCTTGCCAAAAAGAATATATTTAATGAAAATTACAGATTTTGATTTTGAACTACCTGAGAGCTTAATTGCTAAGTACCCTTCAGAAAAACGAAGTGCTTCAAGAATGTTGCATCTAACTGGCAAAACAGGCGAAGTTGAACATAAAAATTTTATTAATATTGTCGACTTGCTTCATGAAGGCGACCTTCTAGTGTTCAATAATACACGCGTTATACCCGCTCGCTTATTTGGACAAAAAGAAACGGGAGGGAAGGTTGAAATTTTACTTGAGAGAGTGCTAAATGATGGCTCTGCTTATGCTCATGTGAAAGCTAGCAAGTCTCCTAAAGCTGAAAGTAAAATAATACTAGAAGGCGGCTTAAATGTTCTAGTGTTAGGAAGAAAAGATGCGCTTTTTCACATTGAGTTTTTACAAATAGCGGATTCTAAACAAAGCGTTTTTGACATGTTGGAGAAGTATGGGCATATGCCACTACCTCCATATATAGATAGGGCTGACGAAGAATCTGATAAAGAAAGATATCAAACAGTTTATAACGAGAAACCCGGAGCCGTCGCCGCGCCAACAGCGGGACTGCACTTCGATGACGAGATTTTAGCTGCTTTGAAAAATAAAGGGATAAAAACTGCTTTTGTTACATTGCATGTTGGTGCAGGTACTTTTCAGCCTGTTAGAGTTGAAAATGTTGAAGACCACCAAATGCATGCTGAGTATGCTGAAGTCAGCCAAGATGTAGTAGATTTAGTTAAGCAAACTAAAGCCGCTGGAAATAGGGTGGTGGCGGTAGGTACAACGTCAGTTCGCTCATTGGAGTCTGCGGCGCAAATGGTTAATAATGAGTTAATTACGCCTTTCTTTTCAGATACCAGTATTTTTATCTATCCAGGTTTTGAGTTCAAGGTTGTAGACTGTCTATTAACAAACTTCCATTTGCCACAATCAACGCTGATGTTGCTAATTAGCGCGTTGGCGGGCAAACAGAATGTGATGGATGCATATCAAGAAGCGGTTCAACAAGAGTATCGCTTTTTCAGTTACGGCGATGCTATGTTCATTGAAGCTTCTTGACGCATAATTTGTTTGCAAATATAGCTAAGAATTACTTAGCTATATTTTCATCAAGAAATTCTAAAATAGCGGTATATAACTGCTGACGACCTTCTTCGTCTCCTACTCCATGACCACTGTTAGTGAAATTCAGGTAAGGTACTTCTTTACCCGCTTGCTTAAACTTCTCTAGCATACGTTCTGAATGTATTACCGGGACTTGGGTATCTTTCTCACCGTGGATCAGCATAACGTTCGCTTTTATAGCGCTTGCATAATTTACTGGTGAAAAATCGTCTAACTGGGCTTTATCTGTGCCAATAGTTTTTTCTAAATAAGCTCTACCGAAAAACAATTTTTGTGACACATTACCATCGGTATACATCAGGTTTAAATCGTAAACTCCCACATAACCGATTGCACATTTAAACATATCAGTGGCTCTTGCAACTGACATGAGTGCTGCGTAGCCACCATAACTGGCGCCATACGTGCACATTTTATTGCTATCAATAGGATAATTGCTCACCGCATATTGGGTACCATCAAGAATGTCTTGAATCATCTTTCCACCCCATTCTTTATATCCTGCATGTTCGTATACTAGGCCGTGACCTTCGCTGCCTCTAAAGTTCACTTGAAGAACAGCATAACCTCTGTTTGCCAATAATTGCACTGACGAATCGAAGCCATTATGGTCACGAGAGTGTGGACCACCATGTATATATACTACCAATGGCGCTTTATTTTCATCTGATGCTGTTTTAGGTAAGGTTAAGAAGCCATAAATTTCTTTGCCGTCGGAACTATTGAATGCGATGGGTTGTTTAGGGTTCATGTCAGCTGGGTCCATCCAAGACCTATTCGCCCATAAAAAGTTAGCGCCATTAGTTACAGTATCAAAAATGTAGTATTCGCCTGGGTTAACACTGCTAGACACTCTTACCAGCAACAATTTGCCATTGTCACTTTGGCTAACAATACTTAAGTCTTGCCCACCAAACGCACCCATTAACGCTTTATGATATTTGGCCGTTCGGTTAGATTCTTCTAAATAATGATATTGCGTTTTACCCGGGTATGAAATACCCACCGCAGGCATATCGGATGCCGGGTCATAATTCACATATTCAATATCAGCATTTAAATCATCGAACAAAGGCCGTCTGTTACCTGTTTTAACATCTAGTTCGAATAAATTGCTGAATGCTTTTTCACCAACATGTGCCCGCAAATATACCTTGCTGCCATCTTTACTTAACCCCGCAGGTATATAATTTGCGTCTTCACCTTCCAAAATAATCCATTCAGCGTCATTACTTGCTCGATATGCTGCTTTGGTATAGCTATCTCTGCCGATCCATTTAGCGTAAAGCACATCACCTTTTGCAGTAGCAAAAACTTTAGCTCCCGGGAAAGGGACTTTTTCAATCTGTCTTTTTCTTCCACTAAGGATATTTATACGTGATATGACAGGTAAACTATCGCGTAGGTCATAGTATGTGTTTCCTTTTAGTGTCCATGGATATTCAGTGATTAATATATACTTGTCGTCATCTTCAAACATACTTATGATGTCTGCAGACGCTGCGGTTGCCTGTTTTTTCTCTATTCTTGAACCTGTTTGTTTTTCACCAGCCCTGTAACCAAAAATCATTTCGTGCTTCGATCCATCAATATCAGTAGCGAACAATTCACCGGTTGCCGTTGGTGTATCCAAACGGTGGGTTTTTTCGGCATACTGATAAACAACACGCTCACTACTTACCCATTGCACAGAGTGAATATCATCATTATTTTGTGGACGCACTCCGCCTACCACTTTCATGGTTGCAGTGTCTAAAAACAATAGGTTAACTTCACCATTTGCGTTAACTCGTGCAGCAATATGCTTACCATCAGGCGACAGTTGCATATCTAAATAATCTCCTTCTTTGATGAAGTGCTCTAAGGGTAATTCTTTGCTATAAGCATTTGTAAGGGGGGTAAAACTGAGGGCTAAAACAATTAAAAATATATAAAGTTTTGTCATTTTTCTTCCTTGATAATTCATAAGGCGAATGTACTTTTGAGGATATAAGCATCCCAACAACAATAAGCTATCAGAAAATTTAAGATATTTATAGATTCATTTTTGAAATTTTAGTCGGTGCCAAGCACTCAACTGTATAGATATTGTGACCCCTAACATCTACAGGCCCTGACATTGTATAAAGAATTAGTCTGAGTACTCATTCACATTACAAATGAATAGTCTACAATCAGAGTGATTGGCAATAGAGCATGAAGCCTAGTAACTTAGTCACATAAGAAATGTCACATAAGAAATTTTACTATTACTTGCTTTATCAAAGTGCAAGACATTTCAGTAAGTAGTAGTGTTAAATAATTTAAGTAAAAATATGTCTATTGACGCTATATTAACCTCAGTTCGGGATAAGCAAAGCGCTCAGTAGCGCTATTAGAGCGAATAACTGCGTTGCCAAAGTCAGCAATAGAATGACTATTACTTGACTTTGCCGCCTTGTTCTTCACTCTAATATCGCCACAGAATTATGATATTGGAATTTTGCATACTTTTCATAGTGTTGCACATTTGCTTATCCCGAACTGAGGTTATATTAATAACGACTCTGAATACGAATAGATTTAATATCAACTGATTACCGATAAAGGTCACTACATGAATAAAAATAAAAAAGACAACTTAGTTCAAAAATTTCAAACAAACAGAATGTTGCTGTTAGCCAAAATAAAAGTTGTATTAACGCTTTCAACATTAATTACCTCACTAGGCATGACCAGTTATTCTGTGAATGCTGACACAAGCCAAGAAACTACCATGAAAGTTAGAAATACAATGGCAAAAATGGCCTCAAAAGAGGATACCACCCCACCTGAAAATGTCACTGCAGCAGACTTTATTGAAATATTTGAGAAACTTAGTGGTGCTTATCCTGGATTTAGAAAAGCACATGCTAAAGGTGTGTGTGCCGCTGGGAAATTTTTGCCAAACCAGAATGCAGCCTACTTTAATGATTCTGAGTTGTTGTCAGATGAGTCTTTTCCCGTAACCATTCGATACTCTTTAGGTGGTGGTAATCCAAATGCTGATGAGCGAGTCCCAGGGGTAAGAGGAACGGGTATTCAAATTACGTTACCTTCAGGTGCTAAACATAACTTTACCGGCAATAGCGCCCCAGTATTTGCTGGTAAAGATCCTGAAACCTTCTTTGGGTTATTAAAAACATTTTTACCAGATGCTAGTGGAAAACCCGACCCACGTAAAACCGGTGCTTATATCATGGTAAACCCGAGTACACGTGCAAATGCTAGATGGTCACAAACCACTCCCGCTCCAGTTAGTTTTGCTAATACTCCTTATTTTGGTTTGCATACATTCTTTTATACAAATTATGCGAATGAACAATTAAAGTTTCGATGGGAGTTACAGCCGAACTTGGGCAATAAAGGGCTTAGCAAAGAACAAGCGGCCAGTATGAGTTCTGAATTTTTAGCCGATAAATTAAAAGAGCAAGTTTCAAATCCTGAAACTGAGGTAAGTTTTACACTTATAGCCAATATTGGTAAAGATGAAGATACTAATATTGACCCGTCACAACAATGGCCAAGCGATAGAGAGAAAGTCACTTTGGGCAAAGTTGTTATCGACTCTGTTGGTTCAGAAAGCTGCAACCCCATTAATTTCGATCCAAATGTCATGTCAAAAGGTTTTAGCCCAAGTGACGATCCTGTTTTAAGAATGCGTTCGCCTGCATATGGTATTTCTTTTGGTAAACGAATGACGAACCAATAACGAATTTTATTAGACTAATTTTACTGGGAGGGCGCACTGGTACTTTAGGTATCAAGTTTGCTATACTCCGCGCCAATTTAATAACCAGTAGAATTAGATGAAGTTTAATTTACTCAATACCGACGGATTGGCGCGTCGAGGTCAGTTAGTATTTGAGCGTGGCGTAGTTGAAACGCCAGCTTTTATGCCTGTAGGCACTTATGGAACCGTTAAAGGGATGACGCCAGAGGAACTAGCAGATACTGGTGCGCATATCTGCTTGGGTAATACTTTCCATCTAATGCTGCGCCCTGGTACAGAAATCATCCAAAGTCATGGTGACCTTCATGACTTCATGCATTGGGATAAACCAATATTAACTGACTCAGGTGGTTTTCAGGTGTTTTCACTGGGTGCCATGAGTAAAATCAATGAAGAAGGCGTCACCTTTCGCTCGCCTATAAACGGTGAGAAAATACTCCTTACCCCAGAACGCTCTATGCAAGTTCAGCGAGAGCTTGGCTCAGATATTGTTATGATCTTTGATGAGTGTACGCCATTTCCTGCCACAGAAGAGCAAGCGAAAGTGTCTATGGAGCTATCGCTTCGCTGGGCAAAACGCAGCAAAGAAGCGCACGGTGATAGTGAATCAGCTCTTTTCGGCATTATTCAAGGTGGAATGTACGAAAGTTTGCGAGATGAATCGCTTGAAGGCTTACTTGATATCGATTTTGATGGTTACGCTATAGGTGGATTGTCGGTAGGAGAGCCAAAGCCTGACATGATGAGAATTGTTAAACATACCGCTCCCAAAATCCCAAAAGAAAAACCACGATATTTAATGGGCGTTGGAAAGCCTGAAGATTTGGTTGAGTCAGTTAGACGCGGTATAGACATGTTCGATTGTGTGATGCCCACAAGAAATGCTCGCAACGGGCATTTATTTGTGACAGAGGGCGTGATTAAAATAAGAAACGCGAAACACAAAACAGACACATCTCCTTTAGATGAAAAATGTGATTGTTACACTTGTAAAAATTATTCTAGGTCATATCTACATCACTTAGACAAGTGTAACGAAATACTTGGAGCAAGGTTAAACACTATACATAATTTAAGATATTATCAATTAGTGATGGAAGGCTTGCGTGAAGCAATCAGTCACAACAAATTAGAAGATTTTGTTAAAGAGTTTTATGCACAAAAAGGATTGGAAGTGCCTAGCTTGTAACTAAGTACTCACTTCTACTATTTATAAAGTTAGAATGAGGCCTTTTGAAAAACGTAAAAACGAAGTTGATAACGCTTTAACATAACAATTAACATTTAGACTTATTACAACAACAAAAGTATTATCTTTTAAAAATAATATTAATTTGAAAAACAAAGGAAACTTACAATGAGCTTTTTTATATCTACAGCACACGCTCAAACTGCAGCCGGTGGTCAAGAAGGGCCTGGTTTTGAAATGCTAATTATGCTGGCTGTATTCGGTTTAATTTTTTACTTTCTACTTTATCGCCCACAAGCTAAAAGAGTAAAAGAGCACAAATCCTTAATTGCATCAATTAGTAAAGGTGATGAAATACTCACTCAGGGCGGAATAGTTGGTAAGGTAACGAAAGTCACTGAAGAAAAAGACTTCATTGAAATTTCGTTAAACGAAACTAATCTTATAGTTGTTCAGAAAAATGCTGTTAGTGCAGTGTTGCCAAAAGGTACAATGAAATCAATTTAATTGATTGGTTTCTCATAGCTAGTTTTGCTCGGGCTTAGGCTCGAGCATTATTTTTATACGCTTTAAAAAATTTTAGGAAGTAACTGTGTTAAATCAAACCCCAATTTGGAAGTATATTTTGGTTGTGTTCGTAATGGCTTTATGTGCCCTTTACGCCATGCCAAACATATATGGAGAAGATCCTGCTGTTCAAATCTCATCTGGACGCAACGCCACAGTCACAGAGCAACTTATTCCGGGGATTCAATCGAGCTTAGATTCTGCCAGTATTGTATATAAAGGTATTGAGTATAATGATGAGCGTATATTGGTTCGATTGAATGATAATGACACACAGTTAAAAGCAAGAGAATTACTTGATTCGCAGTTAGGCGAGGAATATTTTGTTGCTATGAACTTAGCGCCTGATACGCCCGACTGGCTAAAAGCGATTAATGCAGCACCAATGAAGTTAGGTTTAGATTTACGTGGTGGTGTTCACTTCTTAATGGAAGTGGATATGAAAAGCGCGATAGATAAAGCTTTTGAAGATGCAATTGGTGACTTTAGAACTCAATTACGTGAAGAAAAGATTTACTACCGAACCGTAAGGCAAGCGGGCGACAATATTGAAATTACCTTCCGAGCACCAGAAATGCTTGAAAAGGCTCAATTTTACTTGCGCAACAACTATCGTAATATGGAATTTAATGAGCGCGATGACTTAACTTTAAGGGCGCTTTTTACAGAAACGCGTTTAGCTGAAATAAGAGATTACGCGGTTAAGCAAAACATCACGATTATTAGAAACAGGGTCAATCAGTTAGGTGTTGCCGAGCCATTAGTGCAAAAGCAAGGGGGGGAGCGCATAGTTGTTCAACTACCTGGTATTCAAGATACAGCAAAAGCGAAAGAGATTCTTAATGCAACCGCCACACTAGAATTTAGACTTATTGACCAAAATGGTGATGTAAGAGATGCGGTCAATGGCCGCGTGCCTGCTCGTAGCCAGCTACTTTACGATAGGAATGGTCAGCCAGTACTGCTTCGAAATGATATTATGCTTACTGGTAACCACATTATTGATGCAAATAGCAGCACTGATGAAAATGGCTTTCCACAGGTCAATATTTCTCTAGATTCTAAAGGCGGTAGTAAAATGTCAAACGCTACCAAAGATAATATTGGTAAACCAATGGCAACTGTCTTTATTGAATTTAAAGCGACAGATGAAAGAGGACCTGATGGAAGATTAGTTTTCGAGAAGCAAGAAGAAGTGATTAACGTCGCAACTATTCAAGCTCGTTTAGGTAACTCTTTTAGAATTACAGGTATAGATAATCCAAAAGAAGCACGAGATTTAAGCTTGCTATTAAGAGCCGGTGCACTTATTGCACCTATTCAAATTGTTGAAGAAAGAACAGTTGGCCCAAGTTTAGGGGCAGAAAACATAAAGCAAGGTATGTTAGCCATCCAATATGGTTTGGCTGCAGTGTTGTTGTTTATGTTAGTTTATTATCGTGCATTTGGTTTTGTTGCCAATATTGCACTACTCACTAATGTCATTATGATTGCTGGTATTATGTCAATGATCCCGGGCGCAACATTAACGCTTCCCGGTATGGCTGGTATTGTATTAACGGTTGGTATGGCAGTAGATGCTAACGTACTAATATTTGAGCGGATTAGAGAAGAGATAAGGGAAGGGCGCAGTCCTCAACAAGCTATCCATTTCGGATATGATAATGCATTCTCCACCATTTTAGATGCAAACATTACTACGTTTATTGCTGGTATGATTTTATTTGCAGTAGGAACCGGCCCAATAAAAGGTTTTTCTATCACGTTAATGATAGGAATAATAACCTCTATGTTCACTGCAATAATTGTGACACGCGTTTTAGTTAACTTGATTTGGGGCGGTAAACGCGTCAAGTCGCTAGCCATATAAGGAGTTTGCAGATGAAATTTCAAATCTTGAAACTTAAAGAAACTGTAGACTTCATGAAGCTTAGATTCCCTGCTTTGGTGCTGTCTACCATATTAATTTTGGGCTCTATTGGTTCGCTTGCAGTTAATCAATTAAATTGGGGGCTAGATTTTACTGGCGGAACCGAAATTCAGGTGAGCTATCCGAGCGGGGCTAATTTAGAAAAAGTTCGTCAAGATTTAGCTGGTGCGAATTTCCCTGATGCAATAGTGCAAAACTTTGGTAGTAGCCAAGATGTGTTAATTAGAATTGCAATACGAGATGACCTACCTAAAGAGAAAATCGGCGATTTTGTAGTTGAGGCACTGAAGGCCCAAGACTCAAGCGTACAAATGGAAAGTATTAGTTTTGTAGGGCCTAGTATAGGTGAAGAGCTTACAGAACAAGGTGGCTTAGCGATGCTGGTCGCATTAATCTGTATCTTAATTTATGTGGCAATGCGTTTTGAGTATAGATTTGCGTTAGGTTCAGTTTCTGCATTGTTGCATGATGTAATTTTAACACTAGGGTTGTTTTCTGTTCTTCAATTAGAGTTCGATTTAACTGTGTTAGCTGCTTTACTTGCCGTAATAGGTTATTCCCTTAACGATACTATTGTTGTTTCTGACCGAATTAGAGAAAACTTCAGAAAGGTAAGAAAAGGCACCCCTATTGAAATCATCAATATTTCACTCACACAAACCTTAAATAGAACAATAGTAACCTCTTTAACAACCATATTAGTGTTGCTCGCTTTGTTTTTTAAAGGCGGCGCATTAATACATGGGTTTGCTACTGCACTACTATTCGGCGTAGTTATAGGTACTTATTCTTCTGTTTATATAGCTAGTTCAGTTGCATTGGCACTTGGTATAAGTAAAGAAGACCTTATGCCACCAGAAGTAGAAAAAGAAGGTGAAGATCTAGAACCATTATAACGTTCAAACACCCTAAACAAGGCTCTATTCAATAGGGCCTTTTTTATGTGTTGATGATAAGTGTTTACCTTGTTCATCAATATTTTATGTGTCTTATCCCTACTAAATTGTTAAAAAGCCAAAAAAATTCGAACTAAACATGAGCTATTAACCTCTAAATCAACGTAATGATTATAATTAATTTATGTGTTTACAGGTCTAAATCGTTAGGCTAATGATTGATTGGAGTGTGTAATGGACTTTAAAAAAGTAATGGGTGGTTTATCAAAATCTGGTGCGTTAAGTGGTTTCATGGGTGGTGTTGCCGGTGGTGGATTAACGAGTATGATTTCAAGTAAAAAAGGAAGAAAAACAGGTAAGTCAGTAATGAAGGTTGGTGCACTTGCAGCGGTAGGTGGTTTAGCATGGAAAGCTTATCAACAATATTCCAATAAACAGCAAGGAATGGATCCGCAAGCAAACAACAATCACGCATCACAAAACAATACTTATGGCGCAAATAATTATCAAAGTGCCCCAAATAATATTCAGCATAATGTTTCCCACAATAATACCGCTCGTTTTGATTTTACGCCCGCTCGTATAGAGCAACAGGCTTTTGAACAGGTAGTTGATGATTCCAACACAAAGGGTCAAATGCTTCTGATGAGAGCCATGATAGCGGCAGCCTATTCAGACGGTCATATAGATGAAACAGAAAGGCAAAAAATATTTGCTCAAGTTGAAACGATGGACTTAAGTTTAGAAGAAAAAGCCACCTTGTTTGATGAGCTAAGAAAGCCTTTGGATTTAAATAGCTTGGTTTCGCAAGTGCCAGATGCTCAGACCGGTATTGAAGTATATGCTGCTAGTGCAAGTGCATTAGATTTATCAGAACAACATTCACAGCAATATCTCAATATGTTAGCCAGTCAATTGTGCATACCTAGCGAGTTAACTCATTCTATTCTCGATCAAATCTCTCAACACTAGCAAGTTATGCTTTGAGACAGCGTTAGATTGCATTTTTATATTAAAAAAATGCAATCTTCCGATCATTTATAGGCGCATGCTCGTAACCCGTAAGTAATTAAATTAAAAGGTAAATAGTATTTATGAAATTATTGAAAACTAGCATTATAATAATCACAATTGTAATGTCAGGGTGTATATCTTGGGTTTTTGCTAAAAGTCCTTTTAACGATATGCCCGACGGAAAATATGTGGTTGATTTAAGTCATGCTTCTATTGTGTGGAAGGTATCGCATTTGGGTTTGTCAGACTATGTTGCACGTTTCGCTGATTTTGACGCTAGCATAGAATTCGATGCTAACAACGTTACTAAAAGTAAAGTTGTTGCTTCTATTAATCCTATGTCTATTCAAACTGCATATCCAAATGCCGATGAAAAAGATTTTGACAAAGTGCTTGCCACAGATAAAAGTTGGTTTAATGCTGGGGAATTTGCATCTATTAATTTTGAGTCTACATCCATCAAGATGACAGATGATAAAGAAGCAATTATGACTGGAGACTTAACATTTTTGGGCGTTACCCAACCTGTAACATTAGATGTTGTATTCAATGGCGCTATGCAACGACAGCCTTTTAGCGGTAAGCCTACAATGGGTTTTTCTGCCACTACAACAATCATTCGTTCAGAATTTGGCATGTCTAAATATGTACCTAATATTGGTGATAGCGTGGAAGTGATGATAGAAGGCGAATTTGCTTTAGAAAAGTAAATACGAAACCTTATAAAACAAATTATGAATAAACACCGTTACCATAGTTTAAGTATTTCGTTGCATTGGCTTATTGCAATGGGGTTGGTGTTTATGTTTGTTTCTGGTTTGTATATGGTAAATGCCGAGATACCAAAGGCCGAGCAGTACAAACTATTTCAAATACACAAAGCCTCGGGTGTTGTAATGCTTTGGGCAATTTTATTAAGGTTGCTCGTTAGAATCTTTACCCAAAAGCCGCCTTTACCAAATGTCATATCTAAGGAAGAGGCAAAAAGGGCTAAACTAGGGCATGTCCTGCTATATACTGGATTAGCGATAATGCCACTATCGGGTTGGGTGATGGTTTCTGCTAGCCCTTTTGGGCTTCCAACCCTTGTATTCGTAGACTGGTTAAACTGGCCACATATTCCGGGTATACAAAGAAATAAACTGGTAGAAGGAATTGCCAATAATATACATATGTACACAGCCATATTGTTATCGTGTTTAATTGTAGGGCATATTGCGGCTGTTTATTGGCACAAGCGCACTCATAATATCAATTTGGTTAAACGAATGTGGTGGTTTAACAACGACAACTAAAACTGTCGCTTCCGGAGTTTGATACTTAAATGAAAGTAAAATATTGTTTGTCGCAAACAGCTAAAGCTTTTTTGCTACTTGTAAGTGCGGTTACGGCACTTCAACCTGCCATAGCCAATATAACTATTACTGTAAGTAATGAAAACAGTGAGGTTGGGTTTTCTGGCGAACATGCCGGTATGCAGTTTTCAGGTATATTTGAACAGTGGACGGCAAATCTTACATTGCCTCCAGCAAAAGCTCCACAAATTACGGCTATGTTTCAATTGGAGTCGGCTAAAACCGGTGACTTCACCTATGACAGTACTTTACCCGAGGGTGACTGGTTTGATGTCGAAAATCACCCTGAAGGTAAATTCATTAGTGATTCAATAACGGTAATAGATGGTGGTTATAAAGTGAGCGGTTTGTTAACGTTAAAAAATATTTCGAATCCTCAAACTTTTGTGCTTTACGAACAAAAAGACGGGTTTAGTGCCAACTTTGCAATAGATCGTATAGATTACAATATAGGGGTTGAGTCTGACCCAGATGCAGAGTGGGTGAGTCGTGAAATTATGATGAGAATGCAATTAGCTAAAGCTAACTAACTCTCGAGGAAAAAATTGCACTGAGTCACTTTGGTATTGCTCAAAGTGGATCTATCTCAGTGCAATATACTAATTATTTTAAGCGCTTAACGATATTTTGTACCACTCTAGGGTTGCCAGCAACTAATCCATTTGCAGAATTAGGTTGTTTTAATTCATCATAAAGCGGGTCATTATTTCCCGCATAGTCAGTCACTAACCCACCAGATTCTTTTACTAGCAATTCACCTGCCGCCATATCCCAAGCTTTTAAACCCTTTTCCCAATATCCATCGTAACGTCCGGCTGCAACATAAGCTAAATCTAATGCAGCTGAACCAGAGCGTCTAATATCACCTGCATCTTTAAATACTTTGCCAAAATTGATTAACTCTTGATCAAGATCCTGTTTATTTCTAAAAGGAAGCGCTGTCGCTAAAATTGTATTGGATAGGTCTTTTGCTTTTGTGCAACGCAGTCTATATCCATTCAATTGTGCGCCACCACCTTTGCTTGCTGCGAATAGTTCACCGCGGATAGGGTCAAAAACTACCGCTTGGTCTAGCTTGCCTTTATGTAATAATGCTATTGATACTGCAAAGTGTGGGATACCTGCTATGAAGTTGCTTGTTCCGTCAAGTGGATCAATTACCCAAGTAAAGTCAGGGTTATTAGTAATTGAACCACCTTCTTCACCAATAAAAGAATGTTCAGGAAAGGATTGTTGAATTTTATTGATTATGGTGGCTTCTGCCTCTTTATCTATTTTTGTCACAAAATCTTGAGCGCCTTTAGATTGAATATCTAAATCGTCACGATTTTCGAAACCACGAGTTATAACGTTTCCGGCAGCGCGAGCAGCGCGCACAGCTATATTGAGCATAGGATGCATGAAAAACCACCAAATTGTAAAAAGAACAATGAATCTAAGAGCGCTGAGTTTAGCAGATGTTAAACGGCTATGCTACACTGGAGAGCTTAATCAAAAAGGCTATTGAAATTTTATGGCCAATTTATCAATACACCTTTTCGCGGAAAGCTTGGCCGTTTCGCTAAATTCATTTATTGGAACAATACATGTTAGATTCTATTCGAATAGTGCTAGTAAATACTTCACATACAGGAAATATTGGCAGTGCTGCTAGGGCAATGAAAACTATGGGTTTAAAGCACTTATATTTGGTCGACCCGGTGCACTTACCTGATGGAAAATCTAATGCATTGGCGGCAGGCGCTACCGATGTGCTAGGCAAGGCAACAATAGTAAGTACCTTAGAAGAAGCGGTAGCTGATTGCGGACTAGTGGTTGGCACCTCCGCACGTTCCCGCACGTTAAGCTGGCCAATGCTTGATTCAAGAGAGTGCGGTGCAAAATTAATAGATGAAGCTCAAAAATACCCTGTCGCTCTAGTCTTTGGCAGAGAAAGCAGCGGTTTATCGAATGAGGAACTACAGCAATGTCATTTCCATGTTTGTATTGATGCAAATCCTGAGTACAGTTCACTTAATCTTGCAGCGGCGGTTCAAACGCTTTGTTACGAAATAAGAATGCATTATTTAGCTATGCAACGAGAGCCATACAAGCAAATTGAACAAGAAAGTGCTGATAAACTAAAAGCGGACCCGTTGCTTGATTACCCATTAAATAAAGAACTTGAGCAATTTTATGAACATTTTCAGGTTACTTTTTCTAAAACAGAATTTATACGCCCGAAACACCCTGGCGCAATTATGTCCAAAGTTAAGCGTATGTTTAATCGTGCTAGATTAGAATCTCAAGAATTAGCGATACTCAGAGGGATGTTATCGTCAATTGATAAATCCATGCAAAATAAAGAATAAAACTAACGTGAATAAAACTTTCGATATAGTCGGTCGTTTATAAATAAATTGCTAAAATCAGATCTAATTAACAAGAATTACCCTATATGTTTAATCATTTTTCAGAAGATATAAAAAGCGTTTTTGAACGTGACCCAGCCGCAAGAACCAAATTAGAAGTGCTATTTAACTATCCTGGTTTACATGCTGTTTGGATGCACCGTTTCAGCCACAAGTTATGGATATGCAATTTAAAATGGCTTGCTCGTTTCTTTTCGAATTTAAGCCGTTTTATTACAGGAATTGAAATACATCCTGGTGCTACCTTAGGTAGAAGAGTATTTATTGACCATGGCATGGGTGTGGTAATAGGTGAAACGGCTACTTTAGGCGATGATGTAACGCTTTATCATGGTGTAACCCTTGGCGGCACTAGCTGGAAAGCAGGTAAACGCCATCCTACCCTACACAAAGGTGTGGTAGTGGGCGCGGGTGCAAAAATACTAGGGCCCTTAAATATTGGTGCAAACGCTAGAATTGGCTCTAACTCAGTTGTTATTAAAGATGTGCCTGAGGATGCTACATGTATCGGTGTGCCGGGACGAATTGTTTTAGCTAAGAAACCCGATGAGTCGGAAACTGCAGCTGAAAAGCAAGCTCGTCAAGAAATTGCCCAAAAGTACGGATTTGATGCCTATGCTGTATCACATGATAACCCTGACCCAACGGCTAACGCTTTAGGCATTATGCTAGAGCATGTTCACTTAATGGATAAAAAGGTAGAGGAAATGTGTAAAGTGATTCAAACCCTTGGTGGCGATGTTTGTACTGACACAATACCTAAATTACAAGCTGAAGATTTTGAATCAACAGGTATTTCCCCAACTGTTAGAAAAGTTGAAAATGAGGCATTTGACCCTCACATCTAACCGTAATCATTACGTTAATACTTGACTTTATTGTATGGTTATATACTTGACAATATTAGTCGGGTATATACACTTTGAGTAATTTAATTATACTTGGACTTTAAAGCAATGAAGTTAACATCGAAAGGTAGATATGCCGTTACCGCTATACTTGACGTTGCACTGCATTCGCAACAGGGTCCAGTGACATTAGCTGACATTTCTGAACGCCAAGATATTTCACTTTCATACTTAGAGCAATTATTTGCAAGGCTAAGACGTAAAAAGCTGGTTACCAGTGTTCGTGGTCCCGGTGGCGGATATTTGCTAGGGAAACAAGCATCCCAAATTGCCATAGGCGAGATTATCAAGGCAGTTGATGAAACAGTGGATGCAACAAAATGTCAAGGCCACTCAGATTGTCAGGGTGGCGAGCGTTGTCTAACACATAATTTATGGCAAGATTTAAGTGACAGAATTAGTCATTTCTTAAATAACATTACGTTATATGAGTTAATGTCTCAACAGAACGTTCGTGAAGTGGCTGGGCGACAAAAACAACAAGCGAAAACACTATTACAAAATATAGAAATTAGTATGCACATATAAGCGGAGTACATAATGAATAATATTGCTCTACCAATATATTTAGATTATGCATCCACCACACCAGTGGACCCGCGTGTGGTTGATAAGATGAAAGAGTGCTTATCGTTGGAAGGCAATTTTGGTAATCCAGCTTCTCGTTCTCATCGTTTCGGTTGGGTTGCAGAAGAAGCGGTAGACATAGCTAGGAATCAAATTGCAGATCTGGTAAACGCAGATCCAAGAGAAATAGTATTTACTTCTGGCGCGACTGAATCAAACAATCTTGCTATTAAAGGTGCCGCAGCGTTTTATAAAGAGCGTGGCAAACACATTATTACCCTAAAGACTGAGCACAAAGCGGTTCTTGATACTACTGCACAACTTGAACAAGAAGGCTTCGAAATAACGTATTTGAAGCCTCAAAAAAACGGAATTGTGGATCTTGAAGAATTAAAAGCGGCGATGCGTGATGATACTTTGCTTGTTAGCATAATGCATGTAAATAATGAAATAGGTGTTATTCAAGATATTGCAACCATTGGTGAAATATGTCGTGAACGAAAAATAATTTTTCATGTGGATGCCGCGCAAAGTACAGGAAAGGTGCCAATTGATTTACAAACGCTTAAAGTAGATTTAATGTCTTTTTCTGCGCATAAAACGTATGGTCCCAAAGGCATTGGTGCCCTGTATGTTAGTCGTAAACCGCGTATTCGTATTCATGCTCAAATTCACGGTGGCGGGCATGAACATGGTATGAGAAGTGGCACGCTTGCTACACATCAAATTGTTGGTATGGGCCAAGCATTTCAATTAGCGAAAGAAGAAATGCAGTCAGAAAATGAACGTATTAAAATGTTAAGAGATAGACTATTTAAGGGTATAAAAAATATAGAAGAGATATATTTTAACGGTGATTTAAATGACCGAGTGCCACATAACTTAAATATTAGTTTTAATTATGTTGACGGTGAATCGTTAATGATGGCATTGAAAGATGTTGCTGTATCATCCGGCTCTGCATGTACTTCAGCTAACTTAGCGCCTTCTTATGTATTGAAAGCACTAGGGTTAAACGACGATCTAGCTCATAGCTCAATTCGTTTTAGCATTGGTCGATTTACTACTGAAGAAGAAATTGATTATGTTATTGACTTAATAATAAATAACATTCAAAAGCTTCGAGAAATATCTCCGTTGTGGGATGCATTTAAAAACTCTATTGATACAGAAAAAGTTGATTGGGTGCATCATTAACCCCCTTCCTTTTTGAGGAAAAACACATAAAGATGAATTACTTTTCATTGTTCGCTATCGACGAACATTATATCTTGAACTTACCCATTCTGGAGCAAAGGTATAGAACACTTCAACGTGAGAAAACCCCAAACCAATTCTTAGCATCAAACGAATCTGAGCATCTAACGCATTTACAAACAAAAGAGCAAGTTAAGGATGGTTTTCATGTTCTCAAAGACGATATACAGCGAGGGTTACATTTGCTAGAAGTGCGTGGTATTCCGTTACCGTCTGAACAAGAGGCAATAGATGATGCCGAGTTTTTAACAGAACAAATGGACTTAAGAGAAGCACTAGCTTCTGCTCAATCTATCGCTGATATTATTGCGCTTGATAGAACCATAAAGGATAAGATATCCGACTATATAGATAATATTTCTATGTTATTAAGTAATAATGAAAGTAAGAAAAATTATTTGGCTGGTATAGAGTTAAATAAACTGAAGTTTATTAAGAAGTTAGAAAGCGAAATTCAGACTCGAAAAACAGCCATAGAAAAGAGTTAAAACCCTAAAAAATACAATTAATCGTGCATGTGAACAACATTAACAAAATTAGATTAGTGTTTTGGGTCTAACTTGCATATAATCGCGCGCAACTTAAAAAATGACAGAGCTAGTTACTAGGGTTTTACACCTGCTGACTAGGTGACTACACTAAATAAATTAAAAATAGGATTTGAATATGGCTTTAGAACGTACATTTTCGATAATTAAACCAGACGCTGTAGCTAAAAATGCAATCGGTGCGATATATAACCGCTTTGAATCAGCTGGTCTTAGAATTGTAGCATCGAAAATGGTGCATTTGAGCCGCGAGAAAGCTGAAGGCTTCTACGCTGAACATAAAGAGCGCCCATTTTTTGGTGCGTTGGTCGATTTTATGACGTCTGGTCCAGTCATGGTACAGGTTCTTGAAGGCGAAAGTGCTGTCGTGAAAAATCGTGAAATTATGGGTGCAACCAACCCAAGTGAAGCGGCTGCAGGTACTTTACGTTCAGATTATGCTGAATCTATAGATGAAAACGCAGTACACGGTTCTGATGCGCCAGAGTCTGCTGCACGTGAAATTGCATATTTCTTTTCAGACGAAGAAATTTGTCCGCGTACAAGATAATAAGCAAATTTCTTGAAATCTCCGTATAAGTAAATTGTCAATTTATACGTTAGTAAGAAGTCGGCAGAAAGATACAAATAAAAAAGGGAGCCATGCTCCCTTTTTTCAGATTATTTAAACCAATCAAAGGTTTATTAGTCTTATGATAAGTTTTGGTTAGCAAGGTGAATAATTCAGTATGCAGAGTCAATCTAGTTCGGTAGAAATAACTTCTTCAGAGCCTAAAAAAATTAAGTCTGATGTTAAACAGACGAAGCAAAATTTGCTGAATTTTAATCGTGCGGCAATGCGCGAGTACTTTGATTCTATTGGTGAAAAACCATTTCGTGCTGACCAAGTCATGAAATGGATTTATCAAGAGGGTGAATCTTGCTTTGAAAAAATGACTAATATAAACAAACAGCTAAGAGCTAAACTGAATGATTTATGTGAGGTTAGAGCGCCTCAAATTTCTCAGCACCAGCAAGCAACAGACGGCACCATTAAGTTTGCGATTATTTTAGACGGTGGACAAGAAGTTGAAACGGTATGGATACCCGAATCAGATCGTGCCACGTTATGTGTGTCTTCTCAGGTTGGTTGTGCATTGGAATGTACATTTTGTTCAACGGCACAACAAGGCTTTAACCGTAACTTATCCGTTGCAGAAATAATCGGTCAAGTTTGGCGAGTAGCCACTTTTATTGGTTTATCAAAAGATACTTCTCAGCGTCCTATTACTAACGTGGTGATGATGGGCATGGGAGAGCCTTTACTGAATCTAAAAAATGTCATTCCTGCCATGGATATAATGATGGATGACTTTGGGTTTGGGTTGTCAAAAAGAAGAGTGACATTGTCAACATCAGGTGTGGTGCCTGCTCTTGATATGCTCGGCGATCAAATAGATGTTGCACTAGCGATATCTTTGCATGCACCAGATGATAAATTACGCAATGAAATAGTGCCGGTAAATAAAAAATATCCAATTGAAGAGTTCTTAGCCGGTGTAAGGCGTTACTTAGCAAAATCTAAAGCGAACCAAGGTAAGGTGACGGTTGAGTACGTGATGTTAAATCAAATTAATGATAGTACTGACCAAGCTCATCAATTAGCGAAAGTGTTGCAAAACACACCAAGTAAAATTAACCTTATTCCATTTAATCCATATCCTGGTTCTCCCTATACATGCTCGAGTAATTCTAGAATAGATAGGTTTGCAAAAGTATTGATGAGTTATGGATTTACAACAGTAGTTAGAAAAACTCGAGGCGATGATATTGACGCCGCTTGCGGCCAGTTAGTTGGCGATGTGGTTGACAGAACTAAACGTTTATTAAAAAAGAAAATGCAAGGAAAGCCAATTTCTGTCAAAGTATCTGAATAAAAAGTAATTTCGTCTTATACTATAAGCAATAGATGTTCAAAGGTAGCTACCTATGTTGAAGAATTTAATTGTAATCATTGTTATATTGCTAGTTGTAGGTTGCGCATCAAAACAGCCTGAACGCGGTTTTTCAGGCACAGGCGACTTTGATGCGGTAGAAGCATCTAAAACCAGAGTTAGTTTAGGGTTAACTTATTTGCAAAACGGTAATTTTAGTCAAGCTAAGTTCAATTTAGATAAGGCCTTAGAGTTTACCCCTCGTTCAGGAGAGGCTAATTATGCTATGGCATTTTATTATGAACAGGTTGATGAAAATGCTAGAGCGGAAGAATACTTTAAAGACGCCTTGGATTACTCCAAAAATGCCCCCGATATATTAAATAGCTATGGCGCTTTTCTGTGTAAGCAAGGAAAGTATGAACAAGCTAAGAATAACTTTTTAAAAGCAGTAGATGATAAAAGTTATGTGTCTACAGCTGAAACGTATGAAAATTTGGCGTTGTGTTCACAAAGTCAGGGATTACTTGGTGAGGCGACTGCATATTTTAATACAGCGTTAAATCATCAGCCAACAAGAGCAAGCACTCTACTATATCTAACAGAAATTTATGTAAATGAAGCTAGATGGGAAGATGCCAAGCGAGCGCTTTTTAAATATGAGAGAAATGCGAGTGTGAATGCCAATTCACTTTGGCTTCAATATCAAATTGCGAAAGGTGAGCAAGATGTTAATAAAGCGAATGATTATGCATCCTTACTGCTTAGGCTTTATCCTGATCACGAATTCACCCAAAAAGCGCAATTAGCCAATGCTTCTTGGAGGCCTTCTAAAAAAATCACTCAGAAAGTAAAGACTAGAACGCAGAGTTTTTCTAATACTCCAGCGCAATCAAATCAACCGAACATAGTAATGAATTCTCCTAGCCAAAATTCAACCACAGTGGCACCCAATATTACAAACAGTAATAACCTAAAAGTTACATCAAAAGCAGGTATACAGTCTACAAATAAGCGTGTTGAAAATGTATCAACACAAGATACCAATGCAGCAGAAATCATTAAGAATGATGATAGTCCAACTTTTTTCCATGTAGTTAAACCAAAAGAAAATTTGTTTCAAATTTCTCGCAAATATAATGTTAAAATAAGTAGACTAGTAGAGTGGAATAATTTAGCCGATGCATCATCAATTAATATTGGCTCGCGCTTATGGGTAAGGGATCCAAATACAAATGAGTAACGAAGAACAACAACAAGCAAATGCTCAACAAATGACTGAACAAGAAGTAATAGTTGAATCTAAAAAGCAAGGAGAGACATTGAGTCCGGGACAGCAACTCATAGTAGCAAGAGAAAACCTAGGCCTAACGCAACAACAAGTTGCAGACAGACTACATTTACGATTAAGCAGTGTACAAGCAGTTGAACAAGACGCACTTGAAGAGGGGGTGTCAGTTACATTCAACAAAGGCTACGTCAGACTTTATGCAAAATTAGTGCAGTTAGAAATACAGCCGCTATTAGATGCTTATGATGAAATTCATATTCAAGATAATAAACCTGCCAAATTGCAAAGCTTTTCTAGAAGAGTGACGCGAGAAGCAAGTGATCATAGATGGAATATGGTAACTGTGGTAGTGGTAATCTTAGTGTTGGGGTCGGTTGTAGGTTGGTGGGTGCAACAGTCTGATTCATTTAAAGATTCTCAAGCTTTCGTTGCTGAAACGTTTGAAAACTTATTTAGTGAAAAAGAAGTAAATACTGAAACAGATGCTATAGATAACAATACCTCTACTGAACCAGATGCGATTGAAGAGCCAGAATTCGAAGAGGTGAAACTAGATTCAGGACCGCAAGTTCCAGATGAGCAAGTTCAAGACATCATAGAATCTAATACAGATGATATTATTACTAGCGTAAATGAAGCAGTAGATGAATTACCAGCGGATGAAGTGTCAGATATACCCAATGAGCTTTTAGATACAATTGATGATACTCAGGACCAAGTTGAAGATACAATCGACGATATTGTGGAAGAAGATTCTCCACTGAGAAACTCAGCAGATATAATTGAAGGGATATTTACTGAGGAAGGTTATAGAGTGAATAGTGATGGTACGGTTAATCTAGTATTTACATTTAAAGACGATTGCTGGGTTAGTGTAAAAGACAAAGATGGCGAAACCATGGCTTATGGCGTTAAAAAGAAGGGAAGAGTCATGGAAGTATCAGGGGAGCCTCCAGTACGAGTGATTTTGGGAGCCCCTCAAAATGTAGAGATAAACTTTGGCGGCTTGCAAGTTGATATGTCAGTTCATCCCGCAGGTCGTTCAGCCAACTTTAAGTTACCTGTTGGAAGTGAGTAATGTTTGCAGAATCTTGGATAAAGCGTCGTCAGTCGACTCGTATTTATGTAGGTGACGTCCCTATAGGCGATGGTGCACCTATCGCCGTTCAATCAATGACAAATACAGAAACAACAGACGTTCAATCTACTGTTGATCAAATAAAAAGAATTCAAGCCGTTGGAGCTGACATTGTTCGAGTATCTGTACCTACTATGGATGCAGCAGAAGCATTTAAACTAATTAAACAACAAGTTGATATTCCCCTTGTAGCTGATATTCATTTTGATTACAGAATTGCTTTAAAGGTAGCTGAATACGGAGTTGATTGCTTACGTATAAACCCCGGGAATATAGGTAATATTGAACGCGTTAAATCTGTAGTAGATTGTGCTAAAGACAAAAATATTCCTATTCGAATAGGAGTAAATGGCGGATCGTTAGAAAGAGACCTACAAGAAAAATACGGCGAGCCTACACCTGAGGCTTTGCTTGAATCAGCTATGCGCCATGTTGATATCCTCGATAAATTAAACTTTGATCAATTTAAAGTATCAGTGAAAGCTTCCGATGTGTTTTTAGCAGTGGGCGCATATCGATTATTAGCTAAACAAATTAAACAACCCTTGCATCTGGGGATTACTGAAGCTGGTGGATTGCGATCTGGTTCAGTCAAAAGTGCAGTGGGGTTAGGCATGCTTTTGTCAGAAGGTATAGGTGACACTATTCGTGTGTCACTTGCTGCAGACCCAGTAGAAGAGATAAAAGTTGGATTTGATATATTGAAATCGTTAAGGATACGTTCTAGGGGTATCAACTTTATTGCATGTCCGAGCTGCTCTAGGCAGGAATTCGATGTAATCAATACAGTTAACGCATTAGAGCAAAGGTTAGAAGATATTGTGACCCCACTTGACGTTTCAATTATTGGTTGTGTGGTAAACGGTCCAGGCGAAGCAGAAGTATCTGATATTGGTTTGACAGGAGCTCGAAATATGAGCGGTTTTTACGAAGATGGACTTCGCCAAAGAGAAAGAATTGCCAATACCGAATTAGTGGATAAACTAGAGCAAAAGATACGTGCAAAGGTTGCCGTTAAGCAATCGATATTAGATGAAACTAAGCGAATTGATATCAACGTAGATATTTAATAACTACCATATTGCTAAATTTCTAATCTAGAATGAAAATAGCGCAAGTAAAAGCCGCGTTTTAACGCTTTAATCTTTACCCGTTATTACAAAATACATATACTATGCGGCTTAATAATTAACTTGAGATCACTGTGGCAAAAACAATACAAGCTATTCGCGGTATGAATGACTGTTTACCATCAAATACGCCAACATGGCAATTTGTGGAATCTCGAATTAGGCAATTAGTTAATAGTTACCATTACCAAGAAATTAGAACCCCTATTGTTGAGTCTACTGATTTATTCAAACGTTCTGTTGGTGAAGCTACAGATATCGTTGAAAAAGAAATGTATGTTTTTGAAGATAGAAACGGTGACAGCTTAGCACTTCGTCCAGAAGGCACAGCATGTGCTGTTCGAGCGGGTAATCAACATGGATTGCTATATAATCAACAACGACGCTTGTGGTATATGGGGCCAATGTTTAGGCATGAGCGTCCGCAAAAAGGACGATATAGACAGTTCCATCAATTTGGTGCAGAGGCATTTGGATATCAAGGTCCAGACATCGATATAGAAATGATTCTAATGGGAGCTAGGCTTTGGAAGTCTTTTGGTATAAGCGATAAAGTTGAATTACAAATAAACTCGTTAGGCAATGCTGAAGCAAGAGCAAACTATAAAAAAGTATTGGTAGAATTTTTGTCAGCTCATATAGAAAGCTTAGATGAAGATAGCAAACGCAGATTAGATACTAACCCACTCAGAATTTTAGACTCAAAAGACAAAAATACACAAGAAATACTGGTTAATGCACCAAAGCTTATTGATCACTTAGACACAGAGTCTGCAGAACATTTTTCAATTTTATGTGAACGATTAGATGCTTTAGGTATCGAATACACAGTTAATCCATCATTGGTTAGAGGATTGGACTATTATAATAGAACGGTATTTGAGTGGGTAACGAGTTTACTTGGTTCGCAAGGTACCATTTGTGCGGGCGGAAGGTATGACGGCTTAGTTCAACAATTGGGCGGTCGAGAAACTCCTGCAGTTGGTTTTGCAATGGGAATTGAAAGGCTGGTTTTATTAGTTGAGTCTTTAGAAATTGATGTTGGAGAGTCTGATGCGCAGGTTTACGTGACAGCGCTTGGAACAGCAGCCGAACTCAAAGCACAAGAATTAACTGAATTAATGCGAGAGCATTTTTCATTTTTGAAAGTACAAACGCACTGCGGTGGAGGAAACTTCAAAAAACAATTGAAAAAAGCCGATGCTTCAGGTGCTATGCTAGCCATTATTATTGGCGAGAGCGAAGCACAGTCTGGTAGTTTTGGGTTAAAATGGTTGCGAAAAGATTTGCCGCAAGAAACAGTCACAGAACAAGAATTATTAGAGGTTTTAGCTGAAGTTAGCTAAATATAAATTAGTAAGAATTTTAATTTAAGTTAAAAACTTAAATAAGAAACGCGATAGCAAAGGATAATAAAACAAATGATAGGTTACGAAACCGAAGAACAACAGGTACAAGCAATAAAACAGTTCTGGAAAGATAACGGTATGGTTATTGTTGCTGGTGCTGTTGTAGGATTAGGCTTACTTTGGGGTTGGCGCTACTATAACGATTCAAAATTAGGTGCTCAAGAGTCTGCATCCGTTTCTTATAACAAAAGCGTAGAAAGTTTTGTTGAAAACCAAAATACTGAAGAGCTTCAATCGTTTGTGGATGCAAATTCTGATACGGGATACGCGCCCTTAGCTGCATTTATTATTGCGCAGCAAGCTGTTGATAAACAAGATTATGTAACCGCAAAAGAAGCATTACAAGCCGCAGCAAGTGGCGACAAAACGATTGCAGATATCGCTAAATTGCGTTTAGCAAAAATACAAATTCAATTGGAAGAATATACCCAAGCTATTACTACACTTGATTCAGTTTTATCTGATGCATACGAAGGTCAGGTTGAAGAATTAAGAGGTGATGCATTAATTGCTCAAGGTGATTTTGATGGAGCTCAAAATGCTTATACAAAGGCACTGGCTTTGTCTGAAAATAATCCTAATCTTGAAATGAAACGTGACAACATAGCCTATGCTAAAACAAAAAATTTAGGTGATGACCTTGAATAAGGTGTTAAAAAAAGCGGGTTTTATATTAATTGTTATTAGTTTGAGTGGTTGTACGACTATATCGAACTGGTTTGCAGATGACGAAGAAATTGAAATACGAACACTTCCAGAATTAACTAATCAATTTGAGTCTGAGGTGGTATGGTCAGAAAATGTTGGTGATGGTGTTGATGACTATTTTTCTCGGCTAATGCCTGCTGTTGGTTATAATAAAATATTTGCCGCGAGCCGTGAAGGCGTTATCGTAGCTTTTGATCCCGAAACAGGTGATGAAATTTGGGAGCAAGAGGTTAGCAGAAAAAGTAGAGAATCGAACTTATTCAATTTGTACGGTTTATTTCCAGATACTATTTCAGCAAAAGTATCGGGCGGGTTGCTGGTGGCCTACAATGCCATTTATTTTGGAACAGAAGACGGTGTTGTCTATTCACTTAACCATGAAGATGGAAGTATAAACTGGCAAACAAAAGTACCGAGCGAGGTGATTGCACAGCCAGCAGCAGATTCAGGCATTATTGTAGTAAATACTGTTGCAGGTACCTTGATAGGCTTAGATTCACAATCTGGTGAAATTAAATGGCAAAATGAGTCAGATGTTCCCCCATTAACTTTAAGGGGTATATCTTCTCCTGCTGCTGCCGCTGGCGGAGCGATTGTTGGGCTGGCAAATGGAAGAGTTAGAGTAAATATTCTTGATTCAGGTTTAACTGCTTGGGAAGCTGTGGTTGCTAAACCAACAGGTGCGACTGATTTAGAGAGAATTGTCGATATAGACACAAAGCCACTTGTTTTTGGTGGAACTGTATTTGTTATCTCTTACGGAGGAACGCTATCTGCTATAGAGCTTCGATCGGGTAACGTTATTTGGAATCGAGAATATGCTAGTTTCCGGAATGTGAGTATTGCCGGAAATCGCTTATTTGTGACTGATACAAACAGTAATATATATGCAATAGATAGAAGAAATGGTGTTGAGCTTTGGTCAAATGGCCAACTTCGCAAGCGTAATTTAACAACAGCGACGCCTATTGGTGAATATATTGCTATAGGAGATAAATTTGGTTTTCTTCATTATTTCACCCAAGATGAAGGTAAGTATGTCTCTAGAATTGATATTGGTGACGATGATGAGGATGAGGGCATTTATGTTGAACCCGTTCTTCTAGAAAATAATCTCATTGTTCAAAGAAGAGATGGAGAAGTAAGCTTTATAAAAGTCGGAAATTAAATAAGACACGTCAATGCAGCTTAAAAAATAATAAATAAACGCCAATGATGTTATCATTGGCGTTTGTGTATTAGCAGAAAATAATAGAATTTCGTATATCCCCAACCATTGAATTGAGATAAGCATGTTACCTGTAATTGCCCTAGTTGGCCGTCCTAATGTAGGAAAATCCACCTTATTTAATCGTTTAACGAATACTCGAGATGCGTTAGTAGCCGATTTCCCAGGCCTAACACGCGACCGAAAATACGGTACAGCGAAGTATGAAGGCCGTCAGTTTATCGTTGTTGATACAGGTGGTATTAGTGGTGATGAACAAGGTATTGATGCCGAGATGGCACAGCAGTCACTATTGGCGATTGATGAAGCGGATGTCGTTCTCTTCTTGGTTGACGCCAGAGACGGTTTAACCGCTCCTGATATAGGCATTGCAGATCACCTTCGAAAGCAGCAAAAAAGTGTTTATTTAGTCGTAAACAAAGTAGATGGATTAGATGGTGACAGTGAAAGTGCAGAATTTTACAAACTCGGGCTTGCTAACTTACTTCAAATTGCAGCTGCACACGGTCGTGGTGTCTCTAAATTGATTGATCAGGTTTTATCACCCTTAGATGAGCAATTTGTAGATATGCACGTTGCTGAACAAGATAAAAATAAAAGTATTGATGACGAAGAAAAAGATGCAGACGCAAAATTAAAGGCGTTACAAGCATTGCCTATTAAACTTGCAATTGTGGGTAAGCCAAATGTAGGAAAATCTACATTAACGAATAGAATTTTAGGTGAAGAACGAGTTGTTGTATTTGATTTACCCGGCACTACTCGTGATTCAATTTTTATTCCTATGCAACGAGATGAGCGGGAATATATATTGATAGATACTGCAGGCGTGAGAAAACGAAAAAAAGTATCAGATGCGGTAGAAAAATTTTCAATAGTAAAAACACTGCAAGCGATAGAAGAAGCGAATGTTGTACTTTTAGTAGTTGACGCTAGAGAGGGTATAACAGATCAAGATCTATCCCTACTTGGTTTTATTTTGAATTCGGGTCGGTCCTTAGTATTAGCTGTAAACAAATGGGATGGGTTAGACAGTGATGTTAAAGAAGACATTAAACGCGAGTTAGACAGACGTTTAGGGTTTGTGGATTTTGCTCGACTTCATTTTATATCTGCTTTACATGGATCAGGGGTAGGGCATTTGTTTGAGTCGGTACAAGAAGCCTATGCATCTGCCACCAAGCGAATTAACACGTCGTTACTAACAGATATAATGGAAATGGCTCAAGATGATCACCAACCACCGTTAGTAAGAGGAAGGCGTGTAAAAATGAAATATGCACATGCTGGTGGTTACAATCCTCCAGTTGTCGTGATCCATGGCAACCAAGTTCAAGACTTACCTGATTCGTATAAGCGATATTTGACGAATTATTACAGACGTGCATTAGAAGTAATGGGAACACCAATTAAGATAGAATTTAGGGAAGGTAGTAACCCTTATGAGGGTAAAAAGAATAAGCTAACACTTACGCAACAACGCAAAAGAAAGCGTTTATTGTCGTACCACAAAAAAAAATAGTTAGTTTTCAAAACTTTGCTATTATGTTTATGTATAAATTACAAATAAATCTTAAATTCAAAACAGATTTATGGAATGGTACGTGATGATTGAATTGGTTTATATGAGCCACGCTAACAAACCTTTCAGTGACGATGAGTTATTGGAGTTATTGTCTAGAGCTAGAAAAAATAATACTAAGCTTGGCTTAACAGGCATGCTGCTTTATAACGGTGAAGGTGTGTTTATACAGGTTCTAGAAGGTCCAGCAGATGAAGTGCACACTTTATATAACAAAATTAAACAGGACCCTCGCCACAGAGATATTCAAGACTTAGTATCTTTGCCCATTGTGGAACGTAGCTTTCCAGAGTGGACCATGGCATTTCATAGAATTGCTAATAAAGATGAAATAGATGGTTTCAGTGACTTTATGGAAACGTCCAAAACACAACGCATATCCACTCATAACAATAATTTTGCCGTAGATATGCTAAATTATTTTAAGGCGAATAATCAGTAACGATGGCCCGGGACTAATTATTCCTCACAAAGCGCATAAATTCAGATTCATTAGGTACTTCTATATTGCCAATTGACTGATTAACTAACTCCGTCATCATATATTCAGGAACATTCCCTATAAGCTTAATGATTTTATCTTTTTGAATAAATGCAAATTGTGTACTGTAAACCGGATCAGAGCTTGCGTTTAAAGCAACTTCAAACTTAAGACCTTCTATATTTTTACCATCGACTTCAAATAACGCCTTATTTATATTAGTGATATTAAAGTCAGAAACCTCAGCACTATTGATTAATTTGAGCGCTTGTTCCCGTTCAAGTCCCATTTCTATCCACAGCAAATCGGAAAGATGCTTAGGTTCGGACTGAAAATTATCGTTTATTTTTAATAGACTGTTTTGCTTCAATGGTGAAAATGGATAAACCGATATATCAAATATTGCATCGGCAAAGTCTGGATGCGAATAACGGGTAATTGCCCCTTTCATTGGATCATGATACAAGGCAGATTGGCTTAATTTGAACTTACCAATATAGTCAGGTAAATGTAGGTCTTCTTTATAATTGCTAGCCCCTATTGCTTTATAAATTGTTGTGGCTGACAACACGTCGTTTTTATTTATGTGGAATACCCACTCATTTAATAAATTTGCCGTTATTTGTTGTAAAGGAATTTTGTTTGAATTTTGGGTTGTTTGTATTGGTGCTGTGAGAACCAACTCATCAATTGGAATATTTCGCCAGCTGGTAGTTATTTCTAGATACAGGACGGTATCTTGATTATTGTTTTGAATAGTCGCATTACCAATCAAAACTTCATATTCTGAAGCATTTAAGTTTTGGATAAGTGGTTGTGTTTCAGGCATTGATGCGACAATGTCTGACAATTCATTTCCATCAAATATATTTGAATTGCATACACTATCATCACATTGCTTTTGTAGTGAATCGCTAATATATGCGGCATAAATTGGTAGTTGATTAGCTGATTGGGATGTGGACGCTACGATACTAATTGATGTAACTAATACAACTAAGCACATTGTTACCAAGTGAGTTATTCTTATTCTTCTTCTGCGCACAACCTACTACTCCTGTGTGCGAGTAGAGCGCTATATTTGCATCATCTACTACTACTTACTTGCTTGCTCAAAACTAACTTTTTAAGCGCCTGTCAAAATATTGACGCTGTGATAATACCAAAGAAGAATAGGGCAAGCAAACCGAAGCCAGAAAACGCCATTTTAGCGGGGCAGAGCTAGTCGAGTATACTAGCCATATGAAAAAGTCAGGTGTAATGAGAACCACATATGTAAATTCAGAAAGCCGAGGTTCTCCAACCTAAAGATATTGGAATTAAGCAACAACTACTCCTTATTTTCGATAGCTCGTTTTATTACGCGGCTTTTTATTTCACCATCTTTAAGTCTTGTAATAATAATGTCGCTATCTTTTACTTTGTTGACACTATCGACCAGCTTATCTTGTTTCATGGTGATACTATAGCCTCTTGATAGCGTCGATAATGGGCTCACACTGTTAAGTAAAGCACTTGAGCTAGCCAAAGCCTGCTTTCTATTCGATATATATGCCTGATATGCTTGTGCTAAATCTGTTTGTGTATCGTCTATAGAGCGCTTGAGTTGTATAATCTTAGACAATGGAGACAACTTTTTTATACTAGAGACAACATAAGCATTTTCTTGCTTGTGTTGTTGTATGATTTTTTGCATGCTTTTGTGCATACGCTGCGATAATTGCTCCGTTGTATTTAATTGATTTTTGATAGACGTCGCAGGATGTTGTGCAAATAAACGTTGATTAAGATAATTTTGCTCTTGGTTTAATTCTTTAATCTTTTTAATTGGATGCTGTTGTATAAGTCTCGCGTTTAAATAATCGAAAGACTGCTGATTTTGCTGAAGTTTTTTCTGAGGATGTTGAACCAATAAACGTTGTGTTAATTGTTGACTATATTCACTTTTGTTACCTAATTTTGCCGTTAACGCCCGCATCAGCATGATTTTACGCTGGTTTAATCTATTAATTAATTCTTGTGAATCTTCACTTAACATTTCAGCTGCGGCTGATGGTGTGGCCGCGCGCATATCTGCCACAAAGTCGGCAATAGTCACATCTACTTCATGTCCTACTGCTGATAAAGTAGGTAAATGTGATGCATATATCGCTTGAGCAACTATTTCTTCGTTGAACGGCCACAAATCTTCAAGTGAACCACCCCCTCTACCTACAATCAATACATCTACTTCACTACGCAAGTTAGCAATTTCTATTTGCTTCGCGATACTTTTTGCAGCGGTATCACCCTGAACCATGCTTGGATATATAATGACTTCAATAGCTGGATTTCTTCTTTGTAACACGTGCAAAATATCGTGCACTGCAGCGCCAGTAGGTGAGGTAACTAACCCTATTTTGTTAATTTTTTCTGGTAAGGGCTTTTTGTTGGTATGGTCAAATAATCCTTGTTCTTGTAACTTTATCTTTAAAGCTTCAAACGCTTGTTTTAATTTACCAACGCCCTCTGGCTCCATAGAAACCGCAATTAACTGATAATCTCCCCTCGCTTCATACAAGCTTATATTGGCTCTGACAATTATTTTGTCACCATGTTTTGGCTGAAAACTAACTTTTTGGTTTGCCCCTTTAAACATGGCTGTGCGAACCTGGGCTTTATCGTCTTTTAAAGTGAAATACCAATGCCCAGATGCGGCTCGTGTGAAATTTGATATTTCGCCACTTACCCATACTTGCCCAATCTCACTCTCTAATACCTGCTTAGCGAAGCGATTAAGTTTAGTGACACTAATAATTTTTATATTTTGAGGAATAGCGAACATATAACCCTTTATATTTGAAAAAGATGAGATATAGGACAGCATGTGTTTGATTTATTGAACTATTTTTACGTTTTAATCAATTTACACTAAATATTTAACTAAGATAGCATAATTGTAGTTTACCTAGATACTAAAAAACACTACAATTGCACCGCAATTAAGCCACTAGTCCACAGGTAAATTGCATGTTACGTATAGACAAAGAAGCACTAACATTTGACGATGTTTTACTCGTCCCCGGGCATTCCGAAGTATTACCCCACACAGCCAACCTTCAGACAAGACTGACTCGCAACATTACGCTAAATATGCCGTTGATGTCTGCGGCTATGGATACGGTAACGGAAGCCCCTTTAGCAATAGCATTAGCACAAGAAGGCGGCATAGGTTTTGTACACAAAAATATGACGCCAGAAGCTCAAGCCGAGCATGTACTTCGCGTTAAAAAGTATGAAAGTGGTGTTGTGATAGACCCCGTTACTGTTAGTGCATCAGCCACTATTGGTAACACAATCGCATTAAGCAAAAAGTTGGGATATTCTGGTTTCCCAGTAGTGGATAAAGAAAACAACTTAATAGGTATTGTCACTGGTAGAGATTTGCGCTTCGAAAATCGCTTAGAAGAGCCTGTTAGTAAGGTGATGACGCCTAAAGAAAAGTTAGTTACCGTTACCGCTGATACAAGTGCGGATAAAGTCATGGAGCTCATGCATGAATATCGCATTGAAAAGATATTAGTAGTGAATGACGAATTTAAATTGTCAGGTTTAATCACAGTTAAAGATTATCAAAAAGCTAAAAGTAAACCAAATGCATGTAAAGATGCACAGGGTCGTTTACGTGTTGGCGCTGCGGTGAGCGTTGGCCCGGGAACAGATGAACGTATTCAGCTTTTAGTGGAAGCAGGCATTGATGTTCTTTTGATTGATACTTCGCATGGTCACTCACAAGGCGTAATTGAAAGGGTGAAGCAAGTCAGGGCAGAATATCCTAATTTACAAATTATTGCTGGCAATGTGGCAACGGCTGAAGGCGCACTCGCACTTGCTGAAGCTGGGGTTGACGCGGTTAAGGTGGGAATTGGTCCTGGCTCTATTTGTACTACACGAATTGTAACAGGTTGCGGTGTTCCACAAATTACAGCTATAGGCGATGCCGTGGCTGCTGTTGATAAACTTGGTATTCCTGTTATTGCTGATGGAGGAATTCGGTTCTCTGGTGATATCGCAAAAGCATTGGCTGCGGGTGCGAGCTCAGTTATGGTTGGCAGCATGTTAGCCGGTACTGAAGAAGCACCGGGAGAAGTCGAACTTTATCAAGGCCGATATTTTAAATCTTATAGAGGGATGGGCTCGTTAGGTGCAATGAATCAAAACCATGGTTCGTCCGACCGATATTTCCAAGCAAATAATAGTGCTGAAAAACTCGTTCCGGAGGGGATTGAAGGTAGAGTTGCATACAAAGGGCCAATTGCTAATATCATTCATCAACAACTAGGTGGTTTACGCTCTGCAATGGGATTAACCGGCTGTGCAACAATAGATGAACTCCGCACAAAGCCTAAATTTGTAAAAGTAACCTCCGCAGGTATGGGCGAATCACATGTGCATGATGTTAGCATTACTAAAGAAGCCCCGAATTACCGAACAGGCTAACCCTTTTCTGTAGCGTAATACGTGTTTGTGGCGATTATTCTAATTAGTCGCCATTTTTTGTTTTTTATTTGGAATAAATAATGTCAGTCAATATTCACAGTCAGAAAATTCTTATCCTTGATTTTGGGTCACAATATACTCAGCTCATTGCCCGCCGCGTCAGAGAAATAGGCGTATATTGCGAACTATGGGCGTGGGACGTTAATGAAAAACAAATAAGAGAGTTTGCTCCTGATGGGATAATTTTATCAGGTGGACCTGAGTCTGTACCTGAACATGGCTCTCCTCGAGCTCCGCAATATGTATTTAATGCTGGCGTACCAATTTTAGGGATATGTTATGGCATGCAAGTAATGGCTCATCAACTCGGCGGCAGTGTTCAAGGTTCTGATATTCGAGAGTTTGGTTATGCACAAGTTGAAGTATTATCGGCAACTAAATTATTCGACAAAATAGAAGATGAAATTGGCGCAAATGGCAGTGCTTTACTCGATGTTTGGATGAGCCATGGTGACAAAGTGAAATCTGTACCTGAAGGCTTTCAAACAATTGCACAAACAGCAAGTTGTCCACATGCCGCTATGGTAAATGAAGAGAAGCAATATTATGGTGTGCAATTTCATCCAGAAGTCACCCATACGAAACAAGGTTTAAGAATGTTAAGCCATTTTGTCCTTGATGTTTGCGGCTTGGATAAATTATGGACAGCCTCTTCAATTATTGATGATGCAATTGCCCGTATAAAAGAGCAAGTGGGTGACGATGAAGTCATTTTAGGTTTATCAGGCGGGGTTGATTCATCGGTCACCGCTATGCTATTGCATCAAGCCATTGGTAAACAACTCACCTGTGTTTTTGTTGATAACGGTTTATTGCGTTTGCATGAAGGCGAACAAGTGATGGAAATGTTCGGTGATCATTTCGGTTTAAATATCATAAAAGTCGATGCAGAAGATCAGTTTTTAGATGCGCTTAGAAATGAAAACGATCCAGAGAAGAAAAGAAAAATAATTGGCAATCAGTTTGTTGATGTATTTGATAAAGAATCAAGTAAATTAGTGAATGCAAAATGGCTTGCGCAAGGCACTATTTACCCAGATGTTATTGAGTCAGCGGGCTCAAAAACGGGTAAAGCGCACGTTATAAAGTCGCATCATAATGTAGGTGGATTACCTGAAAACATGAAGTTGTCACTTGTTGAACCACTTCGCGAGTTATTTAAGGATGAGGTCAGAAAGATTGGCTTAGAGCTAGGGCTACCATACGATATGCTTTATCGCCATCCATTCCCTGGTCCTGGATTGGGGGTGCGCGTACTAGGTGAAGTTAAAAAGGAATATTGTGATTTATTGAGAAAGGCTGACGCAATCTTTATTGAAGAGCTTCATAACGACGATTTGTATCACAAAGTAAGTCAAGCATTTACTGTATTTCTGCCTGTACGCTCAGTTGGTGTAATGGGCGATATGCGCAAATATGATTACGTGGTATCTATTAGGGCGGTAGAAACAATTGATTTTATGACAGCACGTTGGGCGCATCTTCCTTACGAATTCTTAGGGAAAGTATCTAATAGAATTATTAATGAAGTCGATGGTATATCTAGAGTGGTATATGATATTTCAGGTAAGCCCCCTGCTACGATAGAGTGGGAGTAATTATCTTATATTGCCTTTTTACCAGAAAGTATTGAGGCAAATTAATAGAAAGAGTCAATATTGATAAGTTTTCGAGAAGTAGAAACAGCGGATGCTGAATTGATAATAAGTTGGCGCACAAAACAACGTGTGACTAAATTTATGCTATCAGACATCGATACTTGTTTAGATTCGCAAAAAATGTGGTTAGCGTCTTGTTTTGAAAAGCCACACTATTATCATTGGATTATTCAATACAATGGCAAAGACGTCGGCCTAATTAACTTTACTAATTGGCATCCTGATAAAAAACATTGTTCATGGGGCTTTTATATTGGTGATGACGATGCATTAGGTATTGGTGGGTTTGTTCCACCTTATTTTTATAATTTTGCGTTCGACGTATTGAACGTAGATATTATTCGAGCAGAAGTATTTTATACCAATGTGAACACCATAAAGTTACACCTTAGCCATGGATATCATTTTGATCCTTCAAGAGATGAAGTTATTCAAAAAGGAAAGCATGAAATTTTAGTGGTTGGTATGAACCTAAATAGAATCACATTCAGTTGCTCTAGGTTTGCGTCTGTTAAAGCTGACTTCCCTGTTCATAATTGGAACGCTAATCCTTTAGTGAGTGAATAGATGAGTATTGAATTAGAAAAGATAGTGCCAACGAGCAAGCAAATTGAAAGCTTGTTTAATCAGCTTAAATCTCGCAATCACTCTATTAGTCATGAAACAGTTCCAAGTTTTGAACAGCATGCGCAATTTGTTCGCAACAATCCTTATAGAGCTTGGTTTTTAATCTTAAAAGAGGGTGTGCCAGTTGCCAATGTATATGTACAAAATGATAATTCAGTGGGAATTAATAATGATGATTCGTTGAATAATGAGGAATTATCTTTATTGTTACAACTGCTGTTCAATCGCCTTAAACCACTTGAGCCAATTCCTTCCTTACGATACAAAAACTTCTTTTTTAATGTCTCTGTCAGCAATACACCATTACAACAACGGTTAGAAAAACTTGGGCTTCAAGCATCCCAAATTAGTTATATTGTTGTGTAACAAATCTATTTTATGGCGCATTTTACCAATGATGTTAGCTATTCTGTGAAAGTTATTTTTAGTTAGCTCAATGTGAATCGAATCAGTGTATTGAATTTATATAAATCTTAATTTAAACCCTAAGCTAATTCTTTGTTGATGTCTGTTATAGTCAATCAAAGAATCACCATAGCCATTGAAATATTGAATTAGCAAATCGTATCTATCATTTAGTTGATAAGAAAAGTCTAATTCAATACCGCTTCTGTTGTCACTTAAAGATAGATTATTTCGAATGCGGCTGAAAACATTAAAGTTGCCAAGTTTGCTAGCAAAACCTAACTCAATTTTCCCGTAATAATCAGTAATATCTGGGTTGTCATCCCCTGTTGGATCTAAAGGGTCAATTTTTTCATCTTCAGGGAGTCGGTACCAAGCTTTTAAATAATATGCAGAGCTTTCGTCACTAAAAAGTGCAGTAGCAATAATTCTGTTCCAGCTTCTTGACTTTAAACCATTCTGCCCATTAGACATGTGATTAATACCTATTCGGAACATATTGAATTGATAGCCTAAAACATCATATTCTGACGTGAATTGATAAAAAAGCTCAGGTTCATAATTTGTTTCGCGGAAAGGTTTGGATATTTCATCGCTATATAGTTGCCAATATGACACAGCTGTAAATGCAAAGTACACACCGGTTAAATCATTTTTTGTCACATATAGCGGTGTTTTAATACTCACTTGATATTTAGCTTCTAGGTTTTCAATGTTCTCTTCGCCTACTCCATCGAGGGTTATCGTGTTTGGGTTACTCACGTAACTAAGAGGTAAAATATAATTAGTCTTATGCTGTGACAAAGAAAATAAATTTTCATTGGCTTCTTTTTCACTGCTAATTTTATTTGCCAAGACCGTTTTTTCTGCAGGTTTGGGCTGTATAATTTCCAGAGGTTCGTTGTCTGGCTCTTGAATAGATTCTATTGTGTAAGAAGTATGTAATAGATTTAACGTAGTATCATGGTTGAATGTTTTACTTTCATCTACAGAATAAAAAGGCTGAGACGCGAAACTATCATTTATTGAAACAAATAAAAGGGTGAGTACAAGTAAAGTAAAGTGCAGATTTCGCCTAGCCATAATCATTTAGCTTTTCCTATTATTATTTTTTAAACTAAAGAGATACATATCATAACTATTACTACGAATACATGTAACTAAGAGTTTTGTAAAATCATATATTTATACTGGAGGCTATAGGTGTGATGATGTGAATTTATAGTTTAAGCGACAAGCCTTCTTTAGCGCCAAAACAAACTGTTTTTCCGCCGCCCACTTCAATAATAAAACTAGCATTATCAACAATTTCATCAATAAGGTGGTCTTCTCGCTCGGGATCATGACTATATAGGGCTAGCTGTTTTACATCACAGGCCAGGGATAGCTTAACTGCTTCTTCTGCAACAGAGTGCCCCCACCCTGATTTTTCAGGCATGTCTTGAATAACATATTGTGCGTCATGTATTAATAAATCAGCATCTTTTGCAAAAGTTACGAAGTCTAAAAAGTCAGTATTTTTCTTGTAGGGCGGGTATAGCTCGTTGTCAGTAATATAGGCTAGTTTCCTATTTTTATACTCAATGCTGTAACAACTGCCGCCGCCAGGATGATTCATTAACAACCTATGTATTTTTGCGTCACCAATCATCCAACTATCTTCATCATATTGTTGAATTTCAACATTAGCTGCCAACGCTTCTCTAGGGACAGGGAAGAAGCTACCATTCATCTGTTCTAAAATACCCTCTGGCCTGTGTTCATCGGTAAGGCCTGGAGTGATATATATTTCTCTACCGGGTTGATATAAAGGGGCGAAAAATGGGAAGCCTTGAATATGGTCCCAATGATTATGAGATAACAATAGATGAATAGGGGAATTAATTTGTATTAATTGTTTACCAAGGTTTCTAATACCCGTGCCTGAATCTAGGACAATATTAGTGCCATCGTCCAGTGCAATATGCACACAAGCCGTGTTGCCGCCATATTTTACAAACTCAGCGCCCGGTGTAGGAATGGAGCCTCGCACTCCATAAAAGGTAACTAACAAGTTGTTTGCCCATAAAAATTAGCTACCTTTCATTATAGATAGCCGAAAAAAGTCTGTACTTTAGTTTTCGGCAACAAAGCTAACAACATTATCAATACTTAACATTGTTTTTTCACCAGAGGCTCTTTTTTTGAATTCAACTTCGTTATTGTCTAAGTTTCTTTCACCAATCACGATGCTATTGGGTATACCTGTTAACTCTATATCTGCAAACATGACACCTGGACGTTCTTTTCTATCATCGAACAGTACCTCAACACCTTGCGCTATTAAGTCAGCGTATAACTTTTCTGCGACTTCTTTTACTCTATGTGATTTATGCATATTCATGGGTATTAACGCGACTTTAAAAGGGGCGATATTTTCAGGCCAAATAATACCGTACTTATCATGATTTTGCTCAATTGCTGCAGCGACGATTCTAGTTACACCTATTCCATAGCAACCCATTTGTAGAACTTGATGTTTCCCTGTGTCTGTTAATACACCACAATTCATGGCTTTCGAGTATTTGTCTCCAAGTTGGAAAATGTGACCAACTTCAATACCTTTTCTAATTTCTATCGTACCAGTGCCGCATGGAGAGGGGTCACCCGCAACAATATTTCTTAAATCAGCCACTTCAAATTGACCAATATCCCTATCCCAATTTGTATCAATGTAATGTTTTTCAGCTTGGTTAGCACCACAAACAAAATTTTGTAAGTTCGCAGCACTTCTATCTGCAATAATTGGCAAAGGCATCTTAACCGGCCCCAAAGTACCGAAACCACATCCCACTGCAGCAATCACTTCTTTTTCATCAACAAATTCAACAGGCTCAGCAATCCATTCATGTTTCGCTGCTTTTATTTCATTCAATTGGTGATCGCCACGCAGGATCAATGCAATCATTTGTGCATCTACCTCCTCACTAGCTTTTACTATGAGGGTTTTAACTGTTGTTTTAGGGTCAATTTTTAATAAATTAGAAACGGCGTCTATAGTTTTATGCTCACCCGTATCCACTATTTTAAGTTCACGAGAAGCTTGTGAACTGTATTGCTCGGCAACCGCTTCAGCTAATTCTATATTGGCTGCATAGTCAGATGCATTACTAAATGCAATATCATCTTCTCCAGATTCAGCTAGTACGTGAAACTCGTGTGAAACCGCACCACCAATAGAGCCAGAATCAGCTATAACTGGGCGATATTCTAACCCTAAACGGTCAAATACATTACAGTAAGCTTGATGCATGGTTTGATAGGTATTATTCAAGCACTCACTATCTAAATGGAACGAATATGCATCTTTCATAACAAACTCACGTCCACGCATAATACCGAAGCGAGGCCTTATCTCATCTCTAAATTTGGTTTGTATTTGGTATAAATTTAGCGGAAGTTGTTTATAACTATTCACTTCGTTATTGACCAGAGCCGTTACTACTTCTTCGTGCGTAGGCCCTAATAAAAAGTCACGGTCGTGTCGATCTTTTATTCTAAGCAATTCTGGCCCATACGCCTCCCATCGACCAGACTGTTGCCAAAGGTCAGCAGGTTGAACAACAGGCATATTAATTTCGATTGCGCCCGCCTTATTCATTTCTTCTCGTACAATTTGAGTCACTTTATTGAGTACTCGTAACCCTGTTGGTAGCCAGCTATATAAACCAGAAGCTAATTTTCTGACCATTCCAGCTCTTAGCATTAGTTGGTGACTAATTACCTCTGCATCGTTAGGAATTTCTTTTTGTGTGGCAAGTAAATATTGAGATGTGCGCATAATCAACGTAATTAATAAAAAAGATTCTAGAATTTTAGCAGTCGTATACAACAAGCAAAAGATAAATATTCAAAATTTATTTGCATGACCTAATTTAAAAGAGCTTACTTCAACTATTACCATGACTAGCTAACTGATATTACTCTCAGTATCGTTATTTATTGATTCTATATAAACGATATTTTCTGATACACGCCATGCTATTTCAACCGAATATAATTTGATGAAATATATTTTGGTATCGACTTTATTTTGTTTGTAGGCAGGTCTTGGGTCTTGAGAAAGAACGTCCTGAATTAACACTTTTAATTCTGCATTAACAGCTAAATAAGGTAATAATTGTTGTTCAGCTAATTGTGTAAACACGACGTTTAATGTATTTTGAGGCGAATTTTGTGCATACCCAGCAATTGCGTCTAATTGCATATCCGAATAAGGCAAATAGGGTTTTATATCAATAATGGGCGTCTGATCAAGTAAATCAATACCGGAAATTTTTAACTCCCCATCAACCAACCCTTCATTTTTTACCAATGACATGCCTATATGATTAGGGCGAAAACTAGATCGACTAGCAAAAACCCCTATTTTTTTATTGCCGCCTAATCGAGGTGGCCTTATTTTATTTTTAAAGCCTTGATCTATATTTTTATGGAAGATAAATAGTAGCCATAAATGGGTGAACTGGCTAATTTCGTCACATGCTTGCAATGGGTCGATATGAGATGAAAACTTGATACTACCAAATGCATGCTTGCACAAAGACGGTTGACGAGGAATAGCAAACTTTTCTTTAAAAGGACTTGTTACATGCCCTACTGGCTCTATTGAGTATGTCAAATTACATTGTCCCGATTGTTGACCATTTAACTACTGTAAGAATGTTATGTTCAGCAATTTTCGTTATAAAATGAAAACAGTACACGTTAATGGGTGATGCATTATTGCGCAAATAAGATTGTGCAAATAAGGTAAAAACATCTTATTCTAGCTTGAGTTTAAAATAAAAATCCCCATTTGCCTATCCAGAGAAGTATTAGGAACCCGCATGATTTCTGTCAACAATCTGTGCAAACACTTTGATAAACACAAAGTAATAGATAATTTATCATTTGAAATAAACACCGGAGAAATAGCGGCGTTTTTAGGCCCTAATGGCGCAGGTAAATCGACTACAATGAAAATGCTGACTGGTTTTCTAAAACCAAGTTCAGGTGATATCACTATTAACGATAAGCGATATACTGATTCTAATAAATCAGCTATTGCCATTAAAAGTAGTATAGGTTATTTGCCGGAAGGCGCGCCAGCGTATTCAGAAATGACCGTTTATCAATTTTTGAAATTCATTACTCAAATTAGAAAGATACCTAAACCTAAACGCGCTCAAGCTATTCAGTCGGTTGTTGAGCAAGTTGAACTTGAAAAAGTGCTCGATAAACAAATTGAAAATTTATCGAAAGGTTTTAAACGCAGGGTAGGGATTGCACAAGCTATAATCCATGATCCTGAAATTCTGATATTAGATGAACCGACAGACGGACTAGATCCCAATCAAAAATATCAAGTTAGAGAGTTAATCAAAAATTTAGCAAAAGATAAATTAATTATAATTTCGACTCATATTTTAGAAGAAGTAACCGCGTTATGTAATCGGGTTATTGTAATATCCGACGGCAAAAAATGTTTTGACGATTCTCCTGAAGCATTAAGGGCAATGTCTCCTTATTATAATGCTGTTTCGTTAAAGCTAAGTTACTTAAGTGATATTTCAGGTTTACTTGAGCTAGATGGTGTAGCTGAAATGCGACATGATAAAGAAACAGGCTTAGTGACTGTTTTCCCTGAACCTGGAAAACAAATACTGTCTCAGGTGTCAACTCATATACAATTAAAGCATTTACCCGTAGATATGGTATTTCCGCATGAAGTAAAGCTTGATGACGTTTTTCGACGTGTTACATCATATTCCTTTTTGGAGAATGAGTAATGACTATTTGGACAATATTTAAACGAGAACTAGCAAGTTTTATTAACTCGACAGTTGCCTATTTGTTCATATTTATATTTTTAGTGATATCTGGTGTGTGCACGTTTTTGCTTGGGAGTTTTTATGAGCGAGGCCAAGCTGACTTAATGAGTTTCTTCAATTTTCATCCTTGGCTCTACTTGCTCTTAGTACCGGCCTTATCTATGCGGACTTGGTCTGAAGAGCGCAACAGTGGCAGCATTGAGTTGGTAATGACAATGCCTGTAACCACTCTTCAAGTAATGATTGGTAAATTTGTTGCATTGTGGTTCATCCTAGCAATCTGCTTATTGTTGACTTTTCCGCTAGTGACTAGCGTTAATTATTTAGGTGAACCAGACAACGGCATCATTATGGCTGCATATTTGGGAAGTTGGTTAATGGCAGGTGCTTTTTTAGCCGTAGGTATGTGCATGTCTGCAATAACTAAAAGTCAAGTTATCGCATTTATTTTAGCCTTAGTTACGTGCTTCGTTTTGGTTTCAATGGGGTCCCCGTTGATCACAAATATATTCCAGTCTTGGGTGCCTTCAATTGTGTTGGACAACATTGCTAGCTTTAGTTTTCTAACACATTATGAAAATATAGCCAAAGGAGTGTTGTCGCTCAACAACATACTATATTACCTAGCGAGTATATGTTTTTGGCTATTTGCCGGCTACCGTATTATTGAAATTAAAAAAGCTGATTAGGCCCTAGTCATGAATACTAATAAATTAATAAATATCTTTATTTTTCTTATTGCTACGACTATTTTTGTCGCCTTTATTTTTGTGAATAATAGCTATTTAAAAGACTATAAGCTCGATTTAACAGAAGGTAAAATCTATACACTGTCCAAGGGCAGTCAAACAATAATAAAAAACATTGAAGACCCCATACAGTTGCAATTCTTTTTCTCGGATTCTACTTCCAAAGGGCTTATCAATTTAAGAGATTATGCCACTCGTGTGGAAAGTTTATTAGAAGAATATAGCCAACTCAGCAAGGGCAAAATTAAGTTAGATATTATTAACCCGAAGCCATTTTCAGAACAAGAAGATAAAGCGGCAGAGTTTGGTTTAGCTGGGCCAACTATTGCGCCTGCCCAAGATATTATATATTTCGGATTAGTCGGAACAAATTCAAGAGGCGATACTTTTATCATTAGCTTTTTTGATCCTCAAAAAGAGCCTTTTCTTGAATATGACATTAGTAGTATGATTTATAAGCTTAGTCACCCAGAAGCGCCAAAGTTAACGGTTGTTAGCGATTTACAATTAGCTGGTGGGCAAAATATGCTAACCGGTAATACTACACCGGCTAATGTTATTTTTGAGCAATTGGGTGATTTATTTAATATTCAGTTAATCAGTTCTTCAATTGAAAATTTACCCGAAACGGACGTATTGTTACTTTGGCATCCTCAGAATATAAATGCCCAATTGTTGTTAGAAATCGACCAATATATTATGAATGCAGGCAGTACGGTTGCATTAGTTGATCCTCATTTTGAGTCTGATCCTTTGACCCAAATGGGCGCGGTTGGAGCAAATAGTTCAGAGCTTCCATTACTTGAAGTTTACGGAATTACCGTTAATCCAAATGAAGTCGTTTTGGATGCACTGGCAGGAATAGAAGTTCAAACACGTTCAGGACAAATAAATAGGCACTTGGGTTATTTAGGTTTGGGATCTGAGCAAATAAACCAAAATGATATTACGACAGCTGATTTAGAAGCGATTAATGGAGCCTCTTTTGGTTCTTTAGGATTAGCCAAAGATAGTCGTTTGAAAATGACCTCACTTTTAATGGCATCAAATAACGCAAGTGTTATTGACTCAGCGTTGTATGCCAACATTAATGACGTGCTGCAACTTTCTGACTATTACCACCCAATGCAAAAAGAAAGGGTTTTAGCGGCAAGGTATACGGGTTTTATTGACTCATTTTTTGCAGACCCTCAACGTATAGACAACCTGATGCAAAACAATAGCTTTTCTGAACCACTAGATATTGTTCGTACTTCAAAGCAAGTGAACCTTGTTATTATTGCTGACGCAGATATTGCAACTGACCGATTTTGGGTGCAAAAGAGTGACTTTTTTGGTCAGACGGTATTGAGTCATTTTGCCAATAATGCTGATTTTTTAATAAACATAATAGAGAATATGGCAGGAAGCGAGGGGTTAATAGGAATTCGAGGGAAAGGAACTATTTCAAGACCCTTTAAAAAAGTGCAAAATTTACAGTTACAAGCGGAACAAAGATTTAGAGAGCAAGAACAGTTATTGCAGGTAGAGCTAGAACAAACTGAAGCTCGATTAGTCGAGTTACGAACGCAAGCTGATAACTTGGTTGCTAATGCTGAACAACAAAAAGCAATTGATGAATTTACCGCTCAGAGAATAGAAATTAGAAGATCATTAAGGGAAGTAAAATTTCAGTTAGAAAATGATATTAATCAGCTAGGTAATCAGCTAAAGCTTATAAATATTGTTTATGCACCTATTATATTGATTCTAATTCTGATTATATTTAGTAAGCTATTTTGTGTGAAGGCTCCAACTAACAATCTCACAAAGTAGAAAGTACTTGTTTGGCAATACAAGCATCATCAAGCATGCAAAGCGTTACTATGCGCTAGAAGTTGATATTAATTTATTAGTAATGCTAGAAGGTGGCTCAGAAAAAGACAGTTACTTTAAAAACTGTACAAAGAAATCTTTACCTAAGCTATGCGCATGAGAGATGTTTCGTTCAGGGATAAGCTCTGGGTTAGCAACCGATTTAAGTGCGCTTGAAATACTGTCTTCTCGAATAATATGCAATATTGGAAAAGGGGAACGGTTAGTATAGTGGCTTATGGACGAATCGGGCTCTCCTTCAAATTTATATGCTGGGTGAAAGCTTGCTATTTGATAGATACCACTATAGTTGAGGCTATCAAGATACTGATTAGCTAAATACAAGGAGTCCAAAAAATCATCGAAATCTCGTAGGCTATTCTTATAGATAATTAAGGTTGTTTCGGTTTCAGGATTGTTGTCCAAGTGATTGAACTCTTGCTCAAGCTCCATTAATAATGTTTCTGTCGAATTTGTTATCGATACATGGAACCGAATAGATTTATCAATCCTTGGTTTTTTGGCAAAAGGACAGAAATTTTGTCCTATTATCACGTTATCAAGCCAGTTTTTGGTTAGCCTCAAACATTCGTTATTAACAGACGAGGTCATAAAATTTGCGTATTATGAGTGGTATTCAACGTATGCCTCTATCGTGTTTTCAATTAAACTAGCCACAGTCATAGGACCAACGCCACCAGGAACAGGTGTTATCCAATCAGCTCTTTCACTGGCTTTTTCAAAGTCAACATCGCCCGTTAAGCTCCCATCTTCTAGTCTGTTGATGCCTACATCAATAACAATCGCCCCTTTTTTTATCCAGTCTCCTGGAATGAAGTTAGGCTTTCCAACTGCGACCACTAATAAATCAGCTCGACCTACATGATTTTTTAGTTCCTTAGAAAATTTGTGACAAGTGGTAACTGTGCAGCCAGCTAATAGTAATTCCAACCCCATGGGTCTACCAACAATATTAGATGCACCTACTATTACCGCGTCCATACCTTTAATATTGCGCTTAGTAGATGCAATCATGGACATAATGCCTTTGGGTGTACAAGGTCGCAATGCAGGCATACGTTGAGCTAAGCGTCCAATGTTAAATGGATGGAAACCATCTACATCTTTTTTAGGATCGATTCTCTCTAGAATTTCATCAGCATTTAGTCCAGCAGGTAAGGGCAACTGTACTAATATACCGTCAATTTCTGCGTCATTGTTGAGTTCATCTACTAATTCTAAAAGTATTTCTTGAGAGGTATCTGCTGGTAATTTGTACTCACGAGATAATAATCCGACTTCTTCACATGCTTTGGTTTTATTTGCTACATACACTTGAGACGCTGGATTGTGTCCGACCAACACGACAGCTAGGCCAGGCAAGCGCTTATTCGCTGCTTTTAATGCATCTACATGAGATGCAACAGTATTCCTTAGTTGTTTGGCAATTTTTTTACCATCAATTAGTTGAGCTGTCATTGGTTAAACCATTACTATCTTAAACTTACGCTAATGGTAATTTAATCAGCACTAAAAAACTATGATAAATACTTTATACCAAATATAAAAGTAGCTCATTGAGTTAAAAACAGGCAGGTTTAGAGCGTATATTGTGCAAGATAGAAAAAAGTTAAAATTACCGCAAAAAGTGTTTGACGAGTCTTAGCATAGTCGGTAATATTCGCGTCCCGTAATAGCTGGTGACGCTAGTTATTGCATTGTCGGTGAGTGGCGCAGCTTGGTA
>DDIL01000062.1:2632-15934 GCA_002338515.1 Glaciecola sp. UBA1851 | reverse complement strand
ACATCACGCTTAAGAGCGCGTTAAAAAGATAAATGAATATTAAATTTACTTTTACTTGATAAAAAGCGTCTTTTAATAGGAAAAGAGAAATGAAGAAAACAAGACAAACCTTAAATAATACTTCAGAAGATTATCAAGATTGGGAAGGAGTTTCTCGTCGCGTATTTATGAAAAAAATGACCGCTGCTTTTGGGGTTGTCACCGCTGGAGCCGTTCTTGGCGGTAGTGCTATAACAAAAGCGTTAGCATATAACATTAAAAAACAGTCTGAATTAAGTCCGGGTAAAATATTTTCGCAACCGCAAATGATGACACTAAAATTTATCGGAGATGCTATTTTACCTCGCACTGAAACACCTTCAGCTAGCGAAGTAGATTGTCATGGTTTTGTTGACGATCAGTTGTTCCATTGTTATTCCCAAAATTCACAAAAACAGTATATTGAAATTGTAGATAAGATTTCAAAAGCGGGTAGACATGAAAATTTTATTAAATTGGCTTTTACTGAACAACAACAAATATTAAGAGAAATAGAACAACAAATTGGATTTTCAGAAACTGACCGATATCAATTTTCACAGTTGAAATATTTATTGGTATTTGGTTTTTTTACGTCTGAAGTTGGCTCAACGAAAGCGCTAATTTATCAACCGGTACCAGGCGGATTTAAAGGGTCGATTAAAATTGATGAAACCACAAAAGATTGGGGCGCACATGCCTATTACTAATCATGACGGATATTCTTTTGCGAAGTAAAGGTGGAGTAGATTGATGAATGAAAAATTATATATAAATAAAACAAGCGAAGAATTTGATGTCATTATTGTTGGCTCTGGCATTACAGGTGGATGGGCTGCGAAAGAATTCTGTGAGCGAGGATTTAAAACGTTAATGGTAGAGCGTGGTCGAGTCGTTGAGCACAGGAAAGACTATGAGTTCGAAAATAAACCTGTATGGCAACTAGCGCATCGCTCTAAAGTAGAAAATTTATTAGTTGAGCAACAATACAAAGAGCAATCTAAATGTTATGCATTTAGTCATGCCACACGAGCTTTTTTTGGTAATGATAAAGATTTGCCATACAGTAAAGAAAAGGGTACCGATTTCAGTTGGATTAGAGGTAATCAATTAGGTGGTAAATCTCTAACTTGGCACCGTCAATCGTATCGAATGAGTGAATTTGATTTTAAAGCGAATAAAGCAGACGGTTATGGAAATGATTGGCCAATTAGATATAAAGATTTAAGCAGTTGGTACTCGTATGTTGAAAAACATGCAGGAATATCAGGAGCGAAAGCTAACTTACCTCAGCTACCTGATAGTGAGTTTCAACCTCCTTTTGAATTGACTAAACCTGAATTGGATATTCAAGCAAAGCTGGCCAAGTATTATCCTGATAGACCAATGATGATTGGAAGAACGGCACATTTGACTAAACCTACAACTTATCAAATACAACAAGGCCGAATTGTTTGTCAGGCACGAAATGAGTGTCAAAAAGGGTGTTCGTTTGGTGCATACTTTTCAACGCAAAGCTCTACTTTACCCGCGGCAGTTGCCACGGGTAACTTACATATTGCCCCTAATAGCGTTGTACACAGTTTAATTTATGATGAAAACTCTCAGAAAGTAAAAGGTGTAAATGTCGTTGATAACGATACGCTTACTACCCGCGAGTATAGAGCCAAAATTGTGTTTTTGTGTGCGTCTACCTTAGGCTCTACGCAAGTCTTAATGAATACTAAAACAAAAACATATCCTAACGGCCTAGCTAATAAATCAGGTGTGTTAGGACATTATTTAATGGACCATTGTTTCGGAGCTGGGGCTTCAGGTTCAATTGAAGGCTACCATGATGAATTCTATTCCGGAAGGCGGCCTACCGGAATTTATATGCCTAACTTCCGTTACTCTCCGGAAAAATATCATACTAAATATATAAGAGGATATGCATTAGGTGGTGGCGCGTATCGTGCTAATTGGAAAGGTAATGCTTGGCAACAAGGTGTAGGTGCAGAATTTAAGGATTCACTTACTAAACCGGGACCATGGTCATTTAATTTGTCTACTCAAGGTGAAATGTTGCCTAGGTTCGAAAATCAGGTCAGTTTGCATCCAACCAAAAAAGACAAATGGGGAATACCACAACTACATTTTAATGCTAAATGGTCTGATAACGAACGATTTATGATGGAAGACTCTGCTGAAACTTGCGAAAAAATGCTTAAAAAAGTAGGCGCAACTAATATCAATAGTTATGTATCAATTGACGTTAAACCACCCGGTTTAGCGATACATGAAGTGGGCACTGCTCGTATGGGTAAAGACCCAAAAAGTTCAGTTTTAAACGGATATAATCAAGCCCACGATATTAGTAATTTATTTGTTACAGATGGCTCAAGTTATTGCAGTAGTGCCACTGTTAATCCATCTCTGACATTTATGGCACTGACAGCCAGAGCGGTAGATTATTGTGCAAAAGAATTTAAACAAGGTCGAATCTAAATTCGATGATAAATTAGGTATACATGATATGAGGTTAGCCCAAATTAAACAGGTGTTAAAATTGTTCACCTTGTGCACAACATTCTTTTTGAGTTTAACCTTTGCGTTGAACGCAAATGCTCATGATCATGGGCATAACGACCATGAGTCGCCAGTTATGGGTCTGCAGTTATATAGTTTACGTAATCAAATGGCTGAAGATACAAAACAGGCACTCGCATACGTCAAAAAATGGGGCATAAATGCTGTTGAAGGCGGAGGAATGCTACATGGTAAAAGCTTAATGGATTTTAAAGCTCTGTTAGAGGAACACGATATAGAAATAGTGAGTGTAGATACCTCTTTTGAAGAAATGCGTGATAACCCTATGGGGGCTGCTTATAAAGCACACTATTACGGTGCAAAATATGCAACTATTTATTGGGTACCTCATAATGGCGATATAGGTTTCACTATTGATGACGCTAACGCGACAATAAAAGTATTGAACGAAGGCGGTAAAGTCCTTAAAGAGCACGGTATTACCTTACAATATCATCCGCATGGCTATGAATTAACAGAATATCAAGATGGAACCTTACTTGATCATATTATTCAAAATGTAACGGAAGCCGATATTCAAATGGATGTATTCTGGATAAAGCAAGGAGGCGGTAATCCTGTTGAAATCTTGAGAAAGTACGAGGGGCGATTTACCTCTTTACACCTCAAAGATAGACTGCCTGGCTCTCCTAATAGCAGTACTGGCAGCGCAGATGTTGAAACTAACGTTGTTTTAGGAGACGGCGATGTGGGTATTAGCGAAGTAATTAAAGAAGCAAGAAAACAGGGGATTAAATATTATTTTATTGAAGATGAGTCGTCTCGAGTGTTGACTCAAATTCCTAAAAGTATTCAATATATTAAACCCCAGTTACAATAACAAAAATTTATATGTCGTATGACATGATTAATTTTAAGGTTAAGGTCAATTCACTTGTGACAGTTTAAGCCTGATGACCTTTTCTATATGAATTTTGTTAACGCTATTTGTTTCACGATTGTGGGACGTATTCGGTAAGCCAATCAGTAAACGCCTTTACTCGATTCAGTCTAAATTGACCAGGAGGGTAAACCACGCTGCATGGGTGTTGAGTTTGATTCCATCTTGTCAAAATAGAAACTAACTTGCCTGTTTCTAAACTCTTGTCTACATACATCGACGGGAGTCGAGCGATACCAAGCCCTGCCTCACATGCACTTAACATAACATGCCCATTGCTACTACTTAAGATGCTACTTACTACATGTTCATATTTTTCAGAAGACCGTGTAGATGATTTCACTTCTCTCAAAAATTGCCATCTTGTTATGCTACCTGAAATAGTACGATGATTTGAAAGGTCTTTTGGGTGTTTAGGGGTTCCATAGTGTTTTAGATACTGTGGACTCGCAACAAGAGTGGGTTTGTAAGTACACAAACGTTTAGCTACTAAACTTGAATCTTCTAAAGGCCCCATTCGAATCGCTAAGTCATACGGGCTTGAAATTAAGTCTTGATGATGAGAACTAAAATCCAAATTTATTTTGATATCTGGATGTTGCTTCATAAAACTGATGACAGCGGGTGCAATATATTTCTCTCCAAATATTCCACCAACAGATGTCACATTAATTGTTCCACTGAGTGTATTTTGTGTATCCATCAAATGTAATTCAGCTTGCTCTACCAATTTAATGGCTTGTTTGCATTCGAGTAGAAAACTTTCTCCAATTGTCGTTAATTTTAGTTGACGTGTTGTGCGATGAAACAACTGAATTTTATACTGTTGTTCTAGCTTTTTAATTTGTTGACTTAAATGCGCTTTGGAACAACCGAGCTGTTCAGCAGCTAACGTTAAGCTTTTATGTTCGGCTACCGCCACAAGAAGAATCACGTTTTTAAAGATATCTGTTTTCATATGTGAACAATCTTTTAATTTGTGTATATTGATAAACCAAAGAATAATAAATAAAATTAAAAATATAAACAAAAAACACTGAATAAATAGAAGATCTTAATGAATATAGTAAACCAACCACCAAGTGAAGCAACGCTGCAGAATATAGGCAAAAGACCACTAGGAGATAGTGGATTAGAGGTGTCAGAAGTTGGATTAGGCTGCTGGCAGTTAGGCGGTGACTTTGGCCCAATAGATGAGCAACGCGTTAATCAGATTTTAGCAGCTGCAGATAGTTCAGGCATCACTTTTTGGGATACAGCTGACGTGTACGGTGGCGGTCAAAGTGAACGTTTAATTGGCGATTGGTGCAAAAATAATAAACGAGATAGGGTTATAGCCACCAAATTTGGCCGTAATGGCGAGTTATACCCAAACGGTTACACAGCGGATAATATCCGCCGCAGTATTGATGATTCATTACAGCGCTTGCAATTACCTTGCTTACCACTTTTGCAAATGCATTGCATTCCAGCAGATATGTTAACTGATGATACACTTTGGTATTGCATTGATGACTTAAAAAAAGAAGGCCTTGTTTCTAATATAGCGGCAAGTGTTGAAACGATTGAACAGGCTAGAACTTGCCTAGATATACCAAGTATTACTTCATTACAAATTATCCTTAATATCTTTCGCCAAGATGCATGCGAATCGCTAATCATGGACGCCAAAAACAAAGGTGTGGGCATTTTAGCTCGATTACCGCTTGCAAGCGGTTTATTAACTGGGAAAATGAAAGCTGACACTCAATTTTCTAGTAGTGATCATAGGAATTACAACAAAGATGGGGCTGCATTCAGTGTTGGAGAGACATTTTCGGGCTTGCCATATGAGAAAGGATTAGCATTAGTTGATGAATTAAAAACATTTATCCCAGACGGGATGACGATGGCACAATTTGCTATACGTTGGTGCCTTGACCAAGAGGGTGTTTCTAGCGTGTTAGCTGGTGCTTCCAATGCACAACAAGTAGTGGGCAATGCCCAAGCCGCTAATTTACCATCGCTATCTAAGTCAACTCACCAAGACTTACGTGAATTTTATTTGTCGAAAGTTCGCCCAAATGTAAGAGGTAATATTTGATTTAATGAGTAGCAGCAACAAATAGGTCTGTTAGTGAGTAATAATTTTATGTATGGAAAAAACGATGAGTGACATTAAAAATAAGTGGGCGTTAGTGACAGGCGCGAGTAGAGGCGTTGGGCAACAAATTGCAATCGGTTTGGCGCAAAAGGGAGTGAACTTAGTCATACATTCAAGCGCTGTTGAAAACCAAGCTAAAACCATTGAGCTTGTTAAGTTACACAATGTTAAGATTGTTCAGTTGGCATGTGATTTAAACAGTCCTAAGTCAATTGAGTCTTTTGTTGAGCAAGCTGAAGAGGCCAGTGGTGGTATAGATATTCTATATAACAATGCTGCAGTCATGACGCAATTTATTGAGTTATTCGATGCGCCAATTGAAGACTACCATGAAAGCTTTCAAGTTAATGTATTAGCTGTCATTCAAATATGTAATTTCTTTGCAAAGCAAATGAAAGCTAGAGGATATGGACGAATCATTAATGTTACTTCTGGCATTAAAGACACCCCCCAACTTGATGCATACAGTATTACAAAAGCCGCGTTAGATAAATATACACGTGATTTGGCGGTAGAACTTGCAAACACTGGGGTATTAGCTAATTTATTAGATCCAGGTTGGTGTAGAACAGACTTAGGTGGTCCAAATGCATGGAATGATGTTAGTTCTGTGCTACCAGGCGCTTTATTACCCGCCATGTTAAATAAGCAAGGTGATGAAGAACCTCGGGCTATGTTATTTGCTGCTCAAGATTATAGTGGCATAAACTTTTCAATCTAAGGATTGTTGATTAGCCTGTGGTTTGGGCTAATTCGAATGCCAATTTTGTTTAATAATCTCGAGGAGCTAAACGCCAAGTTAATTATGCTTGCTTATTTTGCATGTATTTTTTAATTAAAGCATCCTAATTTAGTTCGCTAGTCCTTAATTCTAACGGCCAATACATCTTGCTTCACGCCATGTAAAACCGAATTAGCCGTCGAGCCAAGTAATAGTTTTATGCCACTTCTGCCGTGGGTGCCAATTACAATTAGGTCAGCGTGAGTTTGATCAGCAATAGTGTGAATTTCGTCAGAGGCTTCACCCACTTTAAAATGCACGTTTTCTTCTTTGATACCAAACTCTTTAGCGATATCATTTAGTTTATTTTTTCCCGCAAGTAATCGTTCGTTATCATCTATTTGACTATAATTCATACCATATAGATAAGGTCCAACATAAGTTAAAGGTAAAGAAATGTAGACTAAATGTAATTCACTGTCTGAACTTTTGATAGCTTTCGCTTTTTCTATTACTTGGCCATATTGTGCGTTTACATCTATAGCAACAAGTATATTTTTGTATTGACTCATATTCTTATTTCCTTAATGTTTACTAGGGTAGGGGGGTTAAACAATATTCTATAAATACATAGTACCAAGCCTATCAATTTGATTAATTGAGTATGATCAAATAACAAACAATAAAATCACAATTAAACAACAATATAAGTCAAAATTTCTATCCTATACTTCAATATATCAATCACTAAGTGTTTTCGTGCTTGCTTACATGTTTAAATAACTTAATGTCACCTATTGGCACTAACTCCACTTTTAATAAGCCAGAGTATTTAAATTTTTACCAATGAAAAAACGTCCATTAAAAGAGAACCTTAAATGATAGAAGTGTTTGTAATAGCCCTAGCCCTAAGTATGGACGCATTTGCAGTTTCAGTAGGGTTGGGAACAAATAACTTTAAAGACAATCTATCGCTGGGTTTAACGGCAGGACTTTACTTCGGTCTATTTCATGGGGGCATGGCGTTAATTGGCTATGGTGCTGGTGTCGTCATCTATAAATGGATAGAGGTGTTTGCCCCTTGGGTTGCTTTTATATTACTCGCTTTTATTGGCGGTAAAATGATTTATGAGTCGCAACAAACAAGTTCTCACAATGAACGAATTAAAGTGAGTCATAAAATGCTTTTGATATTGGCTATAGCAACAAGCATTGATGCAGTTGTGACTGGTTTTTCACTCACATTATTTGCTTTTAATTCAGTAACTGCCTCCATAATAATTGGTATTATTGCTGGCGTATTGAGCTGGTTAGGTGTGTATGTGGGAACAAAGTTTGGTGCTTATTTTAAAGATAAAGCCGTGTTAATTGGTGGGGTAATGTTGATACTAACTGGACTGAAAATACTGCTAACTTAACATCAATCTTCTGAACATTAACGCGATGTATGACGAAGGTGTTAACCGAACCGCATTAGATGACTACGGCAAAAATCTCAGTTTTATAAACTAATACTGTTGATGCACTGATATACAAAATGTACCGCTTTAACAGTGTCTGTTCGCCAACCCATTATTAAATAAAATTTAAATTCAAAATAAATTGAAATTACCTGCCTACATCTGAGGTCTCATTATTAGTTCGAATTGATTAAGGTGTGTGGGAGTAAAACAAACGCTCGCCTCATCAAATTAAGTGATTAATAAATTACCAATAAAGGTTATCAGAACGCTGCTACGAGACAGGAATTAACGTGAAAAAAACAATATTTTATATCATCGTCACATGCTTATTATTATCTAATAATGTGTTGGCAAAAGAAGAGGGAATCAATCAAAACGACCCTTACAAATTAGTTGAAGTTGTTGCAACCAATACTTTTGAACAAGTAAAGAGCGAGCAGAGTCAATTAGAAAATAACCCTGATAAGTTAAAAGAAATTCTTCAAGCGGAACTATTACCTTATGTTGATCACCGATTTGCCGCATTTAAAGTTCTTGGAAAGTATGTGAGAAATGTGCCTAGAGAGCAACTAATTGAATATGTTGATGTATTTCGAGAGTATTTAGTCGACAGTTATACGGTAGGCTTAAGTTACTATGAAGATCAAGAGGTTGAATTTGAACCAGCAACTAATTTTTCAAATAAAAAATCAGTCACGGTTAAAGCCACCATAAAAGATGATGTTCGCCCTGATATTTTATTAGCCTTTAAAATGCGAAAGACACGAGACGGTTCATGGAAAGCGTTTGATTTAGTTGCTGAGGGAATCAGTATGATCTCCAGCAAGCAAAGTCAATATGAGCCAATATTGCGCAAGCATGGTGTAGAAGAGGTAATACGTATTATGAAATCTGAAATAAATAGCTCGTTGACGGCTAAAAATCAGATCGCTGCGAAGTAAGGAAATCAATGTATTTTTCAGCAGGAAGTGGTTTCGAAATAAAATAGCCTTGAATTACATCACAATTAATTGATTTCATCGCTTCCATTTGCTGCTTTGTTTCAACGCCTTCAGCCACCACCATACGCGACATTGAATGCGCAATGTTAATGGCTGATTTACAAATTTGTAAATCTACTTCGTCTTCATACACGCCCTGTACAAAAGATTTGTCTACTTTTATCCAATCTAAAGGAAGCGTTTTTAGATAAGCTAAATTTGAGTAGCCAGTACCGAAATCGTCTAAATAGACAGTTATGCCCAAGTGCTTCAATTGGTTTAGGCTATCAACGGCTAGGTCTAGATTTTCTAAAAATACATTCTCAGTAACTTCTATTTGGATATGATTAAAATTAATGTCGTAGTGTTTTGCTGCTTGTTTAATGGTACTAACAATATCTTGATGAAGAATTTGTAAGGGCGATAAATTAATCGCAATTTTATGATCGAAACCTAATTTTTCAAGTGTTGAAATAAATGCGAATACATGATTAATGACAATATCGCCAAGCTTGAATATTAGGCCGCTTTCTTCCGCGATGGAAATAATCTCGTCAACTGTTGCATTAAACGGGGCACTGTCCCATCGAACTAACGCTTCGCCAGTTTGTATTTTGCCGCTATGTAAGTTTAAACATGGCTGATAGTGAACGGTTAATTCATTGGCATCCAATGCTAATCGCAAACACTCTCTTATTTTGTTTCTTCTACTACGATGTTTATTTAATTCTTCGGTGAATTGTACAAAACTACTACCTGTAAGCTTATTGTTTTTTGCTGCATACATGGCAAGGTCTGCGCATCTCAGAAGTTCCTCTAAACTTGATGCATCTTTAGGAAAATTGGCTACCCCAATACTTAAATTAATTGATAAGCTAGTACTACCAATAACAGCAGGTTGCGCGCAGGCTTCAATAATGTTGTGCACAATTTGAAGTATGTTGTTATTGTGGTTAGCATGATTTAAGAATAGAGCGAACTCATCCCCACCTAATCTTGCCACCAAATCATGATTTTTGACTTGCGCCTTTAAAATGCCCGCCACTCTTATCAATAGGTTGTCACCAACAACATGTCCATGAGTATCGTTTACTATTTTGAAATTATTTAAATCGATAAGTACCAGCGAAAATGATTGGTTAAAGTCATTTCTGACAGACATTAGATGATTTACGCTTTGATTGAAATGACTCCTATTGGATATGTTGGTTAAACTATCTGTCATAGCCATATGAGTGATAGTAGATTGATATTCCATGTTATTGTTAATATCTGTTATTGAACCTACATAGCGATGACGACTATCGGTTCCAACGATCTCTTTCCCTAAAATTTGATACCAACGATAGCTATACTTGTTATATCGCAGCCGGCATTTAGTAAATATTCGCTCATTATTTCTAACACATTTAGCGATAAGTGTGGTTGTGGCTAGATGGTCTTCTGGATGTAATAATGCGATGAATTTCTCGTAGCTATTTGCTTTATAAATAAAGCTATTTTTAAGTTTGCTTTCGGCTAAATCGTAATTAGTAAAAGACACGTTTCCACTCATTATATCCCACTCCCAAATGACTGATTGAGAAGCTTGGATAACAAGTTCGAGTCGCTGTAAGCTAAGCGCTAAGCGTTCAGCGTTAATTTCAACTTGTTTCTTTGATAATGATAGTTCACTTGTGCGAACGGCAACTAAATGATCTAAGTTTTCGTTTGTTTCTGCAAGATGTTGATTTTTATAATGTAATTCAAGACTCTTATTTTCTAATAGTTGTTCAGATTCTAAACGAGCTAAGTGCTCTCGTTTTAACTTTCTCTCAAGAATTAATATGCGTTTATGTAAATCAACATCATTTGCCATGTTTTATAGTTCTAATATCGGACAAAGGTGTTGTTGTTTTTCGATAGTAAGCATAAATAGTGACATACCCTCATAACAAATGTTTTAACGTGTATCGCGCGTATTTTGAATAACACGCATTAACGGGCAAATTGATACAATTTGCTATGTTAATTAAGTAATGTATGCAAAAAAAATCCATAAAAATGATAAATACGATTTTAAATGATATAAATAGATTGGTTTCTATATTTTATATCGGTTGATTATGAAATTTTTTGAATAAAAACAAATTAAAGCAGGGATTTACCACTACAAATTTATTCTATTTAAAAAATTGTGGGATTTAATGGTAGATATTATTGCTTTTTGAAGCAGGTATTCAGGTTGGTTATATAATTTTAAAGCAAAAAAAGCCTGCACATTAGCAGGCTTGAAAAAAATAAGAACTAGTCCGATAAACCTCTATTTCGAAGCAGTGCATCAGTAGAAGGCTCTCTACCTCTAAAACCAACATATGCATCAAGATAATTTAAAGTATCGCCTCTGCTGAATACAAAATCATATAAACGCTGTGAGGTTTCTTTGTCAAAAATATTGTTTGCTTCAATGAATGCGTCGAATCCATCTGCGTCTAGAATTTCTGACCACATATAGGCATAGTATGCTGAAGAATAGCCACCAGCAAAAATGTGACTAAAATGCGTACTTCTATGGCGCATGATAATCTCGCTGGGCTTGCCGTATTCAGATAGTACTTTATCTTCAAAAGCACGCACATCTAAGTCGTCTACCGATGTCATTCTATGATAGGCCATATCAACTAGTGCAGAAGCAGTGTATTCAACAGTTGCAAAACCTTGATTGAATGTACTGGCATCTTTAATACGCTTAATTAGGCTGTCTGGCATAGGCTCATTGGTTTGATAGTGACGTGCGAATTGTTTCAACATTTCAGGTTGTGCAATGAAATGCTCATAAATTTGCGCAGGAAACTCAACCCAGTCACGAGGAACGTTTGTGCCTGATAATGAAGGGTAGGTGACGTTAGATAATAAACCATGCAACGCGTGTCCAAATTCATGAAACAGCGTAACCGCATCGCCATAACTCATGAGTGTGGGTTCACCTTCAGCTGGTTTGTTCAAATTCATATTATTTAGAATCAGCGGTTTGATATCTCCGGCGAGTTTTTGTTGCATTCTAAACGAGCTCATCCAAGCACCAGAACGCTTCGTTTCTCGTGCATAATAGTCACCGAAAAATAAACCAATAGCATTATTCTTTTCGTCTTTGACTTCCCATACTCTTACTACAGGGTTGTATAGCGGAATATCTGTTCGTTCTTCAAATGACAATCCAAATAGCTGCTTGGCTACATAAAATTGTGCTTCAATCATATTGTTTAGTTCGAAGTATTGAGTTACTTCACCATCGTCAAGGTCGAAGCGCTGCTTTCTTACTTTTTCAGCATAGTAACGCCAGTCCCACGGCTCAAGTTCATAGTCAGCACCTTCTGCCGCCATTAATTCTTGAATCCATTGTTTTTCTTGTTCGGCTTTTTCAACCGCTGGCTCCCACACTTTTAGCAGCAAATCCATAGCTGCTTCCGGGCTTCTTGCCATTGCATCTGATAACACATAATCTGAATGATGTTCATAACCAAGTAGCTGAGCACGCTCTGCTCGAAGCTTTACTATATCTTTAATTATATTTTTGTTATCAAATTCATTATCGTTATCACCACGCTTAGCCCAACCCTCAAATGCCTTTTTTCGTAAATCACGTCGTTCTGAGAACTTTAAAAACGGCTCTACGCTTGAGCGATTTAGAGTAATCACATATTTATCATCAAGCCCTCTTGATTTTGCTTGCGCTGAAGCGGCATTTATAAGCGTTTGGGGTAAACCTGCTAAATCGCTCTCGCTTAATTCGAGTGTAAACGCGCGGGCATCATTTAGCATATTTTGTCCAAACTGCGTTGTTAAACCTGAAATTTGTTCGTTAATTTCGGCTAACCTTGCTTTGTTTTCCCCTGTTAAATTAGCGCCTGCTCTTACAAAGTCATCATAAATACGCTCAGTCAATCTTAATTGTTCTGCAGTCATTTCAGTTTGATTACGCGTTTCATAAACCGCTTTTACTCGTTCAAACAACGCCGTATTCATCAATATTTCATTACTGTGCCGTGTCATTTTAGGCGAAAGCGTTCTTTGCAAAGCTTGAAGCTCTTCATTTGATTCAGTATTCGTTAAATTGAAAAAGACACGAGCGACTTTCGACAATTCACTCCCTGATAATTCCATTTGGGCCAAGGTATTGTCAAAGTTTGGGAGACTATCGTCGTTTGCGATTGTATCTATTTGCGCCTTGTGCTGCTGCATGGCTTTTTCAAAAGCAGGCATGAAATGTTTAGTTTGTATTTGTCCAAATGGTGGAGCACCAAATGGCGTATCCCACTCATTAAAGAATGGATTAGACACTGACATATCAGATGTATCGCTTACTGATACCTCAGCATTTGAATTTTCGACTTCTTGTTGTTTTGAGCAACCACTCGTTAGAAGTGAAAAAGAGATAGCAAACGCTATCAAAGATAATGGTTTTTTAGACACTAACATTGTTATTTCCTGCCTTTTTTTGTTTCAGTTAGTTACAAAATCAATTTTTT
>DDIL01000062.1:0-2289 GCA_002338515.1 Glaciecola sp. UBA1851 | reverse complement strand
CTTTTTTAGTATCAATCTCCTATAAAATCTAATGTCATGAGAAGGCGCGACTCATTACTTTTTAATGCAGGGGAACGATGAACTAAACCCGCTCCTTCATTTCCTTCCCAAGTTTCACCTTTTAATAGGGCAACATCTCCACATGCTAGTGTGTTGATGTCACCGCTATTGTTAAACAACCCTGATTTATCATCTGGTTTACCGCCATTACCATGGCCTAACTTGCTGCGATTTACGTTTTTATGCGCTAACCACTCAGTACCTTTTCCGCAGAATGTCGTAATAAGCCTACAAGGCACTCTATCAACGTGAAAACGAGGGCACATGGCTTTATTTAATGTTGATAGACGCAATCCCACTCGTGATCCTTCAAATAAACAACAAAACATATCAACAGTTTGTTTTATATATTCACGAAGCTGTGCACCGTATTCTCTGTCTAATACTATCTGTTCGATGTCTTTTTCTACGCTGGTGGCATTAACAACAATAGAGTATGTCAATGGAGGTTGGGTTGTGAAACTAGACTCAATACTTGATACAAAGGCTTCAGGTAGTTGCCGTTTCCATATCGCAATATTGCAATTTTCTTCATAAATACTAGTCATCACTTCTGGCGAACTAGACTGCTGCATTATGCGTTCTATAATTTTAGTGTTTGGCTTTTCTAGTGTTGATATATCACTCATTGTCTATTGCTCCCATGCCGGAAATGGATCGCTCAAGCTTTTCCAATAACTCTGGCCTTTAATTAAATCCTGTTCACTTAACAAACAATCATCTAGCGCTTCAATAATTCGCTTTTTATCCAAATTTTGGCCAATAAACACCAATTCTTGACGCATATCGCCAAAAGGCTCTTGCCACTGTTTTTCAATTGATTGAATGTATTCAGGATCATCTGGCCATTGAGCTCTAGGTACGGCCATCCAGAACATACCTCCATAACCGTAATGCGCAACTCCACCAGCTTGGCTCCATTGCCCAGCAAACTGCGGACGTGTTGCCAGCCAGAAATAGCCCTTAGATCGTAAAAGTTTTCCATAGCCGCTACTGCCATGCAGGAAGTCATAAAATTTTTGAGGATAGAAAGGCGATCTGGCTTCATAGGTAAAACTTGAAATACCATACTCTTCTGTTTCTGGAACATGCTCACCGCGCATTTCTTTTAGCCAACCAGGAGCCAGCTGCGCTTTTTCAAAGTCAAACAGCTCGGTACCCATTATTGCATCAATGTCCACATTGCCTTGACTGATTGGAATTATTTTCGCTTCTGTGTTCAAACTCTTAATTACTGCTTTCAACCGCTCAATTTCATTAGAATCAACCAAATCGGTTTTACTGATTAGAATCACATCAGCAAATTCTATTTGGTCAATAAGCAAGTCAGCAACGGTTCGTTCATCCTCTTCCCCAAGCGATTCTCCTACTTCTTCAAGGTATTTGGCTTGGTCGTAATCTTTTAAAAAGTTTGCTGCATCAACAACCGTTACCATTGTATCTAAGTTGGCTACATCACCTAAAGACACGCCACTTTCATCTGCAAACGTAAAGGTTTCAGCAACAGGTAAAGGTTCTGAAATACCAGTAGATTCAATTAGTAAATATTCAAAACGGCCTTCATCAGCAAGTCGTTTCACCTCTATCAACAAGTCTTCACGAAGTGTGCAGCATATGCAGCCATTACTCATTTCTACTAATTTTTCGTCGCTCCTATTTAATGACACCTCGTTTTTAATAATGGACGAATCAATATTAATTTCGCTCATATCATTGACGATAATGGCAACTTTTTTACCCTGCCTATTGTTTAATACGTGGCTTAATACGGTGGTTTTACCTGCCCCTAAAAATCCTGACAATACGGTAACTGGTAATTTCGGTTTTTGTTCATTAGCGTTTAACAATTCATTACCCTTTTTGTTATTAATTGTTCTACTATTAGTAATCTTTATACTTTATACTATCGTTATAATATAACATATTAAAAAATTTTAAAGTTGTCACCATATTATGAAAAAAACTATTACAAAAATGTTACAGCTTCACGTTTTAAAAGTTTCTAAACTATTGTTTATGAACGATATATTTTATCATTGCACTCTATTTAAATATTCACAAAGAAAAGTGTTCAATAATCGGCATAGGTCATTTCTTTCAGCGAATAAAGTCGCGCTTATGTTTTTATTGTCGGTTTTTGCATTTGGTTGTACAAATACCGAAAATGTTGCCGTTGTCGAAAGCAACGCATCTATCAATCAATCTTCTGGTAACCAAATGCCAATGCAG
>DDIL01000039.1:2868-3472 GCA_002338515.1 Glaciecola sp. UBA1851 | reverse complement strand
ATTCTCAACAAGCAAAGCACAAACTCAAAGTAGAGGGATTAAGCTATCAGTGGACGGGCCCTTATATGTTGTTTAAGCGATAATATAACGCTTAACCTTTACTAAAAGATTTTACTCAAAACCCTGCTAAAAAATAGCGCAGACCCATTGTTAAATAGTGGGTTTGCGTTTTTCACAAAACTTTATTTCTATTTATTCAACGCGTCTAGCGCTTGTGTAATAAAACGTCTTCCCAACCACATTATGTTCGGAAAAACCGATAGAAACGCATGCAAAATATCAACTAGATCAAAGTGAAACCTGATGATACTTTAGTAGTATAACGACATAATAATTGTTTGGTGGTACACAATTATTGAGGTTGCGCGTTATTCGTCTAAATTATAGGGGAAGACTAATGGATTTTAACAACAACGCGCAATTCAACCGTGCATTATTTGTGGTGTCAAGTAAAGGCGAAGTGCCGATTCAAAGCTTTGCAAAAGCGATGGAATATACTACCAAACATGGTATTACCTTAGATATTTTGTGCATTCTGCCCGATTTTTCCCCCTTGCGTTATAGTCATTCAAATTCAGAGTTAGACAAGCTCAAAGTTGAATCA
>DDIL01000039.1:0-2572 GCA_002338515.1 Glaciecola sp. UBA1851 | reverse complement strand
CATATTAGGTTTGGGAAAGAGTTTATAGAGGTGATACGTTTGGTTGTGAATGACAACTATGATTTTGTCATAAAACAGGCTGAGAATAGGTCTTGGTCTGAATCAGTACTAGGCAGTAGCGATTTACACCTGTTACGAAAATGTCCTAGTGCAATATGGTTAATTGACCAGCAGTCTCCAAAACAGTATGGCAATGTAGCAATGGCTATAGATTTTTCTGATAACAAAGTAGATCAATCGTTAAATTTAACACTGGCAAAGCAAGCGATGCGTTTCAGTCAATCTTTTAATAGTGCGTTACACCTTATTACTGCTTATGACAGTAGCATTGCCAATTTTGCTAGCCAATGGGCAGACAACGCAAAAACTTTTGAAGGTGATTACCTAGAGAAAGAAGCCGCTAGACGCCGCGTTGAAAGCGATAAGTTGGTCACGTTAATAAATAATGACATAGCTAATGAGCAAACTACAGTCGTTACATATCAGCATTCAAAACAAGGTCATGCACATGCGGTTATTCCGCAGCAGGTGAGTAGGTTAAAAGTTGATTTACTTGTAATGGGAACGGTTGGTCATGCGGGTTCAATGGGCGTGTTGGTAGGGAACACGGCTGAAGCCATTTTATTACAGTTAAAATGTTCTCTTTTTTCAGTTAAACCTGGAGGATTTAAATGCCCAATTACATTTTAGCTGAACTTACTTACTAAGAATTCTTAACTACTTTGTGTTTGATCTCTTGTTCATATTTTTTAAATTCGTCATATTCAATTTTAGGTATTTTTGAGTATAACTTTCCCTTTTTACCCCCTCTAAAATGTGACTGAGTATTTTACACCCTTCAATAAATGAGTATAAGTGATTTCTCAACACATTGTATTTATTGATGAAAATAGATTGGCACGCATTCTGCAAAATCATAATCATGTAAAACACGCTACAAAATGATTTATACCTAACGTAAGTATCATTAGTAGCTCTATTAATTCGTTTTTATTGGAGTAGTAACAAAATGAAAACAATCTTTAAAGTAATCGCCTCAGCTACGTTCGCCCTCTCAATGCTTGCTAACACTCAAGCAGCTGTGATTAATGTTTCTATGACTGCAGACAATACCGTATCAGGTGGCGTTTGTGCAGATAGTTCTTGTACTAGTATCGTTTCAAATTGGAGCGACTTTGGCACAATGAGCAACAGTACTAATTGGAAGAGTTCTGATAGCGTTACCTTTAATCTAGCCCCAGGTACTTATTCTTTTGCTTGGTTAGTTGAAAATGCTGGTAGAAACTCATCTGGAAACCCCGCTGCACTATTAGCTGAGTATTCAGTTGATGGTTCGGTTGTTTCTTCAAGCTCAGATTGGGAATTATTCGACAACACCACAGGTGCATTTATTGCTAGTGCAACTGAATATGGCGCAAATGGCCAAAGCGGTGTTATTTGGACAAATGCAAATGGCGGTCCAATTGCAGGTATCAGTGCAAGTGCTAACTGGATATACTCTGCAAACAACTTCGCTGATGCTGATCGTTCTGTATGGTTACGCACTACGGTAGACGTTCCTAGCACGAATGTTTCAGCTCCATCTATGCTTGCATTATTTGCACTTGGTGCATTCTTTGTTGCTAGCCGACGCAAAGCGTAGAGTGATTAAAGCAAGTAATAATCGCTTCTAATTATTAAATTACTGGCACTTACTAAAAGCCCTCAAAGGATTCACCTTTTGAGGGCTTTTTCTAACAAATAATAGAATGAATAGCGTTTTTCGCATAAACAAAGACAATGCGCAATAAGCGCTTATTTGCCCCAGTTTATTTTGTTGTTTGTACTACGTTATAAGCTTCAGTACCGTAAAGGGGAACGGTTGATAAACTGTGCTTATAGCTACCGCTCGTTTCTTTCGTTGAGTATGAGATATACATCAATGTTTGAGAGTCAGCGTCCAATATTCTGCGTACTTTCATATTTTTAAAGAAGATACTTTTAGATTTTTTAAACACAATCTCACCTGACGGTGATTTGTCTATTTTGGTTAACATATCAGCCGTAATAGGGCCTGTTTGTCTGCACGCAATTGAACTGTCAGATGGATCGGCTAAATCTAAATTAGCTTCAATACTTGAAATATGGCAGGTTACTCCAGTTACTAATGGGTCTTGAAGCGAATCTATTTTAATATCTTTTGTTGTGAAAATGCCCAATGAAACGTCACCCACTTCATTATCGCTGCAAGCTGATAGGCCGATTGAACTAGCGACTATTAACAGTATTAACCCACTTCTTTTTATTGACCGATGGTTGTGCATGGCGGTTCCTTTTAATGGCATTGAGTGATTTTACAATTCACAGTTAACGATAATATTATATGCTTATATAATTGTTTTTATTTAATATTGTATTTGTTCACAATAGTACAAATAAAATAAGAAACGCTAATCGAAATCCACTTTACCTCTGAGCTTTTTATTTAGTCCGGTACGCTTTTTAGTATCTATTCTTTTACGTTTTGCGCTTAAGCTTGGTCTAGTTGGTTTGCGCACTTTTTGCTCCTTTGTAACTGAAACAATAAGTTCTT
>DDIL01000106.1:4960-5295 GCA_002338515.1 Glaciecola sp. UBA1851 | reverse complement strand
AATGTAGAACTAGGCGACGATAATACTAGTTATGAATAAACCGCTCGATTCTATGACAAATTTGCCGATCCGAATGACCCCGATGCACCAATTACCTATAGCAGTTATACCGGCTCAGTGTCTTGGACAAGAAATACGTTAAATAGAGGTTTGTTCCCAAGTGCTGGTTCATCGCAACGAGCCTCTTTAGCCGTTACTACACCTAATTCGGATGTAAATTATTTTAAATTTACGTCTGATGCTAAATGGTATTTCCCATTAACTCGGAATCAAAGATGGACGGTATTGACCAGATTCAGATTTGGTTATGGTAATGGTTATGGTGACGTAGATGG
>DDIL01000106.1:4420-4730 GCA_002338515.1 Glaciecola sp. UBA1851 | reverse complement strand
CAAATATTACCATTTAATGAAAACTTTACTGCGGGTGGTGCTGATACACTGCGCGGGTTTGAAAATAACACAGTAGGTCCACGAGGGGTAATAAGACGCTCAGCTGCAATTATTACCACACCCAATGGCATTCCAGTGTTAGCGAGTCCTGAAAACGACTCTATATTCTTATCTAGAAGAAGTTTAGGTGGTAATGCAATGGCATTAGGTGGCGTTGAACTAATTGTTCCAACGCCATTTGTTGAGGCTGAGTTTGACAATTCAGTACGAACAAGTTTGTTCTATGATGTAGGTAACGTATGGGATACTG
>DDIL01000106.1:0-4220 GCA_002338515.1 Glaciecola sp. UBA1851 | reverse complement strand
ATGTAGGTAACGTATGGGATACTGAATTTAATTACGACCTTTATAAAGACTTAGCATTAGAACAAGGTAGTGATGCTTTAGCAGACTATAGCGATTGGAAACAGTACAGAAGTTCTGCTGGTTTATCGGTGCAATGGATATCGCCAATGGGGCCATTAGTATTCAGTTTTTCTCGTGCACTTAAAGAACGAGATGGCGATGATGCTAAATTCTTTACTTTCAACATTGGATCAACCTTCTAAGCAAGGTATAATTACAAAGTTAATAAAAATAAACATGAAACTTAAAGGAGTTTTATTTTGAACAGATTTATCAAAGGGATGTCTTTAGCTGTCCTTTTCACTATTGCAACAATCTCAAGTGCTGCTAACGCAGAGCAGAAATTAGCCGTTGTTAATGTACAACAAGTGCTTGTTGCGCTTCCTCAATTCGCAGTTATTGAGCAAAACATCCAAGCTGAATTTGCAGACCAAATTCAAGAAGTTCAACGTCTTCGAAGCGACGGTAACTTTTTACTAGAAAAGTTACAGCGTGAAAAAGCGACAATGAGCGCGGATCAAATAGCTGAATTAGAAGGTCAAGTGAACGAAGTTGGTCAGCAACTACAAGCTAAGGGTCAGCCTTTACAACAGAGTATTCAAAGACGTACAGAAGAAGAGCAACGTAAATTAGTTGGTCTTATTCAACAAGCAATTCAAGGCATTGCAAGTGATGCAGGTTACGATCTAGTGCTAAGTTCAAATGCAGTACCTTACTACAATGAAAAAGATGATATTTCTCAACAAGTACTTGACCAAGTTAGCAAAATTCAATAGTACGGCGTTACGATAACTGACAAGTTGTCGTGTCCGTTAGGATGCTAGTATAAAGTATTACAAAATAATCAGGCCAACATTCGTTGGTCTGATTTGTTTTTACTGACTATACCTTTATCCTTTGCACTATATTTCAGGTAGTTATACACTTTTTAATCATTTCAAAGCGATGACACCATGCCAAAACGGTAATGAAATACCGTTAAAATTTAGGAGAAAGAATTGGCAAATTCACTTAATACGATCCAAATAAAAGAAATAATGGCTTTGTTGCCTCATCGATACCCTTTTTTACTCATAGATAGGGTAACCGACTATACTTTAGGCGAATCAATTGTTGCGTATAAAAATATCACAATAAATGAACAGTGCTTTTTAGGGCATTTTCCGGGAGAACCTATTTTTCCTGGGGTATTAATATTAGAAGCAATGGCGCAGGCTGCTGGTGTTCTTGGTTTCAAAACAATTGGGAATAACGACAAATTATATTTGTATGCTGGTGTTGATAAAGCAAGGTTTAAAACACCTGTTGTGCCAGGTGATCAACTTGTTATTAAAGTGCGTTTAATAAAAGAAAAAAGAGGCATATGGAAGTTTGAAGGAAAAGCTTTGGTTGATGACAAGGAAGCTTGTACTGCTGAATTCATGTGTGCAATGAGAGACCTAGATATATGATCCACCCGTCTGCGGTAATATCCGAACATGCTCAAATAGCAAGTAACGTAGAGATTGGCCCATTTTGTTATGTTGGTGATAATGTACAAATAGGTGAAGGTAGTATCCTTAAGAGTCATGTGGTTGTTAAGGGTCATACTAAAATTGGTAAGAATAATCAGTTCTTTCAATTTTGTTCTATAGGTGAAGATTGCCAAGATAAAAAATACGCAGGTGAAACAACTTACTTAGAAATAGGTGACGACAATGTGTTTAGAGAATCCTGTACAATTCACCGCGGAACCACTCAAGATAAAAGCCTCACTAAAATAGGCAATCGTAATCTGTGTATGGTCAATGCTCACCTTGCCCATGATTGTATGGTTGGATCAGATAATATTCTAGCAAACAATGTAGCAGTAGCGGGTCACGTTCATATTGGTGATTTCGTTATATTAGGCGGAATGAGTGCAGTTCATCAGTTTTGTCATATAGGTTCACATGCCTTCACTGGCGGTGGTGCAATTGTGCTCAGAGATATTCCTCCGTTTGTTATGGTAAGTGGCCTCAAACATATTCCACAAGGGATTAATAGCGAAGGCCTGAAACGCAGAGGATTCTCTAGCGACGATATTAATATGGTAAAGAAAGCCTATAAAATATTGTATCGTCAAGGCAATACATTTGATGAAGCAACACAAAAAATAAAAGAGCTTTCACAAGAGCACAATGTATTAACTGTTATGTCAGAGTTTTTACAAAGTGCGACTCGAGGCATAATCAGGTAACTATGGAACAGAAGCCTTTGCGCATAGGGTTAGTGGTTGGAGAAGCCTCAGGGGCTAATTTAGCGTTAGGCATGGTACAAGAAATACTTAAGCTTCACCCTAACGCAATCATTGAAGGTATTGGTTCAGAAGAGTTAATTGAACTAGGTATGCATTCATTATTTGATATGAATGAGCTGTCAGTTATGGGGTTAGTTGAAGTATTAAAACAACTACCGAGGCTTTTAAAAGTACGAAAATCTATTATTTCTCATTTTTTAAACAATCCTCCAGATGTATTTATAGGTGTAGACGCGCCTGACTTTAATTTAGCGGTTGAGACTAAATTAAAAGAAGCTGGCGTGCCAACTATCCATTATGTAAGCCCTACAGTTTGGGCTTGGCGTGAAAAGCGTATTCATAAAATTGGAAAAGCCACTAATTTAGTATTAGGTGTTTTTCCTTTTGAAAAACAAATTTATGATAAATACGGGCTCGCTTATAAATTTGTTGGGCACACTATGGCTGACAACATCGCCATTGATGTAGATAGAGAAAAAGCGAAACAGGACTTGAATTTAGATGATTCGAATTATATCGCTATTTTACCTGGGTCGCGAGCGCGTGAAATTGAATCTCTGCTTTCAATTTTTCTAGAAACATTTTCTATTTTACGAATAGATAATCCAAATTTAAAAGCCATTATTCCTGCAGTCAATACGCAGCGTGAAGAACAAATTCATGAGCTTATTGCTAATTTTCAGCTATCAGAAGAGGCTACTAGCAGTCTTAAAAATAGCTATAATAAACAAGCGTTAATTGATGCCTGTGTTGTTACTCGTAAAGTTGCACGGGAAGTAATGATAGCTAGTGATTTAGTTTTATTAGCCTCTGGTACGGCGGCTTTAGAAGCAATGCTATGCAAACGGCCTATGGTAGTGGCTTATAAAATGTCTGCTATTACCTATATGATGATGAAAAGAATGTACAAGCCCAAGTACTTCTCGCTCCCCAATATATTAGCCGATGAATTGCTTGTACCTGAACTACTTCAGGATGATGTTAACCCGCAAAATTTAGCCAAGCAATTACAAAATGTATGGCAAGTTAATTACGACGACAATCAAATAGTATTAGATAAATTTGTCGCTATTCATAAAACACTCAAGTGCAATGCTGATAAACAAGCCGCTATTGCTTTACTAGAATTGGCAAAAGCGAAGTAGGAATACAAACAATGGAATTAATAGCTGGCGTTGATGAAGTGGGCAGAGGCCCTTTAGTTGGTGATGTAGTCACTGCAGCAGTTATACTTGACCCAACAAAACCAATTGAAGGTTTAACCGATTCAAAAAAGCTTTCTGAAAAAAAACGTAACTTACTATTTCCGTTAATAAAAGAGCGGGCATTAGCTTGGTCAATAGGACGAGCTTCACCTAAAGAAATAGACGAAATAAATATTCTGCACGCCACTATGCTTGCCATGACAAGAGCAGTAGAAGGTCTTAAAATACAGCCTAGCTTAGTGAGGGTAGACGGTAATCGATGTCCTAACTGGACATACAAAAGTGAAGCGATAGTAAAAGGTGACTTACTTTTTGCAGAAATATCAGCCGCGTCCATTTTAGCAAAAGTCACACGTGATAAAGAAATGTTAGATTTGCATCAAACCCACCCAGAATACGGATTTGTTGATCACAAGGGATACCCTACTAAACAGCATTTAGCCGCACTCTCATTACATGGCCCAATTTCTGAGCATAGATTTAGTTTTAAACCTGTTCAATTGGCCGCGCAATAATAAAAAGTGATTCAAAGTGGCGCTAATCGCGGTAGCTGATGGACTATTCACAATCGCACATTAAGGTATCTGGTATAGCAATTTGAAAGACGCTGTGAACTCATCCATGAGCGCTCCACAAATTCATCCATGAATTTGAGGCTTTCAAATTGCTATACCAGATACCTTAATGAACAATAATTT
>DDIL01000105.1:6259-18600 GCA_002338515.1 Glaciecola sp. UBA1851 | reverse complement strand
ATTCCGATGGAGGTCCTAACCACTTTGCAGCTCGCGTGATAAAAAGCTTAGGATATTGTGATGGCGGAGATTGGCAAGCAGAAATGGCAGCGGAGTATGCGCCGTTAGACGAATTTAATGACTTCTCAGTTGAATGGTTAGGAAATGACATTATTTTCAGATTAAATGAAAAGGAAATATACCGTTTAGTTGACCAAGGCGACAATTATCCAGAACCACTTTTTGCTATTTTAAACTTCGCAAAAATAAACGATTCGCCTATGGAAATGAATTGGGAAATGGAAGTTGATTGGGTCAAACATGAAGTGTGGGTCGATTAATTTACCAATATTGCGCACGGCCGATTACTCCGCGTGCGCTTTAAAACTAAAGCATAGTTAAAAATTACTCCATTACTTCTTGATACGCATCTGAAGCTGACTTGCCTGCAATTAATTGTTGTAATATTTCTTCTTCATGTTTGTGAATATCTTGAGGTAACACTTTTTTGTGCGATTCGTAAAATTCTTTCATAAGCCTGTGAGCAGCTTCTTTTTGTCTAACTGTTTGGTTTTTGGCGACTGGTTTGGAATAGTGCTTTTTAGATTCAATAAAATGTTGAAAGGCAGAAGTTGCATTCTCCCAATTATATTCATAAATAGTGTTTAACAACCATTCGACTTTATGAAGCTCCTTATTTTTAGTTGTATTCGCATCGACCAACAACGCTAGGTCTGGCGCATCAATGGATTGGCAGAAATCAGAGATTACAATTAAGGGTCGACCAGTAGAATGTGATAATGCTTTACTTATTTTGGGATTTTTCCCATATTTTAATTTACTTAAATTGACCAATTCACTAAATGATATCGATTGTTTATTAGCGGCAAAACCTATTAGTATCGCAAAGTACACGTCTGCTAATTGATAATCGTGATTAGTAATAACTGTCAAATTTGGCCCCCTTTCTAGATGACATCTGTAGATTATGAAATATATTTCAAATTTATCCACACTACATTACACGCTACAATCATGAAAATTGGGTATGCTAATATATACTTATGTATAGCGATTTTGCACTTAACTCTTGATTCGCTTCATATTTTCGAATAGAGAGGGCTCCCAAGGCCGCATCGCTAGTAGCATGCCCATATGTTTGCGTTTATCTAAACTAAGTGATTGATCTTCTATATTTAATTGGGCAGCTTCGCGTGTTAATTGATCAAGCTTACGTTGAATTATTTCTATTGATGATTGTGAATATCTACCGCGAAGATAAAAGCGAAAAGTCCAAGGTTCATTTTGTTTGGGCGCCATAAATTTAACCATGACTTCTTGTTGCATAAATTGCTCAAGCACACCACCAGGGATCCATTTGAAGTCTTGAGCAATAAGTGAGCGATACAAATTATTAGGGAGTAAATCGATAATCCTAAGTTTATCTAATTTAGCTAAAAGCTGGATACATTCAAATTGGTCAATATCGTAATATTCAATAATTTCATCAAACTTCCAGCCGTCTCTAACACAAACCGCAACCAATAATAATCTAGGATTGGCGAGTAGTTGCTGCTCTTGTTCATGGGTTAGCTGGCTTATTTTGACTTTCTGTTGTTGAACAATTGAAAACAAATCTGCTAAAGATAAGTTCAGTAACTCACAAATTTGTTCTAAGCGCTCCAGCGTAAAACTATTGTTTGAAAATATACGCTTTACATTGGCTTCACTCATATCTAACTTTTCAGCAATGAGCTTATAGGTTAATTGTTGTTGTTTTAGTAACTTTTTTACTGTGCTAGCAACAAGTGCAATTTGGCTCATAACGAAACATCCCCTATATAAGTTTATTAATACTATACCTTTAGTTTAAATATAGTATACATTTTATATTCAGGTTTACATTATTGATACCCATGCTTAAATTGACATCGTGCTTTCAACAAAAGGAAAAAGCAAGATGAAAACGTTTACTAATACACAATTTATCAAATCCAAAATATTAGCGGGTATTACAATAGGATGTTTAGCGTTTGGTATGAGTATGAATGCGCAAGCTGAATCAGGCGCTTCACATCATAGCGGTCAGGCTAGTAAGCATAGCGCCTTGGCGGTATCGCATACAGCTGCAAGCACAACCAAAGTAGCCAGTGCAGTTGTTGCAACGCCGTTTATTGTTGCCGGTGGAGTTAGTGTTGTGGCAGGTAGTACGGTGTTAGCGGTAGGTGATTCACTTGCAGATACGGCAAATGCGAGTAGTCATCATTCTGCATCTCACAACAATCATGAGTTGGTCATTACTAATGTTGTTATTACAGCCGACCAAGCGCCAAATAAGGCTATCAAAAAAGTCGATAAACAGGCTGTTCATAAAAAGACTACCAAAATCACAACCACTGAAATGAAAAAAACAGTGGTTGAGACTCAGTAAATTAATTTTCAAAGCCTATAAATGTAGGCTTTGTTTTATATGTCATAAAGGAATATCCGATGAAAAATTTTAATAAATCAATTCTCACTTTGTTAAGTGTCATTATACTTTTCACTACGGTTTTAAGTGGTAACTCATATGCGGGAAGTAATCAAGATCAAGAAATTAAATATTCACCTGAAGAAGTGGCTGAATTTGCAAAAGCAGTTGAAAAGTTTGCAGCAAAACAAGGTGCAAGAGCTTTCATCATTTCCAGAGTGGGAAGACCAATAGAAGATTTACCAAAAGGAATAAAATATACACATACCGCAATTGCAGTGTATTCCGAAATTGCACTTGCTAATAATGAAATTGCGTATGGCTATGCGATACATAATTTATATCAAACCAATGAGGATAAATCGAAAAGCATCCTAGTAACGGATTATCCGGTAGACTTTTTTTGGGGTGCGCATGAATTGAAAGCGGGGATCACTATTCCTAGCCAAGAATTACAAACTAAAATTATTGAGTTAATTGCAAAAGGTGATAATAAAGTATTGCATAACTCAGCGTACAGCGTGCTTGCCAACCCATTTAATGATTCGTTTCAAAACTGTACAGAGCATACGTTAGATATTATTAATGCGGCTATTTACAACACCACGGATACAGCTCAATTAAAAGCCAATGCTGCTGCTTATTTTCAACCACAACCCGTTCATACAAGTCGTTTTAAGTTATTAGTTGGCTCGGCATTAATGCAAGACGTCACCTTAAAAGACCATGATCGTAAAGTAAAAACTACTACTTTCACTAGTATTACTCGGTATTTAGAAAAATACGATCTATTACAAAGTGCTGTTGAATTTAATCAAGACTTTGAAACAACCAATATTTAAACCATTATTTTTTGGAGAAATAAATGAATACCAATATTCAAACGTTACAAGCACCAACAAAAGCGTTTCGCATTGCTGCAATTTTTGCCTTAATCATTGGTGCAGTGTCTTATGCCATTGGTTTAGTCAATGCTGCAATGGCGCTAAATGAAAAAGGCTACTATTTAGCGGTTTTATTATTAGGTTTATTTGCTGTTGTATCAGTACAAAAATCTGTAAGGGATAAAGCAGAGGGAATAAAAACATCAAACATCTATCATATGATTGCCTATGTTGCAGTTGGTTCGGCCATTGCGCTTTTATGTATTGGTTTGTTCAACGCTAATTTATTGTTAAGTGAGAAAGGTTTTTTTGCGATGGCATACACCTTAAGCTTGTTTGCAGCGGTAACCGTTCAAAAAAATGTTCGAGACATGCAATTATTCAAAGAGAGCCAGCCTGACAAGCCTTCTTCAAAAGAAGAATTGACACAACCTAGCCAAATAGATGCGTTGCAGGGTGTGTAATTAATCTTTTTAACGACTAATTTATTTTATATTTAATTCATGAGCTTAGGTGGTTTATCGTATCCAGCAAGATAACTAATATAAAGGGCATATAATTCTCTTGCTGGTTTGAAGGTTACACTAAGTTTGCTAATGTAGGAGAGGTGCAATGAACATAAAATCAGAATTATCGGGTGTGTCCTTCGCATTGTTAGGCCAAGTTCAGAGTAGGCAAAACACTTTGTTTGCAAACATGGCTTCTGGCAAAAAAATTAATGATGCAACTGATGGTGCAGCTGCACAGCAAATTATTGACCGACTAACATCACAGGTTGATGGAAACAGACAAGCCATCAATAATGTTTATAGTGGTATTTCTCTAGCGCAAGTGGCAGAAGGTGGTTTAAGTAACATTAGCGAAGATGTATCTAGAATAAGAGATCTGACTATTCAGTCTGGTAGCGGCATTTTGAACGAAAGTGACCGAAACGCCATTCAATCTGAAATATCGCAACTACAAGAAAATATTTCACATACTATTGAACAAACTAACTATGCTGGCAAGCCGTTATTATCTGACAATGGTGCGCTAACATTCCAAGTTGGTGCTAATAGTAATCAATCTGTTGACGTTGAAACAAATGATATGAGCACGCAATTGTCAGATATCCTCTCTATTGATATTACGTCAGGTGTAAGCGTAGATGATGCGCTCAGCGCCGCTGATTCTGCAATAGAAGCCATTAGTTCTTTTAGAAGTGAATTAGGTGCAACGCAAAATCGTTTACAAAGCACAGCGAGAAACTTGTCACAATCAGATGTTAACCTATCTATGTCACGAAGTAGAATGCAAGATCTAGATTACCCTCAAGCTGCATCTGATGCGGCTATTTTTAACGTACAATCACAAGCAGCATTGAGCGTGCAAGCGCAAGCTAATCAACAACAAGGACAAGTATTGTCGCTTTTGAGCTAACACTCCTAGTTTCACATTATGGAAGAAACTAATAGGTTTCAGATGTCATACTCATTATAAAACTAGCGGTACCAGTTCTGGCGAATGTTTCCAATATTTAATGCGTATATTAATTTGATTGGTGAACTAAGTGAGCAGAATAGCAATCGCTATGATGCTAGGAACTAACAATGTAATGGCGACATTAGCACCTAAAAAAGGAATACATTCTGCAATCTCATAATTAAGTTGTTTGATTTTTTGGGCCACGAATAAGCCAAGAAACAAAGGTAGCATGGCAAGTAAACTCCCAATAGGCAATACATCTAGCCAAACACACAGCAATACAACTAAAATACAAAGAACGGTTGTTACTGTATAAATAGTGACAGCCTTAGTTTTTCCATATTCAATAACAATATGTTTTCTACCCACTTCTTTATCCGCTTCTTCGTCGGGTAATTGATTTAAAAGTAAAAGATTATTTGCTAACAAAAATGGGATGAAAGAGGCAACCGTTGCATTCAGATCATAACTGCCGGTTAATACAAAATAGGTGCCCATTACCATTAATGGCCCAAAACCTAACCCTGGTGATAACCAACATAAAAATGGATGCTTATTGAGCCATTTCGTGTAGGTGAAAATAATTAGGCATCCTAACAAACCCAGTGGCACTAGGGCAAAACCATAAATGGATACAAAATAAAGACCAATTAAAAATGTTATACCCAAAGAAGCAATCGCTACATATAAAACCGCACTCACACATTCTGGATGTTGAGGTAAGCCATTACTCCCACCGCTAAAAGGCGTTCTGGAGGTTTTCATATCTAGCCCAGACTTAAAGTCAAAATATTCATTGAATGTATTTACGCTTACGTGCGCAATAATGCCTGCAGTTATGGCAAGGAAGAAGTGAAAATAATTGAACGTCTCTGCTGTGCTAGTTGATAACGCTGCACCATAGACTACGCAAATGGGAGCGAGTATCAAAAATGGAGGACGCGTGGTTTTGATTACGGTAGCTAATTTGCTTTGTGGCATGATACTTTGTTTTCAAATAGTCTATAAACTTCTATACTTTTGATAACACAATCTTTATGTTTGTACAATTAAACATCGTGTTGTATGCCCTAATACGATGAAAATTATACTAGATACATGTTAGCCTAGCTAAAACCAAACATTAGGTTGGCTTTTTCTAGACAAAAATAAAGGCATCTTTACGCAGTTAAAGTTCCATCAGTGGCATTTGGAATATAGTAAAGTCCCTATCTTATGATTAAGATATTACAGCGCTAAGTTAATAAATTTAACGACAAGGAACTTTAATGCTAGATAAAGAGCACACCACTAATTCAAATTACGTGGGTATAATAATACTGGTATGCTTAGTCAGTTTTACGCTTGTATTAGGGGTGTATGGTTTTAGTGCAATATATCAAACTAAAGATGAAGGTTCGTTTACTTTAATAACAAAGTGGTTTGACGTACTTTATGAAACACTCAAACTATTTTCTCTTTCTTCCTCTCCCGACGATGATGTAACAAAACACTGGGCTATTTCTATTGCTAGGTTCACTGCTGCTTGTAGTGTATTTTTCTCTATTGCTTTTGCTGCAGTGTTAGCCGCAGGCAATTGGTTTAAAGCTAACGTAATGGCAAGGTTTTATCATGAACACTGTATTATTTGTGGTTTGAACGAGCAAAGCAGTTTTTTGATTGACGATCTACTTAGAAGAAAGCATCACGTCATTGTAATAGAAGACGACCACACCAACCCTTTAATTGCAGAATATAAACAAACAGCCGCCACCCTAATATTAGGTGATGCGAATAAGATTGATGTATTGCTTAAAGCATCGCTTCTAAAAGCAAAACAACTCGTTACGATGACTAATTGTGATTTAAATAATTTAGATATACTAAAAACCGTGGTTGAATCTGAATACTCGCCACAGCTAGAGTGTTATATCGGTATCGATAACGTAATGAGTTATAAACTATTCGAGCCTGGCGCATTTTATTCTATAGAAAACATCAAGAGGCAATCGTCAGGTTTGCTAATCAATATGTTTAATTTGAACGAACTAGTAGCTATTGAGTTAGTTCAATCTATGCACCTTGGTAAAAAGATTGATACGGTGTCTGAAAATGCAAAACCCGTTCAAATTTTGATAATTGGTTTCGACCAAATAGGCGAAGCAATATTAAGAGAGTTACTGCTTTTATCGCATTTCGCCAATCAAGTTAAAGTAGAAATTACTATTATGAGCGATGAACCTACTGACTTCTTTGAGTCTCATCATCAGGTACATGCTAACGCTAATGGAAACGGGCTTGATTTATGGGATATTCATTTTGTGTCTAGTTCGCATAATCCAGAAAATCCATCTGATTTCAATCATATTATTGCTTGCAATAAAAACGAAAACCACGCGCTGAAAGATATACTGCGCATCTATGATTTATGCACAGTAAAACAGCTTCGTGAAATAGATAGCACAACCAGTTTTCATTATTACAATAAACTTGATCATGATATTCAACATCAACAAATTCGGTCCTTCGGTGCAATTAGAAAAAATGCCAGTTTTGATCAATTAATTGATAGTAGCAAAGAGGCGCTAGCAAAACGTAGTCATGAAATGTATGCCAAAACCAAACTAGGTTTGGAATCAGAAGATCCAAGGGCCATTGTGATGGCGTTGGAGAAACATGACCAGCAAGAATCTAACCCTAATGCTTGGTTAAATTGGGTTAATCAGCCTTTATTTAAGCGTCGTTCAAATTTCACCGAAAAGCGCCACATACCTATGAAATTATTAGCGTTTGGCGGTGAAATGCCAAACAAAATTATCACCGAACTTAATGAAGAATTTGAAAACGATTCATCTTGTGATTTCTTGCCTTTTTTCAAAGAGTTTGATGATTTAGATAAACAACTAATAGGCAATTGGATACGCTATATTAAACAAGAGCTAAAATTGGATGAGGCAGAAATTACTTCTCGCTTTCATGGTTTAGCTAGGGCCGAGCATAATAGGTGGAATGCTTTTCACGTTGTAAATAATTGGCGGTATGGTGAGCAGAAAAATGAGGCTTTAAAAACCCATGATTGCTTATTAAACTGGAAAGACCTTGAAGAAAAAAGAGCAGATACAATCAAGTATGATTATAAAAATGTTTATCATATCCCTGAGTCTTTAGCTTTAGCCTACAGTATGAATAACCAAAAGTAGGCCAAAAAGTCGCTAATTACTTATATATGATGCTAATACATAATAAAAATAAAGCCCGCTAGTACAACAATATACTTTAGCGTAATGGCTTGAAATGCAGGCATGTTGAATGAAACCTAAGTTTTATGTTGGATTAGTAGATTCAGTCACCGAACAAAAAGCATTATCTACTGGAAGTTTAGATGCCTTAAATGGCAAAATAAAAGCCATATTTTGCGATTGGTTTTCGCAAGCGTGTGCAGTAAATAGCAAATCGCGTACGACTCACAATGTCGCTTTTAATAACCTAGCCATTGAAATAGTGGTGTTGACCGCTAAATCAAACTTCTCATCATGTCCTATTTTGCAATCTTTAGAATCATTAGGGATTACTATTGAGAAGGTGCCATGCTCTGTAGCCACCTGTGGAGCGGGAAGCGTAGCTGATTTCTTGGCAGCAAAAAGTAGTCTAATATTAGTCATTGGTGACCATGTTTTCGAGCAAGCTGAATACTATAAGCAATTATCTTTAGCAAACGTAGATGACATTCCAGATAAATTGGCGGAATTGATTCAAACAAACAACATCAGCACTAATATTTTTAATGCGGTATTAGCACCAGAATTAACTGCCGATCAACATCAAGACTATTATTTCAATTCAAATGAATTTCTCCCCTTTCTGTTTCAAATAGATACGCAATCAATTAGTGGTGACAATCAAGAAAGTTTAGTGACGGGTTTTGTAAGAGAGAATGAACAAACTGCTTTTAATAACTTTTTAGTTAATTTTTGTGGTGTATGTGACGAGCTTACAAAGGCATCGCCAAATTATTTAAACGACAAGCTAAAACAGAAATTAAAAGAAAGTGAACATGCGCCAGCAGAAAGTGTGTCTCTTGCTCAATTTTATCATGCAACAGCTAAGTTCGATGCGATGGCTAGCGAGCACCAAGCCAGAAGCAATGTGAGCTTTTGGATTTTGTTTGGACTCACATTGGTACTTGGCGCGTCATTTCTACTTTATGCAAAAGTGTTTACCGATAGCCCCTGGTTACTCATTCTATATTTGATTGCTTATACATTTGGTATGGTATGTTTTCATAGAGTAAAGAAAAAAGCGGCCTTAGAAAAGCACTTGGCTTATCGTTTGTGTTCCGAAACAATGAGGTTAAAGCTATTCCAACTCGTTGCTTCAGATAAAGATAAAGTTGCTGCATTTCAATTTGAACGCGCTATTAGCATGGCAAGTGTGAAGTCAGATTGGATTGCACATATGATCAGAGCGTTTCCTTTGCATCAGCTTAAAGATATCGATTCATTACAAGACAAGAAAGAAATCATTAATGAGTTTTTAATAGATGATCAGATGAATTATTTCAAACTTAAACTCTATGGCAAAAAGCCAAAGAAAATTATTAATACTCATAAACCTAAACTCTCGGGTATTGAAAAAGTGCTGCATTCAGTCGCGACCTTTCAGATTTTTATTGTCGCAATCAGTATATTTCTAATGGTCACAGTTGCTTTAACGGCCTACAAAGTGGGTTTCTTTGAGTCAATATATGGCTTGAAAAGTGTCATGATGTTTTTAGTTGGATTCCTGCCACTTGTTGCCCTTGCTTTTGAACAACTCGTTTTTAACTTTGCGTTAGAAGAAAATGAAATGCGCTATCACCACCAAATAAGCCGTTTCAATTCTATAAAACGTTGGCTACAAACGGCAAATACTAAAAAGCAGGTTGAAGATGTAACGGAGCAATTATGCGTTGAATGCGCGCAAGAAGGTTTTAACTGGTATACAACCAGAATAAATAGACAACATAAACCAGCAAGTGGCGGATAAAAGAATATTTTAAGTGGGTTATAAGCAAAATGCGCATATTGTTCATATACGCATGTTCGATTGGGACTCTAATTAGATAAGGTACAATTTTTTCGTGAAAATCGATTGAATAAAATCAAAATGGAAAAAATACATAAATAAATTAAAGTAGTAGGGGCAGATACACTGACAATTGCCGCACTTAAATTCTGTGAAACGGTTGTGATTCCACTTTCAGAATCTGAATCTGGCGCGAGTTCTAGTACAGCACCGCAAAAATTTATACCATTACAAGTTCCGAAATTGTCTCTATCTTCCATTGCAATTGACTCTATAAATAACCCTAGAAATGCTTCACCAAGCAAATAGTTTGTACTGGGTGCAAAAGGTGAAAAGCTTATTCCCTCATTAGATTCATCACCAATCGTTCCACTGCCTATGTTGTATGCAAAGCCAAAGAAAAAATTAGATACATCAAATATATCGGCTGTGCTTTTATCGTAAATAATAGTTTGAGCGCCTAAAGATGTATCCAAATTATTAAATGTAACTTCTGCATAATCTAACTCATTACCAATAGGCAATCCTAAAATACTGCTTATAAATGGAGAGGCTGCGTAAATCTGACCATTACCATCAAGGTCGGTGCCTTTAAAGAATCCAGATATTGAGCCTCCTCCATCAAAGCCATCTTGCGAAAAATACGTCTCAACTGATTCCAATGCAGACTGTGCACTTGGAGTTAACATTAATAAAATGGTTACAATACTTAAATATTTAAACATGGCCCTAATTCTCCTTTATTTTATAAATTTGGGGTCATGCGTATTTAAGCCTTTTGAGGAAAATTTTGCCTAATATAAAGCTAAATTTTAGCTAAATTAAACCTTAAGAATAAATTATCTCTTATTTATCAATTGGTTAAAAATTATGTATTCACTAGTTTATAATCAGCTAATACAAATTTATTCGAAGCAATATTTTGCTTTGGTGACAATAAATGACTCCGCGTAACAATAGTCGGGCCATTGTTTTTTACTTTTCCAATAATCAGTTAATCCAATGTCATTAAATAATGCATAAATTTCTTGCCTAGCTTTTAATTTTTCGAGGTTCTTACTATAAGATGGAGAAATGTGACTATCTAATGTTTGCCAACCATGTGTTAGCCGAAGATCACGAAGATTTCCTTTAAAAATATTACCAGATACTCTTGTTATTATTTGATCGAACTTGCCGGTTGTTACTGCTAAATTAAAATCTAGTTTGGGCATGTTTGATACAATACGTTCTAATTCTGCAGTGTTACCTGATATTTGGGCGTCAGTTGCTGCTTTAGTTGTAGCATACAATGGATGCTTTTTTACCATAGCCGCTGCAAGTTGATTGTACGTGTAAACATCACCTTCATTTAGTGCAATATTTATCTCCATTGCTAAACTATCTGATCCCCCTTTGCTACCAAGCGCCTTTAGTACTTTAACTTGTTGTTTTGCTCCTGTAATGTCTGCCTGCATATTATAAATTTGACCAAGAAAACTATGCATCATTACGGATAATGGGAAGTAGTCTAAGTGTTTTATAACAAGCTTCTCGGCATTTTTATAAAAGCCCAAATTGAGATAGAGTTCGGCTAAATTTCTAACACAAATTATACAAGCAGGGGAATATTCAATAGCTCGAAGTAAAATCATTTCATAATCATTCCAGTTCTGTTTATCTATATTAATTTGAGTCACCAGACTTTCGACGACAGGGTGGGAAGGGGATATGCTTTTAGCTTGTTTCAATGACAAATTATATTTGTAAAGTGACTCTTCTCTTGATTCCATAGTTGTTTGATAAAAGCCTAGCATTCTAGATGCGACTGCCTTATTGACTATAGCCATAATAAATTCAGGTTTTTGTTCTATTATCTGTTCCAGTAACTGTAATGCTTTAATTAAGTTTTTCTCTCCTCGTTTATCAATTAAATAGCGTGCTTGGTTGTATTTAGTCCTTAGATTTAGAGGTAAAGTCGCGACTTCAGGTGCCTCTTTATATTTCTGTAACAGTCGCAATACATCGATTAATGAATCAATAAATATAATTCTTTCGTTATTGTCCATTTCGCCATAATTTGATTCCCATATGACGAAGTTGTATTCATCTATAATGCTAGTTTTAGCATTGATAACCATACCACTGTCATTTGTTATCTCGCCATATCGAATGGTGTAAGTATTTTCATTGTCAGAAGTTGACCAGAATAAGGTTTTGGAAGAGCTTTCTAAATTGATAAGTTCATTTCTAATATTGTCAGGTTCGATAAATATCGGTGAGGCTGTTCGATTTTCTGACGTATCATTTCTTGTTTGTGTATCAACTTCAAAAATTATAGAAAAAACAATTAAAATTGAAATGATACAAATAAAACTGACACCCCAAAGCAGTTTGTTATTTTTCCTAGATTTCACAAATTGGGGTTTACACATAAACTTGTACCCACTTTTATGAATTGTTTTTATTATTCTTGAGGGCTTTTTGTTATCTTCAAATACATGCCTTAATTTTGATATACA
>DDIL01000105.1:0-5860 GCA_002338515.1 Glaciecola sp. UBA1851 | reverse complement strand
GTGTTTTCTTGGAAATTAATTTGCCAATTTTCAATTAAAATAATCATGTGATGTCTCTTTTTCTCAATGGCAATCATTTATTGCTAGATTTATTGTATTTCTGCTACAGTATATGCGGGTTAGAAATACTATGCTACATGACTGTGAAAGTAGAAAATTTCATTAGTTTAAGGCGTGCATAACCTAGGAATGTATATAAAAAAAGAGTGAACCTAAGTTCACTCTTTTATTGCAAATCACATTGCAGTATTTGAATAATGTACCGTAATAAAATTACAGGCGTTCAAATACAACAGCAATACCTTGCCCACCACCAATACACATAGTAGCTAGCGCATATTTACCGCCAACTCTTTGTAATTCGTGAATCGCCTTAGTAGCAATAACCGCACCAGACGCACCAATTGGGTGACCAAGCGCAATTGCGCCGCCATTTGGGTTAGTTTTAGCTGGGTCAAGTTCAAGACCTGCAGCAACCGTTAATGCCTGCGCAGCAAATGCTTCATTAGACTCAACTACATCCATATCTGCGATTGTTAAACCGGCTTTAGCTAATGCCGCTTTAGAAGAAGGAATAGGACCTTCACCCATTACGTCGTTAGGTACGCCAGCAACTGCATAAGACACTATGCGAGCAATTGGCGCTAAGCCGTTTGTATTTGCATAATTTTCACTTGCTAGTGTTAAGAAAGACGCGCCATCGTTAATACCCGAAGCATTACCGGCTGTTACGCTACCAGCTTTTTTGAATGCTGGACGCATACCGCTTAATGTTTCAAAAGTAGTGCTTGGTTTAACATGCTCATCCACTTCAAAGAATGTACTGCCTCTGCGGCTCTTAAGCTCTACAGGTATAATTTGATCTTTAAAGTAACCCGCTTCAATCGCGGCTGCAGCACGTTTATGAGACTCAGCAGCAAATTTATCTTGCGCTTCACGGCTTAAGTCCCATTTAGTTGCTAGGTTTTCAGCAGTGATGCCCATATGACCAACACCAAATGGGTCAGTTAAACAAGCAACCATCATATCAGTCATAGAGGTATCGCCCATTCTTGCGCCATTACGCATAGCAGGTGATAAGTAACCACCGCGTGTCATATTTTCAACACCGCCGCCAACTGCTAATTCGTGATCGCCAAGCATAATACCTTGAGCTGAGTTAACCACCGCTTGCAAACCAGAACTACATAACCTGTTTAATGCCATAGCAGTTGAGCTTAACGGCATACCAGCTTGAATAGAGGCAACACGTGCAACATAAGGAAAACGTGATTCAGTTGGAATGGTGTTACCCACTACAATAGATTCGAATTTTTCTGCTTCAACACCAGAAGCTTTGATACCACCAGCTAATACTTGGCCAGCTAATTCGCATGGCTCTATGCCTTTCAAACTTCCATTAAACGTACCAATGGCAGAACGCACGGCACTTAAAACAACAACGCTATTTACACTCATTTTTATATCCCAAATTAATTATAATTTCACACAGCTATCAACAACTCAGACAGGTATTAAACATATATGCAATTTAGTAAAGACTAAAGCTCTGAAAGATAGACTTTAGTGGCAAGATAAGACGATGCTCTCATTAAAGTGAGGTAGATCAATCTTTTTTGGGGTAAATCGGTCAAACAATTATATATCAATCACATGACTACATTTATTTCGGTCTTGCTTTACTAAATACCTCTCCCAAATCTGCATATTGACTCGCGCCCAATCTTGCAAGAGGGTTAATCTTTAATGCATCAATGTTCAGTCTATTGTTTTGTTGAGAAATTGCGTTGTCAGCAACATACACCTCTTTTGCTTCTAAAAAAACAAGCTGTTGAGGAGCGTTACCTATTTCTTGTCGACTATGTACTTTACACCAATAGGCGATAGGCGCCTCAGCCACGCGTTTCAGAGGCCAACTATTGTGCTCAACTAAGTTTATATTATTCGCATCAATTTCACTTTCACCGTAATCAAGGGTTGCTGCTGTTGCGGTCACTAAATCTGACTGTTCAGCATGCGATATATGCACAATACAATCTGCCCCAAGTGTTAAGTTTGTTGAGGTATCTTTTGCATCACCTGTTGGCTTCTTTCCCATTGAAATCATCATTAAAGGAGGCGAACTACAAACAGCATTAAAGTAAGAAAAAGGAGCCAAGTTAAGGCTACTTTGTTCATTTTTAGTCAATACCCAAGCAATAGGACGAGGAATAACGGTTTGAGTCATCAAATGATACACAGATGAACTAGATAGCTCCGACAGCTTGATATTCATGGATACTTCCTTTTGCTTGTTGTGTGCGAAAAATAGTGTTTGTAAGTTTTACCATTCAACGTAGGAAAAAAGTTACTTATCAGCATATTATCTATTATAGACAAATTATTAGTACATAGATGTACAAAAAGTTATATTATGTACATGACTGTATAGATTAATGCACCAATGTTGTGGGGTAACTAGCATGCCAAGAAAGTCAAAGTTTAGCAAAGCTGAAGCAATAGAAAAAGTGATGTATGCCATCTGGGAGAATGGTTATCAGCAAAGTTCGGTTAAATCACTATCTGAAATGTTAGGTATTACTCGCTCCAGTTTTTATAATGCTTTTGGAAGTCGAGAAGCATTATTTAAAGAAGTGATGTCTTTATACGAGCAGCGGTATACGTTGACTATTTTATTAACCACTAAGAAGACCGATAACATAAAAGGTAAATTTACTGAATATTTTCAACAGCTTTGTTCGAAGCGTTCGCAAGATAACAAGCACACAGGCTGTTTAAGCGTGAATAGCATGGTTGAATTGTGTAAGCATTGGGAAAACATTCATTCTGATGACTACGAAGCAATGGCTGCGCAAAGCAATATTTATTTGGATGTTGCTGCTAATTCAGATTTCAAAAACACTGAGCCTCAATCGATTGTGTTAGCGGTACTCATGCGCGACAAGCTGGAACTAACCAACGAACATATTGAAAAGTTGTTGGGTTGGGCAAAGGAGAAGGGGGAAATACCAGAAACAGCTAATATTGCTAGTTTGGCATTAGCGATTACTAATTTAAATATTGGCATCAATACTATGAGTAGAATAGTGCACGAGGAATACCGTTTGTGGGAAGCCGCTAGAACAACCTTAGAAGGTTTTGGTTTATTTTCAGAAATGTAAAAAATCAATAATTATCAAGATAAAATTAACTTAGTGTCTTTATACGGCGAGTCTAGATAAATCTTTTCTTCACTTGCCTGCCTATATTTTTGTTCGATTGTTTCAAGCCAGAGTAGTCTATTTTTTGTAGTTAGTGTAACGCCTCGCAGCATCTATTTAATATTAGATTGAGGGTGAAAATCATCCCCATCTATGAAATTACAAGTGATCATATCTGATAACGCTTTACCAAAACTTGACTTACCTAAACCGCATACGCCCATAATTTCCTACATCTTTTACAAGTTTTCATATAGATTCCCATCAATAAGCTAAATTAGTTTAATTCATTGGTAAGTTTGAGCGAATTAATTGTATTACCAAAATGTTAAATTTATTTATACAATTTTAACTGAATTGGTTAACTTTTAGAGTGAAGTGCATTAACATTACGAAAACGCCTTTTATATGGCATTTACGAATAAGTCGAAACAAAATAATGGGAATTATATGCATAGTATTAAAATACCTAAAAGTTGTGCCACTTACACAGTTGTTCAACGATTGTTCTTTGCGATTGCACTTATGAGCAGCTTCTTTGCAAACGCACAACAACATCCTAACTTGATAATGACAAAGGAAGGGGTCGAGAGTATTCGAGCGCAGTTGGGGAACTTGCCGGTTTTTGACCAAGCTTTGCAAAAAGTCAAAACCGAAGTAGATGCTGAAATTGAGCGCGGTATTTTCATTCCTATTCCAAAAGACTTCTCAGGTGGCTACACGCATGAGCGTCATAAATTAAACTATGCAATGGCGCATAAAGCAGGTCTTCTGTATCAAATTTTACAGGATGAGAAATACGCGAAGTATGTACGTGATATGTTTTTTGAATATGCTGACATGTATATTGACCTACCACGACACCCACAAATACGTTCTTACGCCCGGGGTAAGCTTTTTTGGCAAAGTTTAAATGAGTCAGTTTGGTTGCTGTTTATGGCGCAAGCTTACGATACCATTTACACCTACTTATCAGATGATGAGCGTAAAACCTTAGAAGCCAAATTATTTCGACCAGTTGCAGATTTTATATCGATAGAAAACCCACAGTATTTTAATCGAATTCATAATCACAGTACATGGGGTACGGCTGCTGTTGGAATGATAGCGTTAGTTATGAATGACGACGAGCTGCTAGACAGAGCGCTATATGGTCTAGAAGATGACGGCATTGAAATAGGTACGAAAGATGACGATGGTGGATTTTTAAAAACCGAAGGTCAGCAAGCAGGATTTATTGCTAATTTAAAAGAACCCTTTTCACCGGAAGGCTACTTTACCGAAGGGCCTTATTATCAGCGTTATGCTATGCACCCATTTTTAGTGTTTTCGGTTGGTATGCAAAATGCGCGTCCTGACCTTAACTTATTAGCTCAAAAAGATAATGTGTTAATTAAAGCCGTATATTCATTGTTAAACTTATCTGACAAAGATGGTGAATTTTTCCCGCTTAACGATGGTCAAAAACGCATGTCTTACCTTGCGCCAGAGTTAGTTGCAGCTGTCAATATCGCTTATTATTATGGTAATCAAGACCCGCGTTTACTGAGTATTGCGAAGAAACAAAACACTGTGTTGTTAGATCAGACTGGATTATCGGTAGCTTTAGCAATTCAAAATGGCAAAGCGCAGCCTTATATTAAACCATCAGTAAACTATGGCGATGGGCCAGATGGCACTCAAGGTGGTATCTCAGTTATTCGAAGCGAAGACTTAGAACTCGTTTTCAAGTACACGGCACAGGGCTTAAGCCACGGACATTACGACAAACTTTTTTATGCGCTTTATGATGATGGTAAAGATATATTGCAAGACTACGGTATGTCACGTTTTGTTAATATTGAAAAGAAAGGCGGTGGTAATTATTTAAAAGAGAATGGAACTTGGGCTAAACAAACCGTTGCACACAATACGCTTGTTCAAAATGAGACATCTCATTTTGGTGGTAATTACGAGATAGGAAGTCAGCATCATTCTGAGCTTTATTTTTATAATGCTGATAATGAAAACCTTCAAGTGGTCAGTGCCAAAGAAGCCAATGCTTACCCAGGCTCTGTTATGCATAGAACAATGGCGGTCATAAAAGATGATGCTTTTGAAAAACCCATTGTTTTAGATTTGTTTCGTGTGAATTCTGATAATAAACATACTTATGATTTACCTTTCTATTATATGGGACAGTTATTAGGTGCAACTTTTGACTATGATGCACCAAGCAGTTTAACGGCTTTAGGCGAGGATCATGGTTACCAACATCTTTATGTTGAAGGCAAAGGAGATGTGTCCGAAAGTGGTTTATCGCAGATGACTTGGATGGAAGCAAATAAGTATTATACATTGAGTTTAGCTACCGAAAAGGCTGACGAAATAATGCTTACTAGAATTGGGGCGAATGATCCGCAATTCAATTTACGCAGAGATCCTGGTTTAATGTTGCGTAGGGAGAATTCCGATACAATATTTGTTTCTGTTGTAGAGCCACACGGAGGTTACAATCCAGTAATCGAGCGCTCAGTTAATGCGAATAGCCATATTAAAGAAATTAACGTTTTGATGAATACTCAAGAGTACACGGCGGTTGAAATACTGACTCATGGTGAGAAATCGATGACGTTTATACTGGCAAATGCTCAAAATTCTCAACAAGCAAAGCACAAACT
>DDIL01000180.1:34798-91091 GCA_002338515.1 Glaciecola sp. UBA1851 | reverse complement strand
AATTACGTTCAATACTAGATGACTAATTTGATAACGAAGCAAGTGCCATCAACTCTAATTGTTCAGACAAATCTCTTAATGCAGCTTGTTGCTGTAAGCGTTTGTTACTGTCATCATGTTTGAGGTTTGTGGCAGTCAATAGAGCCTTTGACTCAGTTGTTTCGACTGGCGTTGGCAAAATATTTTTGACTGTCTGACTAACAGATGAGTTTTCCTCAACGGATACTAAGCTGTTAACTTGTGTTATTAACTCATCGTTATTTAGAGAATCAACTTCACTTTCTAACATGGTTAATCTCGCGTTTAATTGTTGCGTTACTTCCTTATTATTTGATTCCAATTTCAACAACTTTTGCTCTAATTCTGAAACTAATGAATTATTTTCTTCTGTTTGATTAGATTGATTATTCACTGCCACAAATATATCACTAATTATTTGTTTAGCCGGTGAAATTTGAGCGAGCAAATAAACCGAAGCAATCACACATACAACAATAAATACTTTTTTCATAAACATAATCTAATACCTACTATTTTGTTTCGTTCAGACGCGCTTTGCTAACAATAATGGATAACGACGCTCTTACTATCAGCGCACTTGGCAAACCGATTACTGTTGTCATAAACGCCATCGAAAATTGTTTAGTTAGCACCGAAATGAGTTGATTTACGTTTTCTGGCGTTAAACTTTGTTCTGCTAAGGCACCAATACCTAAACTAATACCAAGCAGAGTAAAGGTAAGCGCTAAAGTAGAAATGCCGTTAGCTGCCTGAATGCCTATTTGAAAGTAATAAACAATATTTTGCTGTTTGCTAACCATTAAAATTGCATAACCACTTATCGCTAACAAAATTGAAAATAATACGCTAAATGTCATACCGAAATGCAGGCTTATCCAATTCATTATTTCAAGTAGTTGCATGTTAAAAATGAAGCTAACACAGGCTAAAACAATCACAACAACACCTACCATAATACTCAGAAAGGAAAACCAGTTTTTGAAGGTGCGCGGCGCTGACTGACTCACTTCAAAAGCACTTAAATTATTCATTTCATCACTCCATCCAGGCAATTATTTAGCGTTTTCTGTAAGTCATGCGAGTATTGGACACCGCTTCATTGGTTAGTTGAATATGACTTAACCATTGTTGTCCTGCTTTTAACTTTTGTTCAGCGCCAGCGTGCACTAAAAATGTACTGTCGTAATTATCAAACGCTTGCTTGACCCATTTAGAGGGCTGAGATATTAGTCTCTCATCTCGCATCACCATTCGCTCAATGTCAGTTAGATGTCGTTGGCGTTTATTTAGCTTTTGCATTCTCTCTTGCATATTAAGAGTTGGATTTAATAAATCATCAATTAACGCTGCTCTCTCCCTCTCTAGATTTTGTAAGCTAAGCGTATGAGTGCTTTTTGATGTAGCGTTAGCAGCACTAATGCTACCCAGAAAAATAAACGTAATAATGAATACTGTTTTCATATCTGATTCCCTTATTTATAAGAAAGATTTATAAGAAAAGTGCAACTGCATTTGCCGGAGTGGTACTCACTTTCACTTCACCAGCGAGCGCTTGCATTTCACTAATTTCAAATTCCAAAGATTGTGCGTCTAAGGCCACTACTTTTGCCATATAACTTAGCATGAGTGATTCTTGGTCTAGTAACGATCTTTCGCTAGATGATTGCATCAATAATTGACGTATATATTCTTGGGTACTTACTTGCACGCCATCTACTGTAGCCGACAAATTTGCTTGATGAGAGGCAATCGCATCTTTTAATTGCTTAATCTTATTTAAGTTACTTGCAAATTCTTTAGCGTAAGGACTTTGCTCGTCTAATGAACTTTGTAATATCGTTTCATCTACCCTGTCCATCATCATTTGCATTCTCGCCTTAGCTTTTTCTTGGCTAAGACTCAATTCAAATGTTTCACTGCGCTGTGCTTGATTGTGTTGTTGATAGAGCTTGTCCAATACATTTTGGTAAACTTCTATTTTGCTTTCTAGCTGTTGCTGTCTTAATGTTTGACTATTTTGCAACAAATCTAAGAAAGACGACTTGAGTTTTACCAAGTCAACTCGCTCATCTATCATAGGTGCATTACCAGCTGTTTGAATGAGCGTTTGCACCGCTTGAATCTGACTACTCATTCCGGCTAAATCTTGTTCTAGGTTGAGTAGCTCATTAGCCATAGGCGATAAACTAAAATCTTGCTGAATCCGCTTTTCAATTAAATTAGCGGGGAGTTCAACTAGCGACTCAGCTGAAACTGGTTGCCAGTTTTCACTTTGCGCTAAAGCTGAAAAAGCAAATATGGTAGCTAATAAAGATATTTTTCTTACATTTAACAACATCATCATCTCCTAATTTAACGTCCAGTTAAGCTTACGCTGCATTTCTGCTCGTAAATTTTCATTAATGTTCAACATAGCTAAATGGTGTTCAGTTATTTCATTCTGAGAAACGAGTACCGTCGCGGTGTCAACAAAAGAGGTATAGTCTGCAAATAACAAATCTTGTTTGGGAAATGATTGCCTAAATTGAGTCAACATATTCGCTGCAGATTGCATATCGCCTGCCTTAACATAGTTAACAAAACTTAAAGCCGTTAACTGCATTGCCTTATGAATATCAGGGTGACTAGGCGCAAACGTTAACCCTGCCACGCAGCTAGCACTTGTTTCGGCTAACATTAAGTATTGACTCGCGTTAGGGTTTGTTGCCTTTTCAAGATGCTCAACTTGAGCAAAACATGCTGAATCAATACTGAATTGATGTGTATTCTCTTGTAATACGTTATTGCTTTGATTGGTGGCATTACAGCCAGTTAATACAATTAATGCGGTAACTGCATAAAAAGTAGTGTTTAAACGCTGTTTATTCGCGATGAATTTGTTGAAATATTTGCCGCGCATTTTATCAATCAATTTGTTCATATTTGTCTCCTAGTCACAACTAGTTATAGATATGAAACGGTTAGATGAATTTTTTTAATACCGACAAAATTATTTTAAAAGTTGATGGGACAGGATGTAAAAAGGTTGCTTGATTTTTAGCTTTTTTAGCAGTATTTCAATGTCTTGAGACTTGAGGTTCTGTGCTTCTTGATAGTAAGAAAAAAGTTGCGCTTCTACACTTTGCTTATCTGCAAGGTCTATATCTGACCCAAGCGCTATAATGAAATAACTGCGGGCTAATTGCTTATTAGAAGGAAGCGGAATATGCCATACACTACTGGCGTGACCATGAGTCTCTGTTATTGCGGGCATATTATGCTGTTCTAGATTAACGTTAATTGTATTTATTATGGATTCGCTTAACGCAATTTTATTCAATTTTAAAAACGCTTTACTGTCGGTAAGTAAATAAATTGCGTTAATATCATTCGAACTAACAAGTGCTAATTCACACAAGCTATCAATTTTAAGTGGTGCAAAACTCTTTGTTATAGTCGATATAGAAGTATTAGTCCAAAATGCTTTAGCATGCAGCTTTAGTTCAACTTCATTACATGTATTATTTTGATTTGCTTTTACCAATAAGCCAAACGCTGTGCTTGTAATAGGCTCATTATTAAAATTGCGAAAGGTAAAGAATAAGCTAACTACTATTACAACTAAAGCGACGATGCCTGTAAAAACGCGCCTAGTCTTTATCGACCTATTATCTATATTAATGTATTCAATATCCCGCCAATCATCATCTTTCACTGATGAGGAGTTTATATGGGTGTGCGTACTTTTTAACGCATTCACCTCATTGGCTCCATCCTTACTAACATTTTTTAATTCCAATAAAGTGTTTAACCCAAGCACATTAAACAAGCTATGCATTTCTTTGAGTTCAAATACAGGTGTTAGCTGAACACTTGTATCAGGAATGGGCAGGCGCAAATTAGCTACAGGCGCCAAAAAACATACTTTTTTATTTTGAGAAAGCCAAGTTTGAATTTGAGGATTAGCCGTTAAGCATTTCTTTGCTAAATCGCCTACTTGCGTCACGGTTTTTGTTGTGGTGTTTATACAACCTGTAGCAATAATAACTAAATCGCTCTGCGCAGATTTATCCGATAGAGGTTGTAACGAACTTTGAGTAAAAAGTTGTGATGTTGCATGTAAATAGTGGGCAATATAAAAACCTAAATTCCAGCTTTGCCCTTGCTGAATGTTACTTGAAATATTAACTCTAAATGATTTCCCATCAAATTCTTGTTCAATAATACCTGTAGTTGCGTTAACAAAGGCATTGTAGCTAGAAGAAATACCAGCTAATTGCGACGTATGGTTAATTGTAATAACAGGGCTAATGTCGTCATCATAAATAGGGTGTATAGACTGAATGTTTACCAGCCCTTGTGTGGTGGCAATATAGACTTCTACTTGCAAGTGAATTAGGCCTCGTTTTTATATGATGTCTTATACTAATTAACAAACCAATGAGTTGAATTGTCAAAACAGGCTTCAAACATAGCAAAATTCTGATCAATTAACGTTTGGAACTTCCCGTTTGATGTATATTGCAAATGTAACATATAAAACTTTTCCTGCCACTGACAATGCATAAACACGCCTAACTCTTCTTGTTTTGCATTATATTCATCCAGTTTTAATATCGCATATAACTCCGTATTTGTTGCATTGGCTTGTATAAACTTTATTTCAAATCCAGGGCCTATTCTTACCACACTACTATTAAAGTTTTGATCGGTTTGTTTTTGGTTATGTTTCAACTCAGAACTAGCGGCAATTTGGGCGGGGCTATAAAATGAAGCATTCGCATCAAGCGCTGTTTTAAATAATTTACGCAACAAAATAGACCGATTAATAATCTTTAAGTGGCGATTAGAGGCTGGTAAATGTGGGGCTATGACCGTGTTCACAATGTCTTGCATGGATAGGATATTGGATTGTGATTTGTCAGCACTTTTTGCCGGCATAGGCAAATTTACTAACGCATTTAACTGGCTAATACTAATAAAAGCACTTTTAGAATAATTCATACTACTTTTCATCCTGAATATATAATTCACTAAACTCTGTTAGGAATATGGAACGATCAGCATCAAAATTTTCATCTGACGCCATGTTCTGCTTTTTAGTCAGCAATAATATTTTATTAATGATTTGATTTAGCTTTAATAGACTTTCTGCGGCTTGGACATAATTTCCTGATTGTAATAGCGTTTGTTTAGTAAAGCCCTTTCGATTGTTCATCTTTAGAGAGTCTTCTGTTTGTTTAATTAAGTCATTAAACCAACTGAAGGAAGCTTGCCAATTAGTACAAGCTTCTAAGTATGCTTTTCGAAGGTTACACTCTGAAACATCGCTTTTTTCTTGCACAGCCAATTTTGCTTCAAAATCCGAATAGAACTGGTTAAATAATTCGACTAACTTGGCACTATAATCTTTATAGCAAGCAGTATGTTGGCAGAGTTTTATTAACAACACGCATGCATGCTTACAAGACAGATTGGTAAGTATTGGGTACATTGCCATCAAAGCCTGATTATTCACCTCTACAACATTGCTTAACCCTTGCACACAGCCATTGTAATCGTTTTCAATATAATTGGTTAAGATATCCAGTTTACTATCTCTTACGCCTTGAATGATGCGAGATTGTGCATTAGCAAAAATTGCTAGTCGTAAGTAAGATTGAGAATATTTAATCGCATTTATTGGGTGCTGTGCCATAAAGCTGACCAACTCAAGCTGTTTTTTATTATATACCTTAGGTTCATTCGCTAGACCACGAATATCAATTGATTCAATGGTAACCATTTCATCAAAAATGGATTGAGAGTCAGCTTGAATGTCATCCCCTTGCAATAAATTAGTCGCATTCGCATACTCATGTTCCAGTTTATTTGCACAATCGAACGCAATGGAATCGCTCAATACATTGGAATATTTTGCACACCCTTCAAAAAATTTATGTTGTTGCCAGAAAGATAATATAGACTGACAGTCTACCCCCCTACTTTGATAAAAGTTATTAAGAAGTCTGTATCTTTTTTGTAATTTAGCAGGCTGAAGATGCTGGCCTAAATAAGCATAAATTTGCTTCTGTAACCAAGTCGCAAGCTCTTTAACGGCACTTGTCCCTTGCCCAAGTAAATTGTTGGTCATTGTTTCAAGCAAGCTAGGAACAACTAAAATAAGCCATTCCATCAAACAAGCTAAAATGTTTGCACGAGAGAAATGTATTGCAAACTGATGTTCATTAATTTCTAACACCACCTTTTCATTAAATACTAACAACGTTTTATTATTAGCGACCCTTATTGTTGTTGCTAGTGTGCTTTCTTTTTCATTACCTTGCTGTTTCGAAAGGTGATGATGTTGTAGCTGTGCATGTGACAAGCTTTTTTGAAAAAATGCCGCGCAACCTGCTTTATGGTGTCCGTTATTTACCCAAAAAAATGATAACAAATTATTTTGGTTTGATTTTTCAACGCCATTGGCATGCAATATCATCCAACAATAGTGACTAAATTCGTAACATAAGTTTGAATAATTGCGACATACGAGATGCGAGGCTAATGCAGAAACCGATTTACCCGAAAATTTATTCTGTCCATCTAATAATTGGGTTTCTTGCAATAACATAAATTCTTGTTTTAATTGCTCACTCACACCTAAAACAGAATATGATTCTTGATTAGTTAGCATATTTGCCTTAGGTTTATTCATTAAACGCCACTAATCTAATAACTCCATTTGGTTAAAAGGTGTACTGGTCATATCGTAATTCCCAATCTTTATATGACAGTTTTTGTATTTGATTTCGCAAGGAATAATTAGTGGAATTTCACCAAATATTGGTGTTTCATCAATTAATAAGTCTGTATCTTCAGTCATAGGTGATATGTAGGATTGTTTGCCTAGTGAAAATTGAGCAATTAGTGTTAGTTTTTCGTGTTTTAACACTTTATCGCTTAATTCATTAACACCTAATAATCTCAAACTAGACGTTTTACTATGTAAAGCCAATAGAAACTGCGATTGTACACAAGCTAATTGGCTGCTTTGTGCCAAAACATTATCTGGCCAAATAGTGTTTAGCTCTTGTTTAGACAATAATTCATTTACTTGGTCTGATATTGTCATACGCATCAAGCTCGTATCTTTTGATATCACTACATTTAATGACACTGATTGGGCTGGATGCTTACTCCCCAGTTGAAGCACATCTTTATTTTTTAATAGTACAGGTTGTTGAGCTGTGCATTTTACACGATTTAAAAAACTACCATTCTTACTATCAAGATCAACATAATAAAAATGTGAATCTTGATATTCAATGAAACCATGGTAACCAAGCCTTGAAAGTAATTTATGATTAATCGGGAAAACACTATCTTGTTGACTGATCCATGTTAAATCTTCACTACTTGGGCTGCGCCCCAACTGTACTTTTTGACCATAAAATACCACTATACTTGTCGCGTCGCTTGTACTGTTTAGCGTAAAAGAGTCATATTCTTTGGCGAAAGTTTGTTTCACCTTTTTAATTAATTTAGCAATCGCTTTCGACTGTTTTTTAAAGGCTTTTTGCTGTTTAGCTAGTTCTTCAGCCTGATATAGTTGTTTCAACGCCTTAATCGGCTTTTGTTGTCTAAAGTTATTTAGTGCTTTGGCAATTTTATTTCGCAACCATTGTTCATCTTTAGATAAGTTAGCCGTATTAGTTTCGTATTCCTCAATTGCCTTGACCAACTCTTTAGCCTCTTTATTGGCGGTATTCATATGCAGTGACTTAGATATAAAAAGCTTAGCCGTATTAAAATCACCTGCCTCAAAATAAAGTTTAGCTTGGCTATGCAGTTCATTAGACTCATCAGCCAAGCGTGACCAATAAATAGCTTGAGACGCATATTTAGATGCTAACGCATAAAGTGGGAATGTCGCCTTTTCATATGTTTTTAACCAATCAGAAGCGTTTCTAACCTCAGCTAATGCATGTAATTTATAGTCTAAAGATTTGCGTCTAACGAACCAAGTAATGGCAATTAGTACTAATATTAACAATATAGCGGAACTTAAAAATGAAGGGGCAAAAGGGTTACCTTGCCTATTTACTATAATTTGCTGAATTGACGCTTTACTTTGATTGACTTGAACACTGACATCAACTGAACTTGCTTTAAAAAATCTCGTTAAATAAGTTTGAACTGAATCTATTGGCAAAGTACTTAGCAGTTGATATTGATTACTGGTAACGGGAAAATAAGCATCAAACATCGTATAATTTTGTGTAGAGGATACTAATTTCAGGTAATGGTTTTCATTCTTTTCTAGTATAAAAGTAGAAAAACCATTTAATTCCTCAAATACAAAATCATTCAACACAATTTCATATTGCTGCCGAACTTGTTCATTTTGAAGTGACTGAAGTAACACTGTACCCAGATCCTCTGCTAATGATAACAAAGCCTGATAAGACGGTTGCCCTAATAATGAAAGGCGGTCAGATGCCATAATTTTGAAGGTTAACGGGTCGATCATAGTCACTTCTAACGTAACGTTATCCCTATCATTTACCGGCTCATTCATATCACTATTACTAGGTATTTGTATTGGCCTAAGCAGTTCATAAAACAATACCAAATCAATTTCTGGTGCTAAACCTCTAATAACATCTAAAGCGCTTTGTAAATTGTTTTGTCCGCAATACCTTATTTCGCAATTAGTGAAAATCTTATCGTTAGCGATAACATCAATTTTATTACTGCCTAATTTCTGAGACAGCCCCTTGGGAATGGCCGAAAGTAAACTATTTGCATCAGAAAAATTTGGTTGACTGTTTGTTGGAGATATTAACTTGTTAATGTTCGTATGTGAGGATTTAGGCACAATAAGCACCTGCCATTGATTAACAAAGCTCGCTTCAGGTGCTTCAGATAATTGCACAGCCAGCAGTTCTCTATAAAATGGTGTGAGAATTAAATACAAGCAACCAAAGATTTTGATATTGGTGCTTAATGAAAATGAGAGCGATTTAATAAAGTTTTCCATGCAATCGAATGACCAATATAAAAATATTAGCAGTTAAGTTTGTTTTATTCATTAGTTAGTCTTATCAATCTAAATCCAACTGTTGCACTTGACGTATTCTTGAGCAATCGGTCAAATGTTTCCGTATTAAACTCGTCCTTAGTTTGCATGTATGAACCTCCTGCGACAATGGCTTGGTCGCATCGCTGAATGGGCTCATGTAATAGCCCTTGTGAACCTTGTTTTAAACTACTATTCCAACAATCCTGCAGCCATTCTTGAGCGTTGCCAAAAAAGTGATTCAAACCAATGTTATCTGAGTCAAATACATCAATAGCAACCATTTGATTCCTGTTTTGTATTTTTAAACTCTGCCTACAATTTTTACAATGAATATGCTCAGTACCGCTAGCACTCAAGGTTTCTGCTGCAACTTTCTGCCATTGTTGTAATGTTGGAAGCGAATATTTGCTTTCAGTGTATGCATTAAGCCAAGGAATAAACTGCTCGGTTACTTCATACCAAGTTACATTCACTTTTGGCTTAGACCATTCTTGGTTGGAAATTTGTTCAGCTTGTTGACCTATTTTTCTTGTACTGAAGCGTTGAATTTTAGATTCGGCTCGACATGCTCCAGCATCAATACAATATTGATATAGTAATTGGCTAACTTCATGTCGCATAATCATCAAGCCATTCGCATTTTTAACCCTAATCCATTCAATTGAAATGGTTTTGTTCTCAATATAAGGGTGTTTTAAACTAATTGAAGATAAGTTAGCATTTAAGCTCATTTCTTCAGCCGTATCATTCATTATTGAACTGTTAGTGTTTGATTGATTGTTCTTATCGCTTGGTAAAAGCTCTCCTTTTGTTAATAGGCCCTCTGTTAATAAGCTTTCAGCTACATTGCTATCAGAATTTTTGGAATGCTTCCAAACTGCATTGTTAACGTTGTCATCACTATGTTCTTGCTCATTTATCAATTCTTCTATATTTACAGGCTCATATGCAATAAATAAAATCACAAACACGCATATCACTACTACAAGTGACATTGCTTTTGAACTACCAAGAAAAAAGGCACCTGTTTTCTTGGTAAAATATTTATCCATTATTGTTTTAGCCTTGGCATCGTTATCTAACAATGCAGACCTGCCTAAATGCAATATTTGTTGATATTCATTTGAAGACACTGACATTCTGCCTGCCTTCAATGGCTTGGATTTTTGCAAATTAATGATGTAATTAATCCAATTGAACCACTGTGAAAGATTATGATGGGTTTTTAAGTAATCAATTCTAGTTTGTATAAGTGTATTTAACGCCTCTTCAGCAGACGAATAGCCAACAACGCTATGGCCATTATCACTGGTTTCTTTACTAGCATTAAAAAAGGGACTCTCATTAGTTAAATGAATACTCATCAGTTGATCAAACTTTACTTGGTCTATTACACCCTCATCCATTAGTAACTTATCAATTTCTTGCTCCAGTAATAATAACTTGGGTGATAAGTTCAATGCGTTAATATCCATTGTTGCAAAATCTTCTTGCTGACTTACATTTTTATCAATCGACTCTATACAAGCTTGCGCATTGTTATAACTATCTTCGCCTAAACCAAGAAGGTTTAATATAACTTTACATAACCATATGGGTGCTACCTTACCTAATTCATTATTGCAATATACTGCCAAGTTTTGCTGAGCTAATACCGAATCATTCTTGTTTAATGGATGCCCTACTAACAGCCTAAAGAGAATGGCGCCAACTGAATAAAAGTCCCACTGAATGTTTGGCTCAATTAATCCGAGTGGCTTTTGCTTGGCTGCATCAGTATCTAAACTTTCTGTATGATTTTTATTTACATATTCAATAAGTTGTTCGCACGCATATTCACTTGTGTAGGCACTAAGGTTGCCAGAGTGACTGTATTGATTACGCAAATGTTTTAAAGCACTATTGCGTAAAATAAGTGCATTGCCAAAGTCAGTTATTTTCAGTCGTTGGTGTTCGTCCAATAAAATATTCTGTGGTTTAAGATCAAGATGCAAAATCTGTTGATTATGAATATCTACAAGCCCTTGCAGCAATTGGCGTGTTATGTCTAAACTCGTGGTTACACTCAGTTTTTGATTATTGAGAGCTAGCATACTAGACAAATTTTGGGGGTAATAGTGCATGGTATAAAACGGGCGTTCTTGATAATCGCCTACATGCAACGCATTATTAATAAAGGGGCTATGTGAAAACTCATGCATCAAATTAGCTTCTAATAGAAACTTGTCTAGTAACCGCTTATCGCTTATGTCAGATGCATAAATTTTTAAAACGAGAGGTTTGTGTACTGACGTATGAACAACTTTAAATAACGCACTTGTTTGTGTCTCAGCAATACAACTAACGACTTCGTATTCATTAATTACACTTCCAACTGGATATTGCTTGGCTTCCAGACGTACTTGTTTGCTTGTCATAACTAGAGACACTGCCTGCTTTAAGTAAATGTTTCACCACATTGCCATTGTACACAATAACTATTTTGAGTGATGTGTTTAAACTCTATTATTCTTTTTATTATCAAGTGTTATTACTAAGTAATATTTCTAAATATTTTTACCAAGTATTTTTACAAAATATTAAGCAGGTATTATGCCAAAAGCTTTGCTATCAATTAGATGACTCTTCCCATTTCAACACTCTTTGTTTAATTTTTTGCAAATCACTTGCTTGGTCAAACTCTAATGTTAGTTGCACAGGTATAGGGTTTTGCTGATTAAGGGTTTGCGGTGCCATTTTTTCAGATTGATAACTATTAAAGCCTCTCAATGCGTTATGTACTCGAATTTGTCGTAATTTCTGAATAGTATCTATGTTTTCTGTTCTGAATGATTCGCGCTGAAAAGTATCATCCAAAAGATGCTTGATATCGGCATCAGCAAAATAGTTAGAAATTAACTGATTACTGAGGTTAGCGCTAAAGTGCTGGTTGTCTTTAGCACTCGTATATCCGCCTTTGTTACTCAATATTTCAAAGTAGATAAAAAGCATCAAAGAGCACGCTAGTAATGTAAATGAAACAAACATAATACAATGTAATTTAAATGGCTGATACGTGTTGCATGGCTTTCGTTTCATATAGGCCACTTCATGAGACATTATAATTTTTCCACTTGGTTATTAGATATGGCTAACTTCCATTCATCAGTTAGCTTAGCGAGTTGTAATTGAACATGAGAGAATTCTTGCTGAAGACGCACTATGTCATCAAATGTAAGTAGTGGGTCAATCGCTAATACAACCGATGTATCAGCATCGATATTTTTCGCATAAATAGGTTTTAGTTCAACGTTAACTAATTGACCGCCATAATAAAATAATACGGTGTCTATATTATTCTCACTGTTTTTATCTGACTCATGGCTAACTTTTGCGATAGCATCACTCGTATCTAGCTGAATATTTGAGCTAGCTTTTGACGAAGCTATTCTAGGCATGGTTATAGATATCAGCGCAATAACGAGTAACGCAAAAAAAGCCATGGATAACCCTAACGCCACCTCGGTAAGCGCATTGGCGCTAGTATCTTGTTGATCAATTAAATCAAGATTTATTTTGTTTGTCATAAACACACTTAGTAAAACTATCACTATATAGTGGTATAAAACGATTAGGGGACTTTTTACTGAAATGGTAATACTGTTTGTTTAAGCAACGAACCCAATGCCGGTCATTATCGCGAACGCGGTAATCTCCCAAATCGACAGCGAAAGCTAGGGTATTAATCAACTTCACTACGCTTTTTGTGAGATACTCGCTTTCGCGAGTATGACTGATGTGGGAGTATAACTGGTGTGCGAGTATGACTGGTTTGCGACTATGACTAGTGTGCGAGTATGACTGGTGTGTTAACCGAACAGCATTAACTGAAATGGGTAACGCGAGTGTCAATTAAATTAGGTTGCTAACCTTGAAATATTAGGGTTTGTTGATCTTTGCTGTATAATTTTGCAGCAAAGATCAACAGACCCTAATCAAGTCTTAGTTGTTGGATGTTATCCGCACTATCTCTATCTATGTACCTAATAAATGGATCGACACCAATATACATATTACTTGGTAGTTTTTTTGTATCTATATTTAACTGGTTCAATGGGATGCTCAAGGCATTTTCACCCGAAACTAGATGAGCCTTAGCGCTATATAGTATATTTGGTTGAATAGAAAAGTCGTTTGGATCTTGCTCAAAAATGACTATATCTACTTTATCTGAAAATGGTTGAATTGTTTCATTCCCTGCATTATCTGATAAAAGTTGTTGCGCAAACACGTCTAACTCAATGGATTGCTCATCTTCATGAATGTCTGCGGATGTCAGCCTTAAATCATAAAGAGTAATTTGCTTAAACTGTTGTTCAATAAACTGATGGTGCTCAACTGACGCATTTCGCTTAATCAGTTTAAGCAAGTCTAATGTGGTTGAATAAACCATGTTGAAGCCACTATGTTGCTGGATTAGTTCTTTTATTGCAGCGTTCATAGCTTGTGTGCCTATCCTGTCCGCAATCGCCATAAATACAATTGACGCCTTGTTGTAATGGATATAATTTTGATTTTCATCACGCAGTAGAGGCATTTCACCTAAATCTTCATTTGAACGTCCTCTCAAATATGCATCTAACTCATACTTTAAGAATTGACGAATTTTTGATTTGCCATAAGTATTTTGCATCAATTGCAGTGCTGCATATTGAGATAAGCCTTCAATTAATATTGGCGCTCCTTGCACATTAGCCGCTTGAAGTTGATGTCCAAACCATTGATGCGCAACTTCGTGAGCAGTTACGTAATAAACTGAATCAATAATGCTCGGATTAGTAAGGTCGGTAACAAATCCTAGCCTCTCTGAATAAGCAATCGTATTGGCGTATGACTGTGCGTAATTTTCATATCCAGGAAACTCAACAATTCTTAGTTGTTCATATTGATATGGACTAAATTTATTGCCGAAATAATCAATCGCATCCATAGAAGCCCTTAACATATTATCAATGTTATATTTATGCGCTTGATAATAATACACGGCAATCTCTACCCCATTATGTTGCACTGTCTTCGCTTTTATTTCAGCTGACATAATGTTGTAAAAATTAACCATAGGCTGATTCATTTCATATTTAAAATAATTTCGGCCTGCATCCTGCCAATAACGGACAAGCTTTCCTGGCGCAATTGCCGTTTGCTCATTACTTGTAGAAATAGTGGCTTTGAATTCAATGCCGGTAGCATTTTCACCGAATATACTCTCTTTGTATCGATTCTTATCTTCTAGTGGGTGGGCTCTCTCAAACAGATCTAGCCCATGTTTTCTGCGTTGGTGCGGATCGTTTATATATCTAGATGTATCGACTCCAAAAAATGGAAGCATGTCAAAATTATTGATAAAAGTGCCATTTTTAACTAGATGAATATCCTCGTTACCATCTTTAAACCCTCTATGTTGACGAGTAATGTAAAACTGTAACTCTACATTTTCGTTTGGGTGTATGGGTTTATCAAATGTTAACCATGCAGTTTTAAACGCATAATTGTAATCTTTAACATTCGCGCCTTGGATATTGATTACGCTATGCTTAGGATAATTTATCAATACCCTGTTTATAACGTTGCTTGTTCTATTTGAAAACGTCATCTTAGCAATCACTTCCATCTTTCTCATGCTCGGAAAGATAGCAATATTAAGGTCTACATGTGTGGTTGAAATAATGGGCGCATCTTCGTACTTAGAAAATTGCTTTTCATATTCAATATTTTCACTGCGAACAGTGCTAGATGTTTTAAATTCGTTAAGTTGCGTTGTATTGTAGTAAATAACGGTGCCAAAACTAACAAAACTAATTAGCCCTAACATCACAATTGTCTGCCCACCTTTACCTAAATTGTGGGTCAAAAGCGATAATTTATTACTAATGTTTCTTTCTAAACCTCGATGCATTAACGCATAACTAAAGCAAGCTAGCACTAATGCCAATGATACCCAATAGGCCATATAATAATTTTGCGTTAATAAATACCACGCATAGCCGTTCATATCTGAATATTTTAAAAAGGGTGCAGAAGCGTAATTAAATAAGTTATGCTCAAACCCTAAGGTAGAAAAAGAGAGAGGAAGAAATAAAAATCCAACAAAAATTAGCATGCCCATATATTTATTAGGGCTCAGCGCTTGAATAAAAAAGCCAACCACACCTAATAAAATAAATGGCAATCCTACAAAATAAATAAGGCTAACTAAATACTGCTGTAACTCTATATTATAGATGCCACGTGCTAATTGATTAGCGATAGCTGTCATCATTCCTATGGCTAATATAATAATAACGACTAAACACAAGGCTATAAATTTTGATGTGAAAAGAGTAACGTTGGCTACAGGCGTGCTATCGATAATATCGCCTATTCTTGTACTGCGTTCTCGGAAAATAATTTCTGCTGAATAAAATGTGATAATGATAAGTAAAGATAATGAGAAAGCATTATTGATTAACTCAACCATAAATTTAGTTAATGGGTAATGACTCGTTCCATATATCGTTGATGGGTCAAAAAATTCTGAAGCAATAGACACCATTGCAAAAATGATCAGCACAATAAAAGCAGGGCTAAATAGAACCTGCTTAATTTCAAATTTTAATAAGGTATAAAATTGATTGAAACCAGATTGCGGGTCGTAAGTATAATTGATGTCATTGTTTATCCAGTTTTGATAAATTTCCGACTCGTTCAGTATTGACCCACCGCTAGTTCTTTTTGCGTTAGTACTTTTCGATTTGTTAAGAACCTTTGTGTAGTTAACCGCTAAAGGCGCAAACAACTTTGACAAGCTAAGCAAAAAAACGATAGCAATTAGTAACCAAAGTATTCTATTTTGAAATACTTCATTACTTAGCCACATATATTCTTGATTCTTTTGACTTGGTGTCCAATAACGAGTCATTTCAAAAAAAGCACGTAGGCCGAACGGGTCAGCCATTGCAAATAATTGACGTTGGTCGCTGTCTGCAAATACACCAGATGACAACGCATACAAAGCAAATAAACCCAATGCAAATAAATATACTGCCATCATGCTTTTAAATCTAATAGCGGCGGCATAAAAAATACAAGACAGAATAAAACAGGTGGGAACAGTGAAAATTAAATACGGTGTAAGGTAGAACAATATGTTGAAGTTGGCTAAGCGCTCAGCGTCTAACCATGGCATAAAACTCCCTAACATCAATCCTAAAGGCGCCATTAACATCACGGTTAATACAATTAAAAATGCGCCAGCAAATCGACCAAGTTGATATGAAGTGGTTGGGATTGGGTTGGTATAGAGTATTTCACTCATCATCATAGAATCGTTACGAAGTGCGGTATTAGCAACAAAGTTAACTACTAAAAACATACCAAGGAACCCAACAACTAGCAGTGTTAAAGCAATTGAGAACGGACTATTCAAGAATATGTTAATATTGCTCGAGCCAATAATTATTTGCTCTACTGCAACCGACAAAAATGGCATAAAAAATACAATTAAACTGACCACTACAAATGATGGTTGCTTTAAAAAATAACCATATTCAAACTTAAGCATATTTAAGAACATGGTCGCTTTATACTCTTTGTAATCATTGAATTAAATTTAAACATGATTATCGTTATTGGCCATGAAGGACATTAAAATAAGCATCTTGTAGACTACATGGTGCACCTTCAAAACCTTCAACGGGTGAATCAGACAAAACATGAAGTACCGTTCTGCCAGCAAATAAGCGCTGAGAAATTACATTATATTCGGCTTCGTATGATGGAAATTCCTCGGGTAGGATGGTTCGTCGCCATACTTTTCCAGCCAGTTGATTGGTCACTTCTATTGGATTGCCTTGCAATAATATTTTGCCGGTTCCAAGAATTGCCATATCCGAACAAAGCTCAGAAACATCATCAACAATATGAGTCGATAATATAATGACCTTATCTTTACTCAAACTAACTAACAAATTATGGAATCGATTTCTCTCTTCTGGATCTAGGCCAGCGGTAGGCTCATCTATAATGAGTAAGTCAGGATCACCCAATAGGGCCTGTGCGATGCCAAACCTCTGCCTCATCCCTCCCGAAAAGGTACTTACCGCTTGATGTCTATATTCATGTAAATTTGTATTTGCAAGTAGGCCTTCTACCGATTCCTTTCTTAAAGATGGGTCTTTCATTCCTTTTAACACCGCAATGTGATCTAACAAATCGTAAGCGCTAATGCGCGGGTACACACCAAATTCTTGAGGCAAATACCCTAATCGTTTACGAATTTCGGTAGGTTGATTAATCACGTCTAAATTGTCATAAATGACACTGCCAGAATCAGGCTGTTGTAAGGTCGCAATAGTTCTCATTAAACTAGACTTACCGGCACCATTTGGACCTAATAAACCAAACAGACCTTTAGAGATCTTTAAACTGACGTTATCAAGAGCCTTAATTCCATTTGTATAGGTCTTGTTTACATCAGTAATGGTTAACATATTTGATTTCTCTTATTTATAATAACGTTTAAAGCGGTTATGTTATTTCTACTAATCAGTCATTTCACCGCGCAAATTAGTTGCCATCAATGCGCACTTCTCTGCAAACGATAGTTCTGTCTGGCTGAGTAAATAATGTAACTTCGCTAGTGCGGCCTCTGGGGTAATATCTAGACCTGAAATAACGCCAGTTTGTTCAACCAATTTACCATTAGCGTAACCGCTCATATCTACTTTTCCATGTAAACATTGAGTGCAGTTTACTACCATAATATCTTGCTTAGTGGCTTGTTCAATTTGACTCAGTAATTTAGGGTTTTGAGGCGCATTCCCTACGCCATAACTCATTAAAATTAGTGCATTCACTGGTTGTTGAATAATATTAGTGAGCACTTTATGACTTATCCCTGGGTAAAGACTTAACATCCCTACAGGTTGACTTTTGATTTGAGCAACGTTCAGTGGCATAGAAGATTTAGGGAAACTAGCTAAATTCTTACTTACCTCAATATGAATACCCGCTTTAAGTAATGCAGGAAAATTTGGAGAATCAAACGCATCAAATCCATCTGCATTAACTTTTCTAGCACGATTGCCCCGCAAAAGCTTATTATTAAAAAATAAGGTGACTTCATTTATGGGATAATTGGCAGCAATAAATAGTGCATTAAGTAAATTAGCTTGGCCATCTGAACGAAGTTGAGCAAGTGGAATTTGCGAGCCTGTTACAATAACTGGCTTAGCTAAGTTTTCGAGCATAAAAGATAAAGCTGAACTAGTATATGCCATGGTATCCGTACCATGTAGAATAATAAACCCATCATAGTTATCATAATTAGTAGCAATATCATTTGCTATAGCTTGCCAATCGGCTGGCACCATATCACTTGAATCTAATAAAGAATCATATTCATGCAAGGTGAAATTTGGCATCTCTTCACGATGAAATTCAGGCATATTTGCTAAGGTTTTAGACAAATAACCAGCGGCTGGTATGTACCCTCGTTCAGAAGGCTTCATTCCTATTGTTCCGCCGGTATATGCTATATAAATATTCTTTTTTGAAGCCACTTGAATGCTCTTTTATTACATGCTTATTAGTTAGTAAAAAGCGCCTGCATAACATCTAAAGCTTGCTTGTCATTAGTGTCAACAGGACCCAAGCTAACCCATGCAGCTAAAACGGCTTCTGGTAAAATAACTTGTCCTTGTTCTAACTTACTTGCCATTACTCGAAGTTGTAAGTCTTTTCTAGACGACTCATCACCTATCGGCATTTCAGAGTAAGATTTGTCAAATAATATAGTGGCAACTTGGGCTAACTGGGTTCGATCTAACCCTAGTAATATAGGCAAAATTTGTACTTGCGCACTTAACCATGCTCTATATTTACCTTGCAATTGTTCGTATTCGTTTTGTAATTCATCCAAGGGCTTGTTAAAACCATTGAGAAATTCAAATAATTGCACTATTCCTTTTTGTTCTTTTTGATGATTCATTGAAGCGACACAGTTTTCATATGTCGCTTCCATTTTTTCAATTAGTTTAGCCGCATTTTTTCTGCCTTTTTCATCTAAGCTATTTAGTTGATTTAGCACATTTTCTCGGCTTGTCTCATAAAACTGAAGATTTGATATATCTTCAGCATGTTTCAATTCATCAATGACTCGCTGAGTTTCTTCAGTCAACAGCTGCAAATGAGATTGAAGTTCTGCTTTTTGTTCAGACAGATTTTTATGATAATGATTAAATAAATCATCATTGTACTGCCTAAACTGTTGCCACAATTTATTGTCATCAGGCTTGCCAGCAAAACCAATTTCTTTCCACTTTTTCTGTAAGCTTTTTGCTTCAACAACCGCTTCCTGCATATCAAATCCATCATTATTTATAGAAGTTGATATAACTTCAGCTTTCGCTACCAGTTTTTGCTTCGCAATAAGATTCGTATTCAAATTATTTGCAATAGCTTGATTCAAAGGTTTCAGCACCTTATTGAAATCTCGCTTAATCTTATTTTTATGCTTTTTGTCTATTTCACCTACTTTGCTAAAACTAGTTTTAAAGGCATTAGTTGCACTGACCAATTCATGTCCGGGAACAGCGGTATCAAACGCTTCAACTTCTTTAATCAAATTCAATGCAGTTACATAGTTTTCTTCTCGCTGCCTTTCCAACTCAGCAAAAAAGGTTCTGCAAGGTGCAAATGCTTGCTCTATCAAATCATCAAACGTTTTATTATGAAGCTTGTCTTCTTCCGTATATAAATTTCCTAGAGAATTATATTCTTGACGAAGCTGCTTTATGGCATCGGCACGCTCGTGCAAATTATCTGGCACCACTTCGTTTAGTTTTTTAGCCTGTTCAATCAACTCAGGCTTTCTTGGTTGTGCGATATAAGCTTGCCAGTCTTTTAATTTCGTTACTTCTTCTTGTACTTTTTCAAAGTTTTTCTTTAAACGCATCGATGCGTTTGAGTGAATGCTTTGATACATTTTCTCTACATGATGAAACATAGAGATGGCAGGCTTAAACTTACCTTGAGTAATTAAGTTATTTACCACTTTAAGTTTAGAATCACACTTGCGTTCAACTTGCTTGTAAGCGTTTTTTATTTCTTTTTGTTTATTGCGAAGTTCGCTCGATGACTGGTTATATTGTTTAAGTAAATTAATTGGAATAAGTATTTCGTTATCCTTTTTAATTTGCCCTAATCGTTGTTTATCATCAGTTAAACGCTGTTCAATAAGCTGCAATATTTCATCATCACTTTTTTTAACATCATTTTGTGATAACTCATTAATTAATTGGGCGTGCGCATCTAGCATAGCGGTTATTTCACCCGCAATAACAAGAATCTTTGGAATATTGTTAAGTGTATGTCTGCTATCAGATATGCGTTTATTTATTGTTTTGATAGCCGCTCTATGTGATGCCGTTTGATGGGCTGCATCTATTTGCAAAATTTCTGCTTCTGCGCTATCTAGCGATACATCGAGTATTTTTACATTAGCCGAAACATCTATTTGCGTCGCTTGTTCATGTGTTTTTTGAGTATCATCCACCAATAAATTTATTTGTTGAACCACTTGATCGCAGCGGTCATTAATCTCAGAAATTAAGTTAGTTGTTTGTTTAAACAATTGTTTTTGCCGATAGTCGGATTCAAGCGTAGTGAGTTTTTGTTTTAGGCTTGTTTTTAAAGACAGAAATTTTTCTGAAAATGTGGCTGCTGTAGTTTCATCTAAACAGGCAAAATCGCCTTTTATCACATTAAATTCATCAGTTAACGCAATAAATTGCTCATTTAAATACTCATAATCAGAGGCATCTTTTAATGCAAGTAATCTAGAATTAATTAGCGTAGCTTGTTGTTTAATTTTGACTGGTTTTTGCTTATCTTCCGCTATTTTATCAAGCCTTTCTTGAATATGCGCTATTACCTCGTTATGTGAACTTAACTTAGCAAACCTAACCAAAACTTTTGGGTCGTGCACTTCTTTTATCAATTCCAATTGCTGTGCACTTGTTGCTTGTTCTTGAAAGTACTTGCGATTCAAATTCTCGTTGTCGAGTGCTTTCAGCACGGTTAAACTCAAACTTTCATCGCTTTTCAAACGCGTACTTGACGTTAATAATTTTTCTAAAAGAGGTTTGTTTTTACTTTCTACTATAAAAGAACGAAATAATTTATCTGATACCTTTTCAACTGACTCAAGTTGTTCAATACAAGTATTTAGCGCGACTCTTTTTACTTTACTAGAATGTGCAGTATCGGCAGCTTTCATCCACAAAACGAAAGAGTCTAATTTTGATAACGCCTTAAGCATCACATCATCATTTGCATCATTAAATGCTAGTTCATGCAATATAGACTTATCTTTTTCTTTTTGCTTATCCAGTCCATTTATGCTGGCAATGCGCTTTTCAGAATCACTGCTTTTGTGTCCTGGTGTAAATAAACCCTTAAATATCATCCTGTTTAAACCGCGCTATGTTAGTTTGATTAGTTTTGGCTTGCTTAAATTCTTGTTGGAGTTCTTTGCGGCTTTTTTGAACCACTTGCCCATCGTTGCCTATAGTCATATGCTCGTTAGATTGCTCAACCCTTGATTGGTAAAGTAAAACGGCTTGCATAACCGTTTCTTTTTGTTCTTCAGTTAGCTGATTACCATCTAACCACTTTCCTGTTTCAATCGCTTGCTTAAATTTTTCGTAGATGTCATCAGACATCATGGCTAATAGCTGCTCTACTTGCATTGCTTCACCTTTAATCTACTATTTACGACCTTTTTGCTAGAGTAATACGTACACGATTAACCGCGTACCAGATAAACCCTATACTCGTCACAATTATGGATGCATTGTACATCATTAAACCCTGTTTTGAGCTAGGAAAATCACCTAAGAAAACAAAATAACACCCCACTATAAACAAAAGCATGGCCAGCATAGATTGATTCTGTAATTTTTGTAGTTTTTTATAGCGTTTTAGCGATATTTGCCTGCGAATATCTTCTGCACTTTGATCGCCAAACTCATATCCACAATGCGAACAAGACTTCGCTTTATCCGAAATTGATTTATTACATGCGGGACAGTTAGTAATTGCCATAATCGTCCTTTAAATGATTATTTAGTTAAGAGATCACAGTTTTGTGATTATTGTTAATAGAAAGCAGCTTGAGTTCAATATAGTAGGATATGTTGACCTTAGCTTTATAAATTCAGCTTAAAACAAAGCGAGCCTATCGCTCGCTTCGCATTTATAAAATTACTACGAGTAAGTGTTTGATGTAGACTTACTTCGTAGCGTATTAATTGTTTTTTATATTACTCAGTCTTTGCTTTTTCGACCTTTTTCCAGTAATCCGCAACGGAATCTTTCATTTCTTTACGAAGCATTAAAATACCAAACAAGTTTGGTAGTGTCATAACCACAATCGCGACTGCAGATAATGTCCAGACAAGTGTTGTGTCAGATACTGCCGCCCACAAAAAACCGAATACATATACTACTCGGTAAGGCATAACAGAAGCTGGTCCTAGTAAGTAGGTCATGGCTCTATCGCCATAATACGACCAGGCAATTGCGGTTGAAAACGCAAATAAAAGTAAGCCAATTGACACGATATATTGACCATAGCTACCAAGAAATCCTTTGGTAAAGGCTTTTGTGGTTAAGTCAACTGAGTGAATTAATGATTTACCCTGGACAACAATATTATCTCTTTTGATGGTGCCATCAATAATACTTAATGTGCCGGTAAATGGGTCTTCGGTTGAACTCACATAATAGCGTACTTCCTCTGCAAAAGACCGTGAGTTAATTAGCGTATAGCCTCCTGTCACTGCAGACCCTGCAACCACATTTATTTCACCGTTAAATGGCTCTACCGTATTGCCTTCAATTTTGTTTAAGTACATAAACATATTTTTACTATCGTCTACATTATCTTGTGTGTACTCGCCAGCCACAAAATACATATCAGAACGGTCAAAAATATTTTCGTGCTTTTCACTCCATACACCGGACGATAAGATAACTAAACCCGTAATGGTACAAATAATAATGGTATCAATAAATGGCTCTAATATAGATACCATCCCTTCTGACACTGGCTCATCTGTTTTTGCAGATGCGTGGGCAATAGGCGCTGAACCCTGTCCGGCTTCGTTCGAAAATAAGCCTCTGTTAACACCACGGTTAAATGCATAAGCAAAGGTAGCACCTAAGAATCCACCGGCTGCGGCCGAACCGGTAAATGCATCAGCAAACACCGAAGCAAAAGCAGGCCCAATATTTTCCACATTGGCAAAGATAACGGCAAACGCACCAACTAAGTAAACAACCGCCATAAAGGGGACAACCCTTGATGTAACGGCAGCAATACGCGTAATACCGCCTAAAATAACCAGCCCAAGCATAACCGCTAATACCGCACCTACAATCCATGGTTCAAATCCAAAAGTTGCTTCCATGGCGCTGGCAATCGCATTACTTTGAGGTAAATTACCTGTACCAAATGAACTAATTACGGTTGCTACGGCAAATGCCACCGCTAACCATTTCATATTTAATCGCTTATCCATGTAATACATGGGTCCACCGGCCATAGTGCCATCAGCGGTTTTTTCACGATATTTGTGCGAAAGGGTTACTTCTACAAATTTGGTTGTCATACCAAAAAACGCAGTTGCCCACATCCAAAATAATGCGGCAGGCCCACCTAGGAAAATAGCGAAGGCTACACCTCCTATATTACCTGTACCAACAGTACCAGATAGCGCAGTTGTTAATGCTTGAAAGTGGGTAGTATCACCCTCGGCGTCAGCCTTATCAAATTTACCTGTGACTACTTTCCATGCATGTTTAAAGTAACGAATTTGTGGAAATTTCAAATAAATAGTAAAAAATGCACCCGTACCTAACAGAACATAGGGAAACCATGCTGCCCCGCCTAAAAAGCCATCAAGAAGCTTAAAAAAATCGTGTAATACGTCCAAAAGTCTTTCCTTATTATTGTTGTTATCAGCGCCTTAGTAATTATTGAACAGCACTATTCGTTGAATTTTATTTATTTAAAATACTCGCTACGCTTCTTATTGCCACTAATACATCTTTTCCTAATTGTTTAGAGCGTTGTGGCGACCAACCAAAACTAGGATCTGGTAAATCAGCGTTATCTTTAAATGGCATTTCTAAGGTATAAGCCAAACAGTTAAATGCATGACTTACTGCGTTACTCGCAACGGTTAAATTTGCTTTACCCGGCTCGTCTTTATCATACCCATACTTATCTTGAAATTCAGGTGTTGCGGTTAATAATGCTTGCTTGAATGTATTCTCTAAATTTTGAATTTTTTCATTATAATTTGGATTACCTTCACTACCCGCCACAAAATTATAAGGTAAAGCTTCGTCACCATGTACATCAAGATGCATATCTACCGAGGTTTCATGCATTTTATTCAACACATGAAACACTTCTGGGCTGTTTTCTTTACTAGGACTTTGCCATTCTCTGTTTAGGTTTACCCCGTTCGCATTGGTTCGCAGATGTCCTCTGTAACTGCCATCAGGGTTCATATTAGGCACAATATAAAAAATATTGTTGTTCAAAAGTTCTCTAGCAACACCATCATCTTCATCAAGTAAACGCGCCAGCAGCCCTTCAATTAACCACTCGGCCATCGTCTCGCCCGGATGTTGGCGAGCGGTTATCCATATTTTGTTTTTTGGTTTATCTGTTTCTGAATGTTCGTCACCCACAATTAATAAATTTAGCTCACGCCCATCTAGCGTTAAACCCAATAACTCATGTTTGCAATCAAAACTAGTTTGCGCCTCTGCTATAAGATTTAAGTGACGTTCATAACTGTATGGGGCGAAGTAAGCAAAATAAACGCTGTCGAATTCTGGTGTAAAATCAATCACTAGCTTTTCACCAGTAAACGCTGTATCCACGCGAAACCATGTTTCTCGATCATAAGATGCAACCGCTTGGTAGTCTCTCCACCCGTCAGGATAAGCAGAATGAGTTAACTCGTTAATATGCAGTTGATATTCAGTAAACGGCTGACAGTGAAGTTTAAAATGAAACCACTGATAAAAATCTGATTGATTGTCTTTATTAATGGCAAGCTGAATGCTTTTGGGACCATCTAAAGAAATGACACGGATATTCCCGCTGTCGAATTGACTATTTATGTACATATACTGAACATGCTAATTTGTTGTTGTTATACCTTAATGGTAGCAAACAATCAGGTATTACAAAACTATTTAACTAGTTGCAGGTATAAAAAAACCCGAACTAGCTTATCAGTTCGGGTTTACATTGAGTGTGTATTGTTATTTTCTGTATAAACTTATGGTTGAGCCTTTGGTAAATCAGGTACCAATAAGCCAGCCATATCTGTTACGACTCGCATTACCTGGCAGCTATAACCAAACTCGTTGTCATACCATACATATAGCGTTGCACGGTTTTTAGCTACAATGGTTGCTTGTGAATCAACAATTGCTGGGGCGCGCGCACCTACAAGATCAGTAGATACAATTTCAGTAGAGGCGGTATAATCAATCTGATGCTGCAATTCACTGAATAGTGATGCATTACGTAAGTAAGCATTAATACTTTCTTTATCTGTTTCACTATTTAGGTTTAAGTTTAAAATAGCCATTGAAACATTAGGCGTAGGTACACGAATGGCATTACCTGTTAATTTGCCCTCAAGTTGCGGATACGCTTTTGATACCGCTTTTGCCGCACCTGTTTCTGTAATAACCATATTTAATGATGCGGCACGTCCACGACGCTCAGCTTTATGATAGTTATCAATAAGGTTTTGATCATTTGTAAACGAATGAACTGTCTCAACGTGTCCACTCTCTATTCCGTATTCTTCATCTAGGGCTTTCAATACTGGTGTAATTGCATTAGTTGTGCAACTGGCCGCAGAAAGAATGGTGTCTGAATCAGCAATATCGCCGTCGTTTACGCCATGAACAATATTCTTAATATCGCCTTTACCTGGAGCGGTTAATAACACCTTGGCTGCGCCTTTTGCTTGCAAGTGTTGAGAGAGTCCATCTACATCTCTCCACATACCAGTATTATCAATTACAATAGCGTTTTTAATACCATATTGAGTGTAATCGACTTCACTAGGATGATTAGCATAAATCACTTGTATAAATGAACCATTGGCTTTTAATGCACTGCGTTCTTTATCAACAGTGATACTGCCATTAAAAGGACCATGTACTGAGTCACGACGAAGTAAACTAGCACGTTTTTCTAAGTCACCGTCTTTGCCGCCTCTCACTACAATTGCTTTTAAACGAAGTTTATTTGCTTCGCCTTGACGCTCAATCATTAAGCGTGCAAGTAAACGTCCTATACGACCAAAGCCATAAAGCACGACATCACGCGGTTCATGTTCGTCTGCTTTGTTAATAACATCTGATAATTTAACAGCCAAAAAAGCATCTAGGTCAGATTGGTCTTTTGCTGCGCCATAGTTAAATTCATACGCTAATTTACCAATATCAATTTGGCAGGGTGCAAGTTGCATTTTGCTAATTGCTTCAATTACAGGAAAGCTTTCACGAAGTCTTAATTTTACGCCTTCAAATAAACGTACGCTACGGTGAGCTTTTATCAAATCAATAACACTGGCGTTTAATAATGTACGTCCATAAACCAATATTTCTACGGCTGTGTTTCGATACAAACTACCTATGATAGGTAACATGCGCTCTGCAAACTCTTGGCGTTCTTGCCAACTAGATTGTAATTCTTGCTCAAACTGCTGATTCATTTAGCTTTTTCCTTTCCAAATATGCGTTACTGAAAGAGTAGACCGCGCGCATTCTATGAAAAGTAGCATCAAAAGCCAAATTGACAAAAAACTTTCAAATTAGGATGATTATTATATAAACAACATGTTTGTTTAGTAATAATTTGACAGTTTGTCATTAAAAGCGATTAAAACATTGGTTTAGGACAGGTTTGATTAACATATTTATGACAAGTTTAGAGGACATTATGTAATAAAATTACACAATTTTTTTTTGATTTTAAGACTAATGTCGCCTCAGAGATTGACATTTGTGAGGTCTCTGAGACGATATGATTTACTCAGGCTGGAAATTTAAAGACACAGAATTAACACAGTATCGTTTACCTGTAGGTAACGGACCATCATCAAAAACATGACCTAAATGCGCATCACACTGCTTACATAAAATTTCAATGCGCTGCATACCTAACGAATTATCTTCTTTAAACACCACATTGTCTTCGCTACTATGCTCAGAAAAAGATGGCCATCCACAGCCAGAATCGAACTTAGACGCTGATTCAAATAACTTTGCCCCACAACATTTACACGAATATTCGCCGGTTTCTTTATTGTGTAAATACTCGCCAGTAAACGGCCGTTCAGTGCCTGCTTGACGTGTTACTCTAAATTCTTCACTAGTAAGTTTATCTTTGTATGTTTCGTTATTTTTTATATCAGACATATATGCCTCACAATTTATTGCTGTTTCGCTATTTACGGACTCTGGTCTGTACTCGATCATCTGCGCCCCATGACATATGGTATTTGAAATGCTCAGGTTGATCGGTTCGGCTGTAAGTATGCGCGCCAAAAAAGTCTCTTTGTCCTTGAAGTAAATTAGCGGGCAAATTCGCACTTCGATACGCATCATAATAATTTAGTGCACTGCTTAATGCTGGCGTAGGCACACCCGATAGCGCGGCATTTGCGACTGCTCTGCGCCAATTCGTTTGGAATACTTCTAATTGTTTTGCAAAAAAGTCATCTAATAATAAATTTTCTAAGTGCTCATTTCCTTCGTAAGCATTAGCAATTGATTGTAAAAAGACGGCTCTAATAATACATCCACCCCGCCAAATTTTTGCAATTTTAGCAAAGTCTAACTTCCATCCATGCTCTTTTGCAGCTAGTTCCATTAATTGAAAACCCTGTGCATAGGCACAAATTTTCGCACAATATAACGCATCATGAAGTTGGTTGATTATGGCGTCTTTTTGCGCGTCATTAAATCCGTCTTGATTTGGTGTAGTATCGCTATCAGGAATGCATAACTCGTTAAGTAACGATGGGTTAGGTGCGGCTAACTTATGACTCGCTTCTATTCGCTGTGCTTTAAATGCCGATATGCTTCTTGCAAATACTGCTTGGGTAATTGTTTGTGCTGGGCTGCCTACTTGTAAAGCACTCACTGCAGTCCATAATCCTGTTCCTTTTTGTCCAGCCTTATCGAGTATTTTGTCTACTAGTGCAACCTTGTGTTCATTTTGTTGACTGTCAGGGTCTTCCTCTGCAAGCACTTGTGCGCTTATTTGCATCAAGTAGCTATCTAATGGGCCAGTATTCCATTTAGCAAAAATGTCTGAAATTTCAAACGCTGACAAACCAAGCACTTGGCGAAGTACATCATACACTTCACAAATCAGCTGCATATCAGCATATTCAATTCCATTATGTACCATTTTTACATAATGACCTGCACCAACAGGGCCAATATAAGCGGTACAAGGCTCACCAAAAGTAACCGGTACGCCTATTTTATAATCCTCCATGGGTTTACCCGTTGTTGGATCAACTTTAGCCGCGATGGCATTCCACAGAGGCTCTATACGCGTCCAAGCATATGGGTCACCACTGGGCATTAACGACGGACCAAAACGTGCGCCTTCTTCACCACCTGAGATAGCCGTGGAAAAGAAAATAAATTTACCTTGATATTGCGTTTCTCGCTCAACTGAATCGGTCCATAAACTATTGCCAGTATCTACAACAATATCGTCCGCTTGGATACCTGCATCAATTAGATGTGAGCAAACATGATCGACTGGCGCGCCAGCAGGAACAGATAAAATAATAGTATGAGGCGCTTGGATATTCGCTAACAATTCAGTATACGATTTACAACCAATTAGCCGAGCATGCTTATTGCCCTGCTCTAGCTGATCTTGCTGCATGGCCTCATCAACTTTATCTTGGTCAAGATCAAAACAGGCAATTTTATAGCCATTGTCGGCTAAATTAAGTGCAATGTTTTTGCCCATTACGCCCAACCCAATAAAACCTACATCACACAAACTACTACCATCGATAGATGTCATATACACAATCTCTAATTAATTGAATTACGTCCACTTCAGCTTAATGAATTCTTTGTGAATTACTAAAGTGCTATGTTAAAAGGATAACATTTCAACTCATCCCTTCCAATTTAATCAATTATGCTAAAAGCTATTTTTAGACAGGCACTCTTTATTTTTTGAATAAACAAATACTGCGAGCAGGCATCTCAAAGAGTGGTTTAGTAGCATGATTTATATAATCACCGACTTCAACGCAAGCAGTATTTAGCATGCATTGCCAATGTGCGTTTTTCGGCTCGGTAAGGTTTGAAATATTCTTGTTTGTTTGCGCTTTGTTCAACTCGGTAACGTTTGCAACACTTTTGTCACCAAGCATGGGTAAACTAAATTCTTTCGCTTTATCTAAACTATTAAAACAAAATAACCATTGTTGTTTTATTGCTGTGCCTGCCTGCTCTACTTCACCAATTACGTGTAAGGCAAAACAATGATGCTCATGATTAACCCAATCTATATCTGATTTGTGGCTACCATCTCGACGATACCAATATACTTCCAGTATATTTTGCTTGTTATCGTATTTGTCATCAGCAAAATTCATTTGTTGTAAGAGTGGATAAGTTTGCCTAAGTGATACGACGTAGGCGCAATAGTCCAAAAAGGCGCGCTGCGTGCTATCTAGCTGCCAGTTATACCAATTAATAGAATTGTCTTGGCAGTAGGCATTATTGTTTCCATTTTGCGTGCGACTTAATTCATCTCCACCTAGAATATGCGCCGTCCCTTGACTCAATATTAACGTGGCAAACAAATTACGTTTTTGTTGTTCACGAATAGCCAGCACTTCTTGGTCTGTTGTGGTTCCTTCATAGCCGTAATTCCGAGTAAGGTTATGGTTATGACCATCTCGGTTATCTTCTAAGTTTACTTTGTTATGTTTATTCTCATAACTAACAATATCATGAAGCGTAAAACCGTCATGATACGACACGTTATTCACACTGGCATACATTGGCCTTACGCCTTTTCTAAATATATCTTTTGAGCCCATTAAACGCGTAGCAAATTCACCTTTTAAGCCTTTATCACCGCGCCAAAAGCCCCGTACTGTGTCTCTATACTTATCATTTACTTCTAGCCAGTTTGCAGGGAAATGCCCAAGTTGATAACCACCTGGACCTATATCCCACGGCTCAGCTAACATGACTGCTTGTTTTAATATAGGATCTTGCTGAAGGATACTAAAAAAGCGAGCAGATTTTTTATATTCAAATGGTTCCCTACCTAATACTGTGGCTAAGTCAAACCTAAACCCACTCACCCCCATTTCGCTCACCCAATAGCGCATAGCATCTATGATCATATTACATATAAAGGTATCTGCTACTTGAAGCGTATTACCGCAACCAGAATAATTAGCATATTGTGGTTCATCTGACTCATCGTATAATTCAATTAAATAGGCATGTGATTCACATAATCCTTTAAAGCTTAATACCGGGCCATCGCTTCCACCTTCTGCAGTATGATTAAATACCACATCTAATATGATTTCTATGCCGGCTTTACGATAGGTATCAATCATCAGCTTACATTCTGATAGCGCATCTTTATATGCATATCTGGGCTCAGGCGCGAAAAAATTAACTGGATTATATCCCCAATAGTTAGTTAATCCTTTATCTACCACGAATGGCTCTGGCATAAATGCCATTAAGGGTAAAAACTGAACGCTAGTCACCCCCAACTTTTTTAAATGAGAAATGATTGATGGATGAGCTGCACCTAAATAGGTACCTTGCAAATGACTTGGCACATCGGGGTGCAATTTACTTATCCCTTTAACATGTGCCTCATAAATAATACGTTTATTATTTGAAAGGGTTATGGGTTGCAATCCGTTGTTAGCTGAGTCCACAATGTTGGCTTTCGGAATTAACGAATGAGAATCCCCTCTATACTTATCTTTATCCCAGTTTAAAGCACGGTTTAATGATTTAGCGTACGGGTCAATCAGTAACTTTTCTATGCTTGAATCTTGATGAACTCGCTTATTCGGTTTCGGGCGAATTCTAATACCATAAAGATGTGAATTAGACACATTTTCTATAAAACCGAACCATTTTGATTGCACGCGTTGCTCGAGGCATACTTGTGCAAGGGGGTGTTCATCAGCATCAAACAAACAAATGAATACTTCTGCCGCATCGGGTGCATAAACGGAAAAATTACACCCATTTTCAGCAAGGTTAGCACCTAAAGGTTCAACACTGCCTTGCACTAATTTAAAAAGTTGATCTTTACCAAATTTATCTACACTACTGAAAAGAGATTGCTGTGTCATTTGACTCGCCGGTTATTATTCATTTATACACAGACCCTAATTGCTCACTTTGTAATATAATGCCGCTAATGGCGGTAAGCTTAAGTTTAAAGATTGTGTATGTCCGTGACTTTCTATGTTATCGGTTTTTATTTCACTATAAGCATTAAAACCACTACCTGCATACGCTTTGCTATCAGTATTGAGTATCAATTGATATTTACCATGCAAAGGTACGCCGATTCGATATTCCGAATGCACACTTGGCGTAAAGTTGATAACCGCAATAATCACCTCAGAAGAATGTTCACAATAACGAGCAAAGGCAAAAATGGATGAGTCTGCATTATCTAAATCTAACCATTGAAAGCCTGACTGCTGATGGTCGAGTTGGTATAAGCAAGGCTGGCTTGTATATACTTTATTTAAATCTCTATATAAATTTTGGATGCCTTTATGCGATTCATGATTGAGTAATGCCCAATTAAGCTCAGAGTCGTGATCCCACTCTTGATAAGGCGCAAGTTCATTCCCCATAAATTGTAATTTCTTGCCTGGATGAGCAAACATAAAACCATAATAAGCACGTAAATTTGCAAACTTTTGCCATTCATCACCAGGCATTTTTTGTAGCATAGACCCTTTACCGTGAACCACTTCATCATGTGAAATGGGCAATACAAAATTTTCATCATAGGCATATACCATCGAAAAAGATAATTCGCCATGATGATATCGTCTGTAAGCTGGGTCTTTTGCGATGTAATGCAGGGAATCGTGCATCCAGCCCATATTCCATTTAAAACCGAACCCTAACCCTCCAGTTTCAACAGGTTTTGACACACCTGCAAACGAGGTTGATTCTTCCGCTATTGTCATTGCATATGGATACTGTTTGTACACTTCTGTGTTCATCCACTTCAATAGACTAATGGCCTCATAATTATGATTGCCACCATCTACATTGGGTATCCATTCCCCGTCATTGCGTGAATAATCTAAGTACAACATTGAAGCAACTGCATCTACACGAATACCGTCTACTCTGAACTTATCAAACCAATATAGGGCGTTAGCAACAAGGAATTGTCTAACGGTATCTTTACCAAAATCGTAAATACATGAGTTCCAATCAGGGTGCCAACCCTTACGAGGATCATCGTATTCATATACACAGGTTCCATCGAAACGCGCGAGGCCATGACCGTCTTCAGGAAAATGTGCGGGTACCCAATCGATAATTACACCAATATTATTCTGATGGCATATATCTACTAGGTATTTAAAATCATCTGGGCTACCGAAACGGCTAGTAGGAGCAAACAGTCCAACTGGTTGATACCCCCACGAACCATCAAAAGGATATTCTGAAATAGGCAACATTTCTAAGTGAGTAAAACCCATATCAACCGCATAGTTAACTAAGTCATCTGCCATGTCACGATATGTTAAGTATTGTATTGTTGCATCGTCAGGCCGCTTCCAAGAACCTAAATGCACTTCATAAATGCTCATGGGTTGCTGATAATGATTTTTTTTCTGCTTTGCCTGCTGCCAATTACCATCTTGCCACTGATAACCATTGTGATCATACACCACAGACGCGTGAGAGGGATATTGATGTTGACTAAACCCTAGCGGGTCTGATTTGTCGGGTAATGCATTTCCATACATATCTTTAATGGCAAATTTGTATTGAGTTTGAACTTGTAAGCCCGGTATATATAACACCCAATAACCCATTTCAGTTTTTTGCATTGGATGTAACTGTTTATCCCAATGATTAAAATCACCCATAACAGAAATCGCACTCGCGTTAGGCGCAAATACAGCAAAACGCACGCCATGAATACCCTGCTCTGTTGTGATTAATTGCGCACCTGCTTGTTTATACAAATTTTCAGGCGCATGGTCGATAAAATGTACAGCATGATATGCCTCAGCAGTAAACTGGTAAGGGTCGACATACGTGTATTCGCCACTTTCTGTGTCAGCTACTACTTCATAAGTAGCAATTTGAGCCGCTACCTTTGTTTCAAATATGCCATTGCCTAACGCATCTAAACTCGCAATATCTTCTTTCGTTTCATAATTTCTAATTATGACACTTTTAGCAAAAGGCAAAAAAACGCGAATGGTACTATCCCCTTCGTCATTGCTAACTAAGCCTAAAAATGAAAATGGCTCACTGCATTGCCCTGATAATAAAGCTTGTTCAAACTGCATTCGTCGACCTTTTTTTTAAAATTTATCGTGTATAAACACATTACATCAAATATTACTGGCTTGCTTTCTTTTCTGAGTCAGATCATGCGCCAAGGATTGTATTTCTGGTTTATTGAAAATATCTTCAATATTATGTGACAGTTTTCTTCGCCAATTTGGATATTCATTAAATGTACCAGGAATATTGATTGGTTTTTCCATCTCCAACCAATCTTCTAGCTGCAAACTTAATAACGCGCTTGAGCCTGTCGCCATATGCAATTGCATACCATAATTTAGTTCGGTAGACATACCAACATAATTAACATCTCGGCTGATATTTTCTGAAATAGAGTGGTGGCCATGCATCGTGTTGAGGATATGTTGCTTATTCTCATGTCTGATATCATAAAGATTTGCCAGTACTTCTGGGTCAGGATATAACCCAACTTCTTTACCAAGGGCTAAATCATCACAATGCCAAAACCCTATTAAAGTGGGTAAATCGTGAGTGGTTAATGTAGCCATCGATTGTTCAGGATAATGAGATGGAGAGTAAAATCCACCGTCTTTGGCCTGTTCGAAAAAAAACACTCGGTAAGAATACATACCATTTGCTTGAAGCTGTTCGCGAATAGAATCAGGCACCGTGCCTAAGTCTTCACCTATTACTAGACTTTTATTACGTACTGACTCTAACGCCAATATAGCGAGTAAATCTTCTACAGGGTAATTAACATATGCACCTGCGCTTGCATCATCATCTTTGTGTACCCACCACAAACGCAATAAAGCCATAACGTGATCAATACGAAGCGCACCCGAAGCATGCATATTTGAAGAAAATAAGTCAATAATTGGCTGGTACTTTTGCTCAATTAAGGTATCCACCTGCATAGGTGGTAAACCCCACTTTTGACCTAAAGGCCCTAATATATCTGGTGGAGCGCCAATACTCACCTCGGTGCAATACAAATCTTGATTGCCCCATATTTCTGCGCTACCTTCACTTACCCCTACAGCTAGATCGCGGTACAAACCAATTTCCATTTTAGCATCAAGTGCCGCTTGGCTAGCTTTTTCAAATTGAAGCGCTGCTTGCCACTGCAGAAACATATAGAACTCAACAGACTGTTTGTTCTGTTTGACAAAATCTTTCACGCCATCAGATTCTGGGTCTTGTAACTCTGTTGGAAATACCTGCCAGCCCCAATATTCTTTACCAGCTTCTTTTAGCTGCATTTGAATAGCTTCAAACGTCGCTAAATTCTTTAGGCTTTGGGCACCCTCTTTAATAAACGCTTTGAAGGCTTTATGTTCATCTGAATTACCTTTCAGGTATCGCTTTTTGTACTCTGCGTAAACGAGGTTTAGCGCATTGAGCTTTACTTCAGCTACTTGTTTGTAATCAACAAATTCTAAACGACGTAACTCAGCTAATTTGCTCTCAATATCATTGTTTTTCATCCACTCTTTTACATTAGAATGGTTAAAGGTTTCGATAGCGGTCACATCAATATATAAATAGTTTAACCAACGTCGGGAGCTGGGGCCATATGGACTACAAGTATCGGGATCGGCTGGGTATAAAGAATGAATTGGATTTAACCCGATAAAATCTGCCCCCTGTTGCGCTGATTTTTGCACTAAATACGTTAAGTCGGTGAAATCACCTATCCCCCAATTATTTTGGCTTTTAACGCAATATAACTGCACGCTCAAGCCCCAAATCTTTTTACCATTTGCAATTGAATCTGGAATGTAGCAACTTTTGGGTGCAATAATTAAGCGAGAACGCGCGGTAACTTTTCTACCTTGTAGCAATGACAATGTATGGTAACCGTATAATGCAGAATCAACTTTGTGGTCAGTCAACTCTTTTATATTCAATTCTATTGCATATTGTTGCCAATCTAAACCATCTATGTCTTGACTGGCCGTAAGTACATGATCGGTCGGAATAAATTTAAACGTAAACGTTTCCCCCGATTCATGTACTAACTTAAGTGAATGGGACAACGAAGCCTTATCGATACTAACTCGCACATTTATAATTAATGCGTCTTCCAATCTTTCAACCTGCACACTGTCTAATGCGGATAACCAATAAACCGATGCCTCTGTTTCAAGTTGCGCAGTTAATGCCTCTTCGTCTTCTATTGCGTAGCCCATTGCTTGCAATAGTTTCTCTTGGTTTTCTTGAGCAATTGTTGCGGGTTTACCCCATGCGTCGACAAAATTAGATCCTATGCCTTTTTGCTCAATTAAATATTCTACTAACTGTGTCATATATCAGTATCCGGTTTGTAATATTGCTGCTGTTTGTTCTTGCTAGCATTGCAATGTTTGGCTTTTGCATTATTCCCAACATATTAATTGCTAATAAATTGTTAAATAAAAGTCAATCACGCTTGCGTTAACGTTTATTTTTGTACGAGTTTTTATAATAAATTTCGCTAGCTCAGCATTATTCACGAACAAAATGTAAAACCAAACTGAATACGTTTGCAATTAGGTGTAAACATTTATTAATTGTAATAAAACAACACATGATAATATTTTTTTGCTTTATAGCAAATTATTGTGCATAATTTTCGTAATTTAATTACAAACCGAATAATAGAGGGTGTTATGACAATTAAAGTTGGAATAAATGGCTTTGGTCGAATTGGTCGATTGGTTATGCGCGCAGCCACTACTCGCGACGATATAGAAGTTGTGGCTATCAATGATTTGTTGGACATTGATTATATTGCATATATGTTAAAATATGACTCAACTCATGGCCGTTTTAATGGTTCAGTTGACGTAAAAGACAATGCACTTATTGTAAATGGGAAAACTATTCGTGTAACAAATGAGCGTAATCCAGAGTCTTTGGCGTGGGATGCAGTAGGTGTAGACGTGGTAGTTGAAGCCACAGGTATATTCTTAACTGAAGAAACAGCTAATCAACATATTACTGCGGGTGCAAAGAAAGTAGTCATGTCAGCACCCAGTAAAGATGCAACGCCAATGTTTGTAATGGGCGTGAACCACAAAGAATATAAAGGTGAAAAAATAGTTTCAAATGCATCTTGTACAACTAACTGTTTAGCGCCAATGGCAAAAGTTATTCATGATACTTATGGTATAAAAGACGGCTTAATGACCACCGTACACGCAACTACTGCAACACAGAAAACAGTAGATGGCCCATCACATAAAGACTGGCGTGGTGGTAGAGGGGCACTTCAAAATATCATCCCATCATCTACCGGAGCAGCAAAAGCAGTAGGAAAAGTTATTCCATCGCTAAATGGTAAACTGACTGGTATGGCATTTAGAGTACCAACTGCTGATGTGTCAGTAGTTGATTTAACTGTAAACTTAGAAAAGCCGGTTAGCTATGCAGATATTTGTAGTACGATGAAAGCTGCGGCAGAAGGCGAATTAAAAGGCATACTAGGTTATACAGAAGACGCAGTTGTATCAAATGACTTTGTTGGTGATACGCAATCTTCTATATTTGATGCTAACGCAGGTATTGCATTAACTGATACTTTTGTGAAACTTGTTTCTTGGTATGACAACGAAATGGGTTACTCTTATCGCGTATTAGATTTAGTCGCGCATATCTCAAAGTAACATCTTAGCTGCTCGTTTAAGGATCTAGTTTTATTCTTGATTCTTTAAGTATCTATCAAGTTTATTGCGTCACTTCTAATTTTTTAGGGGTGACGCAAATTTCAGAAACTACAACCCTTGATGGAGCATTGCCAAAGCCTGTGTTACTTTCTTTTCTTTGTTTGATAAATTCAAAATTGCTTCTTTTAATTCAGAACTAGGTAAAGCAACAAGATATTGCGTCAACATCACTACTTGCTTTCTCTCAATTTCAAATATCGGATTTAAAATATCGGCCGGAGCAGGCGCGAGTTCTAACGGCATTAAAGGAACGACTACACGCGTATTTAAACTAGATAATATATCTGCCTGAATATCTAACAGAAACCCTACCCCAGATAAATTTTTATAAACATTTAATGTGCCCACTAGAAATGCCTATGTTGGTCAAGCGGCAAACCGTGCTGCTCAATAAAGCTGTTTGAGCTGTCTATCGCTTGCTTGTTTAAGGTGAGCCATTGCGCCCTTTTTGCCTGTCTAATCGCTTGAGTTATACCTTCTTCTGCTGCACTAGATATATTTATCCCCAAAGATTTTGCACTAACAAGTAAGTTTTCTTCAATCGATAAATTTGTTCTTTTTTTCACTGGTTAATACTATTACTAAAATAAAAATACGAGTATACACACGTTTTATACACACCGCTATTCTTGAATAGAAAATGTTATGCTTTAGTTTTAAAATACCATTTATATAACACTCGATCTAAATAAATAATATTAACGATATTGAGAAGTTCATTATTATTTTGAGTAGTATCATGCATCATTACTAGATTTTCTATTTCTATATCAGATAAATTAATTCCACTGTCGTTTTGTTTGCACACTCTCACTTTTTCATTGTCTATTATGGGCTCAAATAAATATTCGCAAGCTGGTAAAACACCGTTCACAAGGGTTTTATTTGGTTGTAGCACCAAATAACTTAACGGTGCTTGCGACTCATTACTAAACCCTTTCGAAAAGGTGTTTTCCAAAAAGAACGCCTTTCCATTGGCTACTTTTGTTTCGCTTCCATCATCCAGACGTTTAATATCTAAATTAGTCAGTAATATAATTAATCGAGCATTAGTTTCATGATCAGCAAGAGAATGCTTGCTAGGTAGCGTCATAGCAAATACATCTAAATCGGCCGTTTTATTGATGGGTATAATATATTCACTGGCTATATCATTAATAGATTGAGCATTAACCGTAATAGAAATAGTACTTAAAAAACACACCAAAAAAGGAATAATAACTACATATAATTTTAAAAACATCGTGTAACTCGTGTATTTAAGAGAACATCCACCTTAATTTTTTTTAACCCTTTCAGCAAGCGCAATTTGTTCATTCACACTTATTTGAATTAGAATTCTGAGACTCATAATGGTCAATTTGGTTTGAATGCTTCGTTTAGCTGCAACATATCGATTTTGATCGTGCACTGATCTAAAAATCGCACGTAGTGCATGCTCCAATTGTATTGAGGGTATGTTCATTCATGATAAACTAACAACTAGCGTTGGTTGATATTTGCTACACAAACTAAAAGCAAAGGTCAACGACCTCCTAATTAAACACCTTAAATATTTGTAGGATTGTTAAATGAGTGAAACTAAGCAAGATAGCTTAACCGTACAAAATATAATTGCTGACTACAAATCAGTTACCTTAGGCACAAAAGGTAACATCCAAGTTTTAAACGTTGAAAATCGTCAAGCTAGTTGTAAAGTTAGTTTGTTTGGTGCGCATGTGTTGTCGTTTATATCCCAAGATGACAAGCGTGAGCGCCTGTGGTTGAGCGATGATGCCGTTTTTGATGGTGTAAAAGCGATAAGAGGCGGCATCCCTATTTGTTGGCCTTGGTTTAGCGCGCATCCCACCGAAGTATCCTTCCCTAGCCATGGTTATGCCCGCACTCAAAACTGGGACGTGCAAAAAATTAATGAAATTTTAGATAATAATAAAGAAGTGCTAAGCACTGAAATTTCCCTTACTCCAAAGCAAACATCGCTATATGGTTATGAAAACATACAGGTGAAACTAGTAATTGAGGTTTCAAATCAGCTAACAGTAAGCTTAGTGACCAAAAATAATGGGCCAGTACCCTTAGCACTTTATCAAGCGCTTCACACATACTTTCAGGTAGACAATGTAGATAACATTGAGGTGCATAACATCAATGAGCCTTATAGTGACAAACCCACAGGTAAAGATAACTGCGACGTCACGCTACCCTATATTATTAAAGGTGAAGTAGATAGAATTCATGTGTTACCCAACCGACTTGATGACAATCAAGAAAAACAAGTCACCATTATTAACAATCAAAAACCTACGCTTCACCAAAAAATTAGTATGAATGGTATTGATTCGGTTGTGGTATGGAACCCAGGCGTCAAGCTAGGTAATTCTATGAGCGATGTACATGAAAATGGATATAAAACCATGCTGTGTATAGAAGCTGCAAACACTGAAAAAGCAAACGAGTCTTTACTCTTACTGCCAAATCAGTCGCATTCTGTTACGCAGCAGATTAGCTAACTAAATCAAGATAACTATAGTTTTTTAACTAAGGTCTGTTCTATTTTACTGAATGACAAAAATACGCATCATTTATTTGTTTTTAATGCAACAAACAAAAAGGTCGAGGTTAATTTAATTAACTTCGACCTTTTAATAATAATACCAATTAAACTGTCAGGTTTAGATATCGACAGCCGCTCTTGCTAAATCTGTTAACACTTGCCATTCTTTATTTTCAATCGCGTCGGTTGGCGCTAACCAAGAACCACCTACACATTTCACATTGGGTAGGGCTAAGTATTCTTTATAATTTGCTAGACTGATGCCACCTGTTGGGCAGAACTTGATATTCGGGAATGGTCCACCAATTGATTTAAGTGTTTTCACTCCGCCTGCAGCTTCTGCTGGGAAGAATTTCAAGTGGTCGTAACCTGCATCATTTGCTTTCATTAAGTCTGAAATATTAGATATGCCTGGTATAAGAGGGATGGTTCCTTCTTTTCCCGCGGCTAAAAGGTCGGCTGTTAATCCTGGACTAATAGCAAATTTTGCACCCGCATCGGTTACCGCTTTTAGTTGGTCACGGTTAGTTACTGTACCGGCACCAACATAAGCTTCAGGTAATTCTCGTGCAATAGCGGCGATTACATCTATCGCTGCTTCTGTGCGTAAGGTTACTTCTAGCACATTGATACCACCTGAAATTAACGCTTTTGCGATAGGTACCGCATCTTCCACTTTGTCAATAACCAAAACAGGCACTACCGGGCCTTGACTAAATACGTCTGCAGATGTGATTTTCCAATTATTCATCGTGTGTTCTCTGTGTATGTTGTGTTAAATAGGCCAAAGCCCCTAAAAGACCGTGATCTGGTTCGTTGATAAGATAAGTGGGGATATTTTTAACATAGCCAGCGAAATCCCCCTTCGCATCAAAACGTTGTCTAAACTCACTTGCTAGGAAATATTCACCTAAATGACTCACTACGCCACCACCAATGAAAATACCGCCTGTAGTGCATAAATTTAGCGCTAAGTTACCTGCAAAACTTCCCATTACCTTGCAAAATTGCGCAATAGCAAGCGATGCCATATCATCAGTATGAGCTAAACCCGCTTTTGTTATTTCAGAAGGTTGAGATAACGCAGGCGCAATTTTGTGGTGATAACATAAAGCATCATAAATATTCACGATACCTCGACCCGACAGCACTTCTTCTGCTGATACGCGCCCAAGCTTTTGTTGAATATGTCGCCAAACAATCACATCAGTTTCATCTACTGGTGCAAAATCTACATGACCGCCTTCGCCGTCTAATGTCTGCCACCCTGATGACGTCCACGTAAGGTGCTCTACACCTAACCCTGTACCCGGACCAAATACCGCTATATTACCATGCTCTTTTGCATGCCCTTCACCAATCTGAATAACTTGGTTATGATTCAAGGTAGGCAAAGAGTGCGCAACTGCAGTAAAATCATTGATCACATAGAGTTCTTCAAGGCCAAGCTGCGACTTTAGCGCTGTTTTAGAAAAGACCCACGAATGATTGGTCATTTTAACCATATCGTCATTCACTGGGCAGGCAATGGCAATGCAACCTGCACTAAAGGTCGATTCAATATTATTTTTTTGGAAATGCAAAATGGCATCGCCAATAGTGTTGAACTCAGTACATAAGTACTTTTCAATCTTGGCAATACGCCCATTTTCTAATAGCGCCAAACGTATGTTTGTACCACCAACATCCGCAACAAACCTAGCCCCCATTATAAATGTCCTTGATCCAAATTATCTTGTTCAACAAATAATGAACAGGCACCCTCTTCTGCTCCTGTTAAGGTTGAGCGCATACCGGCAAACAATTCTCTTCCCATCCCTTGATGCGAATCGGTTAAGTCAAGCGTAGCCTGTTCACGTTTTGCTAATTCTTCATCGCTAACATGCAGCGTTAGTGCCCCTGTTTGCGTATCAATTTCGACGATATCACCTGAATTAACTTTACCAATTAATCCACCTTTGAATGCTTCAGGCGTTAAATGTATCGCAGCGGGTACTTTACCTGAAGCGCCCGACATTCTTCCATCCGTGACTAACGCTACTTTAAAGCCTTTGTCTTGTAAGACGCCAAGTGGCGGTGTCAATCGATGTAACTCTGGCATACCAATGGCTGCTGGGCCTTGGAAGCGCACAACCACAATACAATCTTTATCTAAATCGCCTGCTTGGAAAGCAGCATCTAAGGCATATTGATCATCAAACACCACTGCTGGGGCTTTTATTTTACAAATTGGCTCGCGTAATGCTGAAGTTTTGATTACCGCTCTGCCTAGATTTCCGCCTAATACTGACAGGCCACCATCTGGTTTAAAGGGTTGATTAATATCAGCTAACACGTCTTTGTCGTAAGATTCTGGTACGCCGTCTTCCCAAACCAATTCACCATCTTTCAATTTAGGCTCTTGTGTGTATCGTTCTAAACCAAAACCGCATATAGTATTAACATCATTGTGCAATAACCCTTTGTCTAACAATTGCTTGAATAGCAATGACATGCCGCCAGCGGCAGTGAAATGGTTAATATCAGCTGAACCATTTGGATAAATACGGGTAATTAACGGGGTAGCGTTAGATAAATCAGCAAAATCGTCCCAGTTAACAATTAAACCCGCGGCGCGAGCTACTGCCACTAAATGCATCGTATGATTGGTAGAGCCGCCTGTTGCTAACAATGCAACCAAACCATTCACCATGGCTTTTGCATCAACAATATGACCAATAGGCATATAATTGTCAGTTAAATCAGTTAGGCGTGTAACTTGTCTTGCTGCGGCTTTGGTTAACTCATCTCTAAGCTCAGTACCAGGATTAACAAAAGATGACCCTGGTAAATGTAGCCCCATCACTTCAACAACTAACTGGTTACTATTCGCAGTACCATAAAAGGTACAAGTACCAGCTGAATGATAAGACTGAGATTCTGCTTCAAGTAGCGCATCTCTTCCTACTTTACCTTGTGCAAATTCCTGCCTAACACGTGCTTTTTCTTTGTTGGGTAAACCAGAAGGCATTGGCCCTGCTGGCACAAAAACAGTGGGTAAATGACCAAAGCTTAATCCACCAAGTAATAAACCTGGGACTATTTTATCGCAAATGCCCAACATTAACGCGCCATCGAACATGTTGTGAGATAAACCGATAGCAGCGCCCATCGCAATGTTATCGCGGCTCATCAAGCTTAATTCCATTCCTGGATTACCCTGAGTTACCCCATCACACATGGCAGGCACACCACCAGCAAATTGAGCAACACTACCAACATCGGCAATGGCTTGCTTAAGAATTTGTGGATAAGTTTCATATGGCTGATGGGCACTTAACATATCATTATAGGAAGACACAATTGCAATATTTGCTTTGGTCATGCTTCGAAGATCAGCTTTATCATCTTTACCACAGGCAGCAAAACCATGGGCTAAGTTGCCACAAGATAATGCTCCCCTATGTGGACCTTGTCTTCTTGCTTTGTCTATTTTCGCTAGGTACGAGGCCCGAGATACTTTGCTACGCTCTATTATTCGATCGGTAACTTCTTGAATAATACAATTCATTGTTCAATCCTTAAGGTGACCACATTAAATCGACATTAGTATGACTAACAACTGCTTTAATTGGTTTCTCTATTTCTTTAAAATTCTGTATTGCATCTTCTAGCACATCGCGCTTCTTCGCGCCTACCAAGTGCAAGAACACATGTTTAGCTTTAATTATTTTTGCAAGACTCATAGACATACGTTGATGAGGAGCAGTAGTAGGTGCAGTTGCGATGGCGCTGAGCTCTCGACTTAGGTCGAGACCGCCTTCTATTTGTTCACTACAAGGAAAGAGTGACGCGGTATGCCCATCTTCACCCATCCCTAAAATAATGATATCAAACGCATCTGCCATACTGTCAAAACGCTGACTGATTGTTTGTTCAGCGTTTACTGGGTCAGATTCTGTTGTGGTAACGGATACAAACTCAGCTTCTTTAGCATAGTTAACTAACAAATTTTCATGCACTAATTTGGTGTTGCTGTCGTTGTGATCATTACTTACCCAGCGTTCATCAACTAATGTAACTTGGACTTGATTCCACGCAAAATCTTTTTCAGAAAGCGCTTTAAATAATGGCTTCGGTGTAGAACCACCGCTAACTGCAAGCGTAGCCTTGCCATTTCTTTCAATAGCCTCACCCAGTATCATCAATATTTGCTTTGCAAATTCCTCATTGAGTTCGTTCGGTGATTTAAATTCGTGAGTAATTAATGGCATATATTAAGCCTTCTTTTTCTTTTTAATTTTACTTTCGTACCAACTTCTATTTTCTCGAGCAAGTAATCCAATAGAAGATACTGGTCCCCAAGTACCAGCTTGATATGACTCAGGCATGTCTGAACATTTATTCCAAGCTGCCATAATTGAGTCAACCCAGTTCCACGCTTGTTCTACTTCATCTCTGCGTACAAATAATGCCTGATTACCAATCATGACTTCTAGTAATAACTTTTCATAAGCGTCGGCAATTCGGTTTTCTGAAAATTGCTCAGAAAAACTTAAATCAAGCTTGCTCTTTTGTAAGTCCATAGAACCTTTGCTAGTTAGGCCTGGCACTTTGTTCATTACGGTTACTTCAATGCCCTCTTCTGGTTGTAAACGAATTACCAGCTTATTAGGTGGGAGTTTTGCAAAACTTTCAGTGAATAAGTTGTGTGGTTGCGGTTTGAAATAAATCACTATTTCACTCGCTTTAGTAGGCATTCTTTTACCGGTTCGCAAATAAAATGGCACACCCGCCCAACGCCAGTTGTCTATTTCTGCTTTGATAGCAACAAAGGTTTCAGTTTGGCTTTGTTCATTTGCATCTGGTTCATCTAAATATCCGGGAACCTCTTTGCCAGCTACAAATCCTGCTGAATATTGGCCACGAACTGTTTTTTCACTAATATTATTTTGATTGATTGGACGCAGTGCTTTCAATACTTTCAGTTTTTCATCTCGAATACTGTCAGCATCAAGTGTAGTAGGTGGCTCCATTGCCACTAAAGACAATATTTGCAACAAGTGGTTTTGTACCATATCGCGCATTTGCCCAGCATCATCGAAGTAGCCCCAACGCCCCTCTATACCCACTGACTCTGCAACACTTATTTGCACATGATCGATACAGTTATGGTCCCAATTTGTCGCAAAGATAGAATTCGCGAAGCGAAGCGCAATAAGGTTTAGTACTGTTTCTTTGCCAAGATAATGGTCAATACGATAAATTTGTTTTTCTTTAAAAAACTCTGCAACTTGGTCATTAATGACTTTCGACGATTCTAAATCATGGCCAATTGGTTTTTCTAATACCACTCGAACACTTTCGTCAATAACACCGGCATAATCCATTCCTTTGCAAATATCACCGAATATTGATGGCGGTGTCGCAAAGTAACAAACCATGACACGGTTAACATCTACATGCTCACATAACTTTTTGTAGTCGGCATGATCAATCATATTTACTTGAACATAGTTTAAGCGCTCTAGAAACCTTAACCATGTTTCGTCACATAATTCTTCAGCTATGAAGTTTTCTAAGTTTTCGCGAACGGTATTTATATATTCATTTAACGCCATATTTTGGCGAGCAACCCCAATTATTTTGGTATCTGCATTTAACAAGTTCATTTTATCTAACTGATATAAGGAAGGCAGTAATTTGCGCCTTGCCAAATCACCTAAACTGCCAAATAAAACAAAATCAACGGGTTCATTATTGTTTTGAGTAACCATTAGTAGCCTCAATTGTGAAAAAATGGACCGATAAATTGTCGGTCTTTAAAATTCTATTATGGTGTGTAGTAAACTATATTTGTAGTAAAATTACAATAAATTTATTCATTACTTACACAATCCAAGCCCACTTAAAATAAAACACTAACGCATTGTATTTATTGAATTTAATTAAGTAAAAATGGTTAATCCATGATATGTGTGCGATTAATCAATTGATTTAAGTAACAAATTAAGAACAAAAAATGCATTTATTTAGCTTATTTTGATAAATTTTAATTTTTTTTGTCAAAAACTTACAAGAAAAATGACAAATAAGAAAAATCGTTCTAATATATGTGTCATTAAATTACTTATGCACACGACAATGATGAATATTCTTGAAAAAATTTCCCAAGATATGACTGAATTTAGTAAGTCAGAAAAAAAAGTAGCGGAAGTTATATTAGCTAACCCTCAGTCAGCCATTCATTCTAGTATCGCAACACTTGCTAAATTAGCAAATGTAAGTGAACCAACCGTTAATCGATTTTGCCGCCGTTTAGATACAAAAGGCTACCCCGATTTTAAACTGCATTTGGCTCAAAGTCTGGCCAATGGAACGCCTTACGTAAACCGGCATGTAGATGAGTTTGATGGACCAACGGAATATACAAATAAGATTTTCGAATCAACGATGGCTTCGTTGGAGGTAGCTCGTCAATCTGTTGATATTGCGATGGTAAATAGAGTAGTTGATTTACTCACTCAAGCTAACAAAATTTCATTTTTTGGATTAGGCGCCAGCGCATCTGTTGCGCACGATGCGGTTAACAAATTTTTCAGATTCAACGTCCCTGTCATTCATTTTGACGACATTTTAATGCAGCGCATGAGTTGTATGAATAGTACCGAAGGCGATGTAGTCATATTTATATCGCATACAGGCAGAACCAAAAGCTTAGTAGATGTTGCGCATATTGCTCGTGTGAATGATGCAACGGTGATTGGTATCACCTCTGCCGACACACCATTGGCCAAAGAATGCAACTATGTATTGAGTTTAGAAGTGCCGGAAGATACTGATTTATATATGCCTATGGCATCTCGTATTGCACAACTTACATTAATAGATGTGCTTGCTACTGGCTTTACATTAAGACGCGGAAACAAATTTAGAGAAAACCTGAAACGAGTAAAAGACACGTTAAGGGGTTCTCGTTATGTCAAAGATAATATTCAGTAACAAAAGCTGTAACTTTACAGAAATTAACTATTAAGAGAGACAATTAAACATGTCACGCAGAACTAAGATTTTAGCTACTTTAGGTCCAAGCACAAACAGTCTAGAAATGATTGAAGCCATCGTAAAAGCTGGCGCAAATGTAGTAAGAATGAACTTTTCCCATGGGAGCGCTGAAGACCATATTGAACGAGCTAAAATGGTGCGTGAAGTAGCAAAGAAACTGGGTACTTATGTTGGCATACTTGGCGATTTGCAAGGCCCTAAAATTCGCGTATCGCGTTTTGTAAATGACTCCGTTATTCTTACCATGGGACAAGTATTTATTTTAGATGCAGAGTTAGGTAAGCATGAAGGTACTGAACAATCAGTTGGCATTGATTACAAAGCATTACCAGATGATGTTAGAGCTAACGATGTATTGTTATTGGACGATGGTAGAATTCAGTTAAAAGTAACTGAAGTAGTAGGTAGAAAAGTTCATACAGTCGTGACCGTGGCCGGTAAGTTATCTAACAATAAAGGGATTAACAGGTTAGGTGGCGGCTTGTCTGCAGAGGCGTTAACAGAGAAAGACAAGCAAGATATATTAACTGCGGCACAAATGAATGTTGATTATTTAGCGGTATCTTTCCCTCGTACGGGCTCTGATATTGAGTATGCGCGAAGTTTAGCTGTTGAAGCCGGCTGTAATGCTTTGATTTGTGCAAAAGTTGAGCGGGCAGAAACAGTGGCATCTGAAGAAGCTATGGATGATATTATTCTCGCGTCAGATGCTGTCATGGTTGCACGTGGCGATTTAGGTGTCGAAATTGGAGATGCTGAGTTAGTTGGTGTACAGAAAAAGCTAATTGCGCGCTCAAGACAGCTAAACAAAGTCGTGATCACAGCCACACAAATGATGGAATCGATGATTGAAAGCCCAATGCCTACTCGTGCAGAAGTTATGGATGTTGCTAATGCTGTGCTTGATGGAACAGATGCAGTTATGTTGTCAGCAGAAACCGCTGCAGGTAAATTCCCTGAAGAAACGGTTGCTGCTATGTCGCGAGTATGTGAAGGCGCTGAAACTCACCCAAGCATTAAAATATCCAAACACAGAATAGATGAAGATTTTGTTGATGTAAGTGAAACAACCGCAATGGCTGCGGTCTATGCGGCAAATCACCTATCTACAATAAAAGCAATTGTTGGGCTAACAGAAAGTGGTACCACACCTCGATTAATGTCAAGAATTACGACGTCATTACCTATAATTGCTATGTCTAGGCATGAGCATACATTAAATATTATGGCACTTTACCGAGGCGTTAAACCTGTTTTCTTTGATTCATCAAAAAGTAAACAAGGTTACATCACCGCTGATGTAATTGCAGCATTGCGCGATAGCGGCATATTAAAAGTAGGTGACCAATTTATATTTACTTATGGCGATCAAATGGAAACCGTTGGTGCAACTAACGTTTGCAAAATAGTCACCGTAGCTTAGTAAAATATTGCAGAGTCATACTTGTCTATCAATTAAATCAATGACGTTTTTTCTGAAAATATCCGTATATTTCTAATATTGAAGTTCTTACTTTATAAAAACTAACAATATTAGAATGAAGGATAGGATATGAACGAACGTAATAAATATGATGTGGTAGTGTATGGTGCAACAGGTTTTACAGGAAGATTAGTAGCTGAATATCTTGGAAAAACTTATCCTGAAGGTGCATCTGAAAAAGTCACTTGGGCAATGGCTGGAAGAAGCTTATCAAAACTTGAACAAGTGCGCGATGAATTAAACCTTGATCACAATATCGACCTGTTAGTAGCCGATAGTAGCGACGAAAGTGCTGTATCTGCTTTAGTTCAGCGAACAAAAGTCATATTAACTACAGTTGGACCATACCAGCTATATGGTGAAAAGTTATTAAGTTCATGTGTAGATTCGGGCAAGGGGTACGTTGATTTATGCGGCGAGCCTGCTTGGATGCATCAAATGATCAACAAATATCAAGATAAAGCTGAACAGACAGGAGCTAATATCATCTTCTCTTGCGGCTTTGATTCTATCCCTTTCGATTTAGGTGTCTTTTTCTTACAGCAAAAAGTAATAAAGGAAACTGGTTCGCCGCTTTCATATGTGAAAGGCCGAGTCAGAAAAATGCAGGGAACCTTTTCAGGCGGCACAGCTGCCAGTCTAAAAGCGACTATGGTTGCAGCTAAACAAGATAAATCAGTAATGCAGGCATTAATTAATCCTTATTCATTAGCCACTAGCGATGTATTAGTAGACCAACCCAGAGGCGATAAGCCCTATTTTGATGACGCGTTAAATTCATGGGCTGCACCTTTTATTATGGCAGCCATTAATACCAAAAATGTGCACAGAACTAACTACTTACTGGGTTATATGTACGGTAAAGACTTTAAATACGATGAAATGATGTTAACTGGACCTGGCGAAAAAGGAGAAGCAATCGCAAATCATGTTGCTAATGATAAATCATTAGGTTCAGATGGTGGTCCAAAACCAGGTGAAGGCCCTTCTAAAGAGGAACGCGACAATGGATTTTATGATGTGCTCTTTGTGGGGGAAACAAAAGGTGGTGAAACCTATTCATCAAGTGTTGCTGGTTATGTTGACCCAGGTTATGGCTCAACGTCGCGTATGATTGCAGAAAGTGCTATTTGTTTAAGTTATATGGCCAAAGACATGAAAGGTGGATTTTATACATCGGCGCCAGCTATGGGAAATGAGTTGATTAAACGACTTGAAGAAAAAGCAGAACTCGTTTTCAAACACGAAGACATTTAACGGTCAATATATTCAAGTCGTTGCCGCGAACGCGGTAACCCCAAGATAAAACGCATCGTTGCCGCGAACGCGGCAACCTCCTAAATACAACGCGTCGCTTTATTATATTGCTAAGAAATGAACTAGTCCCAATGTTCGACAAACATGGCAGCGTCTCTAGTTGGTCGTTTCATATTTTTTAATTTACTGCTTCCAAGATATAAAAAACCAACTATTTCATCTTCATCTTTGCATTCAAGCATCTCTTTTACGTAACTGTCTTTGGCATACCACCCCGTGCGCCAAATTCCTTGAAACCCTTGAGCAACGGCCGCCATTTGCATTGACTGAACCGCGCAAGATGTGGACGCAATTTGCTCTACTCGCGGTACTTTTTCATCTTGAGTATAGTTGCATATAGCAACCAAAACCATTGGAGCCCTGTGTGGCAACTGAATTGCTCGCTCCACCGTAGCTTGCTCTCTATCATTATTAATCGCCGCCTGTTGAAATATTTCACCAAGCTTATCAAGCCCCTTGCCCTGGCAGATAACAAATCGCCATGGGGTTAAACATTTGTGATCAGGTGCCGCTAAGCCCGCTTGAATAATGTTATCAAGTACTTTTCCACTAGGTGGGGGAGTTTCCAATCGAGGTTGTGACCTGCGACCTAATAATAACTCTAATGCTTGCATGCCTATCCTAAGTAATTCTATTTGTTGTTTATTACGAAGACTGCCAGAAAATAGATGAATCAAAAAATAAACAACATTACAAATTCCTACAAATGGAAGAAATAGGTGTATTTACCATTAAATTTAGTTACAATACTAATAATTACATCACTAACAATATTTATTTCAAAAATCAATGCGCTATTATATCTCTGTTGTAACATCATTAGATTATTCATAAACCCCTAAATTAATTAATACATATAGATAGTAGAGCTTCATACACTCTATTTACAATAACTTATTTAACAAGTTACTCTTGAAAAATATCACATAATACCAATGTATCTCATCTGTATAAATGTTAATATTAATTTTAACTGTATTTATTTTACCGCAAAGCCGTAGTTAGTTAATACGTGATTAAAAGAAAGAAAAAGAGGAAGAAAGCCTAAAAATTATGAATGCATTTAATTGGAAAAGAATTGTAGTTAAGGTGGGAAGTGCCCTTATTTCACCAAATAAGAAAGGATGTAGCAGTCATTATTTACTTGCTATCGCGCAATTCATAGTCAAATGTCGGGAACAAAATGTTGAAGTGGTACTAGTTTCATCAGGCTCTGTTGCAGCCGGTGCACACCTTTTCAATGAAGAGAAACCAAGCGTAACAACTAAAAAAGCCATGGCTGCTGCGGGGCAAACTGAAATGATGGCAACATGGGATAAACTATTTGACTTCCCTGCTGCTCAGGTACTACTGACACATGCCGATTTAAGATTGCGCGATAGATACGTCAGTATTCGAAACACTATTTTTGAATTACTTAATCATGGCCTATTACCCATTATCAATGAGAATGATGCCGTCACAACAGCGAAGTTAAAGGTTGGAGATAATGATAATCTATCGGCTATGGTTGCTGCTGCGGATGCTGACGCACTGATTATTTGTTCGGATATTGATGGGTTATACGACAAAAACCCTCATGAACATGATGACGCTAAATTAATATCTTGGGTGACAGATATTGATCAGAGTATCCATGACATGGCCGGTGAAGCAAGCAGCGCTGTAGGTACTGGCGGTATGAAAACGAAAATTCAAGCGGCAGAAAAAGCCGTCTCACACGGTATTAATACTTTTATAATCAATGGTTTTACAGAGTTGTCTTTTAATATGCTGTTGATGGGGAAAAACCCAGGCACGCATTTCCAGCCATTTGAAAAACCAATGCAAGAGCACGTGCACTGGTTAACCCATACCTCAAATGCACAAGGCGAACTTGTTGTTGATAATGAATTTGATTCTGCGTTTGGAGAATCATCAGAGGCATTGACAACAGAATCAATCGTGTCAGTTGAGGGTGATTTTTCTGTTGGAGATACCGTGTTAGTTAGAAAAACAGATGGTACTAAGTTAGCTAAAGCAAAATCTAATTACAGTAGCTGTTTATTATCGTTTTTAGCTGACCAAGAAGAAAATACGTCGGCAACTGAGTTTGAAAGTACAACCGGCCCGATTATATCTGAGAACAGTATTGCAATATTGGAGAAAAAATGAGTTATATTGGAAATTTAGCGCGAGAAGTAGCAGAAGCATCTCATACATTAGCTCTTGCCGATGAAACATTTAAAAACAAAGTATTAATGGATATGGCAAGCGCATTAAGAAAGCATGAAGCTGGTATTTTACAAACGAATATTTTAGAAGTAGAAACTGCCCAAAAGAACGAATTAAGCGCCGCTATGCTAGACAGATTAACTCTAAACAAAGACCGTTTAGAAAGTATGGCTGCTGGCATAGAACAAATAGCAAGCTTACCTGACCCTATTGGAAATTCTCGAGATTTAGGAAAACCTGAAAGTGGTATTGTAGTGAGTAAATTACGTGTTCCGTTAGGTGTAGTTTGCATGATTTATGAGGCTAGACCAAATGTAACTGCCGACGCTGGAGCTTTATGCTTTAAGTCGGGGAATGGCGTTATTTTAAGATGCGGTAAAGAAGCTTTGGAAACTAGTATTGCAATAGCAAGAGTACTTCAAAATGTGTTGAAGGCACATGCCCTTCCCCCACAGTTAATAAGTGTTATTCCTAACCCTGAACGTGCGCTCATGCTGGAGTTAATGCAGCAAGATAAATACTTAGATGTCATTATTCCTCGTGGCGGTGAAGGACTAATAAACTATGTAACAGAAAATAGTAAAGTGCCAGTCATCCAACATTTTAAAGGCGTGTGTCATCTTTATGTTGATAAAGAGGCTGATTTAGAAATGGCTATTAGTCTTTTGTTAAATGGTAAAACACAAAGAACAGGCGTATGTAATGCATTAGAAGGATTATTGGTGCATCAAGATATTGCTACCGAGTTTCTTCCCAAAGTAAAAGCTAAGCTAGAACAGCACAATGTTAAATCAAATGTTTGTAAAAAAGCCGCGAAATTTTTTTGCGAAAGCAATGTATTACAAAACAATGAGTTTGGTCGTGAATACCTTGATTTAGAAATAGCGATACGTGTGATTGATAACCTTGAGCATGCATTGTCACATATTCAAGAGTTTGGAAGTCACCACACAGAAGTCATTTGCACCAAAAATAGAAGTATAGCTAGTTACTTTCAGCGGGCTGTAGATGCTTCGGTTGTAATGGTAAACGCGTCGTCTCGATTTTCCGATGGTTCACAGTTAGGGTTAGGAGCAGAAATAGGCATAGCAACAACCAAACTTCATGCATATGGACCAATGGGTTTAGAAGCATTAACAACAGAAAAATTTCTGGTTTCAGGGCAAGGTGAAATTAGACGTTAATTTATCTATCTCGAAGTTTACCTTGACTCCTTTTTACAAAACAAACACAAAAGTAACCATATTATACGCAACCGACATAACTTTTTACAATTTGCACCTGTAGATTTGACACTAACTCTTATATTATTAGGAAGTAAAAATTTATTAAAGGTTAGATGAATGTCAGAGAAGAAGAGTTTTACTAAGTCATTATTTGTAGGCTTATGGAATGCGATTAATTTTAGTCGTCGGTTAGTATTCAATATACTGTTTATAGTAATAGTGGTTGCGATTGTTATTGGTATTTCGAACTCTGGCTCGGAAAAAGCAAGAGTCGATAAAAATAGCGCGTTAGTGCTTAATCTAACCGGTAATTTAGTAATACAGAAAACTTGGGTAGACCCTGCTGAAAGATTTGTATCTGAAGCATTTGGTCAAGGCCAAGAAAACCCTGAAATTCTTCTTCGCGATTTAATTAAAGTCATTGATAACGCTGCAAGAGACAAACGCATAAGTGCGCTAGTACTACAATTAGACCGTTTTGGTGGCGGTGGGCTGGATAAACTTAAAGACGTGGGTGACGCGCTATCTAAATTCAAAGAATCAGGAAAACCCATCTATGCAATTGGCGATTATTATGGCAAGCCCCAATATTTCCTTGCTAGCTATGCAGATAACATTTATTTGAACCCAATGGGCGGTATGCTAATTGAAGGATATGCCAGATACGGCACTTATTTTGCAGAAGCCCTCGACAAACTTAAAGTCAATTATAATGTTTTCAAAGTAGGAACATTTAAGTCTGCAGTTGAGCCATACTTAAGAAACGATATGTCTGAAGAAGCTAAATTAGCAAACCAAGCATGGCTAGATGAGCTATGGCGCTTATTTAAAGTTGATGTTGCTGACACGCGAGGGTTTAAAGACGATCATTTCGATGAAACTTTTGCTGAACTTTTACCCAAATTTGAAGCAGTCGACGGTGACTATGGACAATATGCTTTGGGAAATCAATGGGTAGATGGATTGAGAACACGCGCTCAATTTAATACTGAAATGATTGAATTGATTGGAAAAGGTAAAGATCAAAACACGTTTAATCACATCTCTTATGATAAATACTTAAAAATGTTACAACCTGCCTTCCCTATTCCACAGCCAACAACGGGCGAGAATAATGTAGCGGTAATTGTAGCTAAAGGTTCTATTTTAGATGGCGAACAAGACCCAGGTCTTATTGGTGGTGAAAGCACGGCGAAGTTGCTAAGGAAAGCGAGACTAGATGAAAATGTGAAAGCTGTTGTGTTGCAAGTTGACTCTGGCGGCGGCAGTGCATTTGCTTCAGAAGTGATTCGCCAAGAAATTGTAGAAATTAAAAAAGCAGGTAAACCCGTAATTGCCTCTATGAGTTCTGTCGCTGCGTCGGGAGGATATTGGATTTCAGCAAGTGCAGACAAAATATTTGCTGAGCCAAGCACGATTACTGGTTCAATTGGTATATTTGGAATTATCCCAACTTTCGAAAACTCACTAGAATATCTGGGTGTGCATTCAGATGGTGTTGCAACGAACGAATTGACGGGTATTTCAATAGACAGGGCCATTCCTGAAGGTTATAAATCACTCATTCAAATGAATATTGAAAGAGGCTATAGCAGGTTTATTGGATTAGTAGCGAAAGAGCGCAATATGACGTTGGAGGAAGTTGACTCAATTGCCCAAGGAAGAGTGTGGGTTGGAACTCAAGCGTTAGAGCTTGGTTTGGTTGATGAACTTGGTGGATTAGAAGACGCGGTGGCTGCAGCAGCTGACATGGCTGAATTAGAAGACTTCAAAAAAGTCTATATAGAGCGCGAATTATCAGAAGATGAATTGATGTGGGCAAACCTTTTACAGAATGCATCTGTTATATTTAAAGGATTGAATATTGATAAAAAACCTAGTTTCTTAGAAAGTATGGCGATGTCGTTGAATAGTAAAGCGAGCATATTTACAAGGCTAGATGATCCAATGCACACATATGTAATGTGTATAGAATGCACAATGGTTGAGTAGTGCTTATATTAAAAAATCGACAGGCCCAAGTTAAACTTAGGGCCTGTTTTTTATGCACATTCATTTTCTACATGTGACCAAATAGCATTATGCCAATCTCCCTTCCATCAGATATTCAATTTCAGGCAACCAAGAAGTTAAACGAACTATTTAAATTAGCCATAAGTTCTCCCCTAATTAAGCGCAAATGGAAGAAATTAGTACTCCCTGTCCTTTTATTTAATCAAAGAGGAAAAATAGCAGGAAGTGCTAGGCTGCGAGACAACGTCATTAAGCTAAACGCAACCTTGTATTTGCATAACCAAACTTATTTCTTAAACCAAGTGATTGCACATGAACTCGCACATATATTAGTTTATCAACTATACGGCACTCGCGTAAAACCCCACGGAATTGAATGGCAACAGATTATGCTTAACGTATTTAGTCTTCAACCTGATGTAACACACCAATTAGATACAAGCGTGCTTGGATACAAAACTTACCCGTATTCGTGTAACTGTCAAGTAGTTGAATTAAGTCAAACTCGACATAACAAGGTACAACGACAAACTCAGCAGTATAAATGCCGAAAGTGTGGTGTAATGCTGAAGTTGGTATAAAATTTCAGGTATCTAAAGAATATCTTTTGTAAATGCTTTATCTAACTCTTTAAAAGCTGTTCTAAGTAAAATAGCTAATTCTTTAAACTTTGGTTTTTTACTTATTCTTTGCAATTGCAAGCCTTTCATCTGCATTTTGTTATGCACTTCTTTGTACCAAGAATAAATATGAGGTGGTAACGGTTGCTCACTTCTGTGGCCTAACCATAGTAATCCTTGAATAGGCAAACTAATAAAAAATATTCCCATTGTGAGGGCTGAAGGGATTGCTTCCATCCCCAAATAGTTCAACTGAATAGCCACTATCATTATCGCAATAGGCGGCATTACTTTAAAACCAAATTTGGTAGCGGCAATTATTCTACACTCTGGGAAAAGTGCATATAATTGTTTTTGCATTGGCCAAATACGCATATACTCTTGACCT
>DDIL01000180.1:10237-34441 GCA_002338515.1 Glaciecola sp. UBA1851 | reverse complement strand
ATAATATCGCGTATACAACGACAGGCTTTGTTATTTTTATTAGTTTGTATTGATAAAAATGCTTAAGTTATTTTACTTTGATCTAACAAAAGAGTATTGATAATCCATACTCTACCCATACTTTATGTACAATATTTAAAAATTTAACGGAGATGTAGATGGCCGACGTTAGGCATGTACCATTATTAATTTTGGGCTCAGGCCCTGCAGGATACACGGCAGCGGTGTATGCAGCGAGAGCGAATCTCAAACCGGTTCTTATAACTGGCAGTCAGCAAGGTGGTCAATTAACGACAACTACAGAAGTCGAAAACTGGCCAGGGGATGCTAATGATCTAACCGGACCTAATTTAATGGTTAGAATGCAAGAGCATGCTGAAAAATTCGATACCGAAATTATTTTTGATCATATTAATGAAACAAATTTAGGCAAAAAACCTTATACCTTAACTGGCGAAAATGGCACTTATACATGTGATGCATTAATCATTTGTACGGGCGCATCTGCTAAATACCTTGGTTTACCGAGTGAAGAAGCATTTATGGGTAAAGGCGTGAGTGCGTGTGCAACTTGTGATGGATTTTTCTATCGTAATCAAAAAGTTGTTGTAGTTGGCGGCGGAAATACTGCTGTTGAAGAAGCGTTATACTTATCCAACATTGCTTCTGAGGTTCACGTCATTCATCGTCGAGATTCTTTTCGAAGCGAAAAAATTCTTGCCTCTCGGTTAATGGAAAAAGCTAAAAATGGCAATGTGACTTTGCACTTAAATAAAACCCTAGATGAAGTGATTGGTGATGAAATGGGTGTGACCGGTGTCAAAATGAAAGACACCGAAACAGGCGAAATTAGCGAACAAGACGCTATGGGTGTTTTCATAGCCATTGGGCACTCACCCAATACAGGTATATTTGATGGTGAATTAGAAATGAAAGACGGCTATATTGTAGTGAATAGCGGCTTAAACGGTAATGCAACGCAAACAAGCGTTGAAGGCGTATTTGCAGCGGGTGATGTTAGCGATCATCAATATCGTCAGGCAATTACATCTGCAGGGACGGGCTGCATGGCAGCGCTTGATGCAGAAAAGTATCTTGATGCACTCGAATAATTGTTTGATTTAACCTTTTATTTTTTAAAGCCCTATTTTAGTCAGTTTATAGGGCTTTTTTATTTTAGCCTTTCACTGTGAAGTCGATAACAAGTTTCAATAAAGGCTATTTATTGTTTTACACATGAGTTTAGTAGCAAAAAATAGTATTCGTTATTCAAGCCTATTTAAGAGGTAAATATATGCTTGAGTTGTTTAAACTCAATAACACTTATACTTTTCCAGCGATTGACTTTGCATTAGATGAGCCGAATGGACTGCTAGCATTTGGCGGTGATTTATCACCTGATAGATTAATTGAAGCTTATAAACATGGCGTGTTTCCTTGGTTTAATGAAGGGGAACCCATTTTATGGTGGTCTCCAACACCAAGAGCAATAATTTACGCCGATAAATTTACTGCAAATAAAAGTCTAAGGAAAAGTATTCGGAAAAATCAGTATACTACAACCTTAAACAATGATTTTATAAACGTTATTAAGCATTGTGCTAACGTTTATCGGGGCAAAAGAGTACAAATTGATGAAACTGGAGAAATAACTCAATCACAATCTGAGTCAAACAATAGTGAAACTTGGATTACCAGTGATATGATGAGTGCTTATAACCAACTACACGAGTTAGGCTACGCTCATTCAGTAGAAGTGTATGATGCAAATAAAGAACTAGTAGGTGGCTTATACGGTGTTGTAGTGGGAAGTATATTTTGTGGCGAGTCTATGTTCCATCTTAAAACAGATGCGAGTAAAGTGGCGCTTTTTGCACTGACTCAACATATGCAAAAACACAATATGAATATTATTGACTGTCAGTTGATTAATGACCATTTATCTCGTTTAGGTTGCGTTGCTATTTCAAGAGACGAATTCAAACACTTACTTAATTGTAATCAGGCACATTTTGATTGCTGGAAAGCTCAAAAATTGGAGTTATAAATATGAAATTTGGAGTCACTCAGGCATTTGCATGCAGTTATTTGAGTGAAAAACAAGAGCAATTGCTTGTTTGCATGGAAGAAGATAGCTTACTTGAACAACAATACTCAACGCTTATTCAGGTTGGCTTTAGAAGAAGCGGTGAACAACTCTATAGACCACATTGTAAAAAGTGTAATGCATGTGAATCGCTACGAATAATGACTGCCAGCTTCCAGCCGTCTAAAAGTCAAAAACGTATTCTGAAACGTAATACCGATATAGATATCAAAATAGTTGAAGATGAAAGAGACGATTATTATCAATTATATGAGCGATATATTTCTCAGAAGCATGCAGATGGCAGCATGTATCCACCTTCTTACGAACAGTATAGAAATTTTATTCATTGTAATTGGCAACAACCTTTGTATATTGAAGGAAGAATCGATTCCCAATTAGTTGGCGTTGCGGTGACCGACAAAGTAGCAGGAGGTTTGTCTGCCTTATATTCTTTTTTTGAACCAGAACTATCCAGTCGTTCACTAGGCACCTATTTTATATTACAACAAATTGCGTTATGCAAAGATAGAGATGTTCCATACTTGTACCTTGGCTATCAAATTGACCAATGTAGTAAGATGAATTACAAAAACAAATTCTACCCTCACCAACGATACCAGAATGATAAATGGACACTTTATAAGCAACGGTAGTTTATTTTTTGAATTGAGACTTATAAAAATAGCAAATTTGTCCTAAAAAACCACTTAACTTCTCTAAAAAACGTGATAAACGTACTATTCTTTAATATTTACACTCTGAAAGTGAAAAACTATTAAAACAATGTTGACCATTTGGTTGCGTTAGGCATATTATACATATAGGACAGAGCTATCCGACTAAAGTATCCTAGTTTGCATAAAACGACGATACATGTAAAAACACTAATATAGCTCACTATAATAATTATTAGTTTTACACAATAAAAATATAAGTGGTTATAAGTACTTTGTACCAAACAACCGCACTTAGGGAGACAATCTATGTTTAAACAATCGAAACTGGCTAAAAGCATTGCTTTAGCTACTGCATTCGGTGCCTTCTCAACCATTCCTGCTACTTCTGCATTCGCTCAAGACGCATCGGCTGACGAAGATAAAGTTGAAAAAATAAGCGTTACTGGTTCACGTATTAAAAGAGCTGACTTAGAAACTGCAAGCCCAGTTACAGTAATAAGCCGTGAAGAAATAGAATTAACTGGTTTAACTGATGTTGGTGACTTCATACAGAGCTTACCATCAATGTCTGGTTCTCCAATTGGTACTACGACCAACAACGGTGGTAATGGTTCAGTTCAAATCAACTTACGTGGTTTAGGCGCTGTTAGAACACTAACACTTGTAAACGGTAAGCGTGTAGTTGATGGTGGTGACTATCAAGCTATTCCTTCTTCAATGATTGAGCGTGTTGAAATCTTGAAAGATGGTTCTTCAGCTGTATACGGTGCTGATGCTGTTGCAGGTGTTGTAAACATTATTACGCGTAAAGATTTCCAAGGCGTAAATATTACTGCTCAAACTGCTGACTTTACGGATACAGATGGCGCAGGCCAAGATTCAATTTCCTTTATTGCAGGTCAAACATTCGATAAAGGTAACTTTGTATTCGGTCTAGAAAGAGTTGAACAAGATGAAGCGTTCCAACGTGATACACCTTGGGATTTCATGCAGAACTCGTTCTATATCTACCCAGGCGGCTGTGAAGCTCAAGTGGCTGCACCATATGACGGTACAACAAGCGGTGGTTGTTATCCAATCGGTTCTTCACGTATTCCAGAATCAAGACTTTCGTTTTTAACTCAGGGTACGTTCTTGATCGGAACACCAGCTACTACTCCAAACGAAGTAGGTTTGATGATCCCTCATGATGGCCGTACATATAACTACGCGCCAGTGAACTATTTACAAACTCCATATAAACGTACTAACGTATTTGCTGAAGCAAATATGGAGCTTACCGACAGTATTGAGTTCTCTGTTGAGTTTAGAGGAAATCAACGTTCTTCTGCACAACAATTAGCTCCACTACCTTTCACTGGTGGTGACCCAATGTATGATGGTTTCTACACTGACCCAGATACTGGCACAACTACTCCATTCACTGGTGTATCTCAAGATAACTATTACTTACGTCGTGCAATTGACAACTACAATACAGCTAACGCTGGTACTGATGGTTTCGAAGCACTACGTTATGAGCCATTATCTAATCCTCGTCGTCGTATGATTGAAACTAATCGTCGCTTCGAGCAGGACGTTACTCAATATCAATGGAATGCTCAGCTAAATGGCGACCTAGACAACGACATGTCTTGGGAAGTGTATATTGGTGAAGGCCACAGAAACAATACAAGTCGTGACTTTGGTCAGTTTGCTGGCTCTCGTTTATTTAACGCATTAGGCCCATCAGCTGATTTAGATGGTGACGGAAACCCTGAATGTTATGCAGACATCAATAACCCGGATACATTAATTCAAGGTTGTGTTCCACTAAACTTATTTGGTGGTGGTACAGTTGATGCAGGCGGTAACCCAACCGTAACAACTCTTACTCCAGAAATGATTGATTACGTATCACTTGATACGGTTGATTCAATCTCTGCTAAGCAGCGTTTAGCTGGTGCTAACATCTCTGGATTTGCATTTGAATTACCAGGTGGTGAATTAGGTTGGTCTGTTGGTTATGCTTACTGGAGACAAAGCTTCGGTAACATCCTTGATTCAGCTAAAACTATCGGTGCGGTTACTGGTAACGTTGGTGCAAGTACTACGGGTACACTAACTAACAACTCTGTATTTGGTGAAGTATTTGCTCCGCTCTTCGATAACGGTGAACAAAATCTAAGTGTTACAGTTGGTGCTCGTTATGATGACTGGGATGCGTTTGACTCAGGTACAACTTATCAGGTTGGTATTGAAGGTAAGGTTTATGAAGATTTAAAACTTCGTGCTACATACGGAACAGTATTTAGAGCGCCTACTATTACTGACTTGTTCGGTGGTATTGTAGACAGTTTCCCTACTTACAATGACCCTTGTATTCCACCAGACGGTTCTCCTTTACCTCCTGGTTGTGCGCAAACTGGTGTTCAGTTAGATACTCAGCTTAACGCTAAAGTAGGTGGTAACCCTAATATTGAGCCAGAAGAAGGTGATACGGTAACGGTTGGTTTAGTATTCTCTCCATCAATTGGTGACAATGACTTTACTTTTACAGCCGATTACTGGAAAGTAACACTTGAGAAAGGTATTACATCTTTGGGTGTTCAGAGTATTCTTAACGATTGTTATATTGAAGAAAGTGCTGCTGCTTGTGCACTAATTACTCGTAACGCTGATTACTCAATCAACAACGTACTTGATGCACAATTAAACTTATCTGAGTTTACTGCAGAAGGTGTTGACCTAGAGTTACGCTGGTCACTTGAAAGTGATATCGGTAACTTAAGTGCAGCTGTTATTTGGACTCACTTGTTAGAAAGAACGCAAAAACAAGCTGCGGATAGTCCAGTTAGTGACTTCGTAGGGCAATTTGTTGGTTCAAGTTTTGCACAAGATAAAGCAAACGTACAATTACGTTGGGTTAAAGATGATTTATCTGTAGCGTACTTAGGTGAGTATATCAGTGGCTTGGACAACGAAGTTGCTTTCGTACCTGATTACATTCAAAAAGTCGACGCGCAGTACTACTCTGATATTACAGTTTCATATACTTACGATGACACTATCGGTATCACAGCTGGTATCAACAACTTAACAGACGAAGCTCCTCCGTATATTGACAGCGGTTTCAACGCTTCAACTGATCCTTCTACTTACAGAATGTTCGGTCGCGGTTACTTTGTTCGTTTAAGCTATTCTTACTAAGATAATATTAGTAGTAGCTACAAACACTTAATATTAAAAGCCAGTTAATTTATTAGCTGGCTTTTTTATTACTTTTTATTTTATAAATCATATATTTATTTTATCCATCTTTTATTTTATTAGTCGAGTAAGTTGTGAATCAAAATATTGATACATTAAGCCAAGTGGCGCGCTTAGCCGTGCAGAAAAACGATTGGAAAACGGTTTCAGAGTCAGCTCAAGCCATTCTTATGCAAAACCCTGAAAGTGCTGAAGGTTTATTTTTAGCAGGTAAAGTTGAACGTGTCGCTAACAGACCTATTAATGCGATACAGTGCTTTGAAAGAGCATTGAATATTGATAGTAGTAGATATGATGCAGCGGTTGAGTTAGCGAATCAGTACTCAATTGCTAGGCGAAATGGCGACGCAGAAATATTGTTAGATAAATATTCGAGTTATTTAGTCCCTAGCTCTGTATATTCAGATCTTGCAGGAACAATTTACACAGACATTGGATTAGCAGAAAAAGCCTATCCGTTATTCGAACAAGCAGTTAAATTACAACCTAAAGTTGACTTATTTCAAGCAAATTTAGCTTCATGTGCCGTATTTCTGGGCAAAATCGAGGAAGCGAAAGCTATATATTTAAATCTGCTGAATAGATTTCCTAATCATCAACGTAATCACTATCAATTAGCCCGATTAGAAAAAGCGACTGATGATGTGCATATTACTCAAATGAAACAAGTTGTGGCGTCTACTCAAAACACGGCTGATAAAAATATTTTTATTTACTATGCGATAGCTAAAGAGCTTGAAGACTTAGGTCAATGGAAAGATGCCTTTGAATATTATAAAAAGGCGGGTGATGCAGTTTGCTCTGTTGCCAAATATAATTGTGATGAAGATATTACATTAATTGACACCATAATTAACACGTGCAGTCAAAAATGGATACAGAATAATAATGGAAGTAGCAACAACCAAGAGCCTATTTTTATCGTTGGTTTACCTCGGACAGGTACAACTTTGTGTGAGCGTATAATCTCTAGCCATTCGTCTGTGGTAACGCTTGGTGAAACCTTGTTTATGCAAATGGTGTTAAGGCGAGAAAGTGGCGTACAAAGTGTTCAAGCTATGACACCAGAAATGATTGAAGCTTTAGTTGCAAAAGATCCTGATTCGATCGCCAAAGGTTATTTAGAACAAATCAACTACCGCTTAGGTGATGAGCCCTACTTCATTGATAAACTACCTTTTAACGTATTATTTTTAGGGTTTATTGCCAAAGCCTACCCTAATGCCAAAATTATTTACCTTAATAGAAACCCAATGGATGCCTGTTTTTCCATGTATAAACAAGTATTCACTTGGGCTTATAAATTCTCATATTCATTAGAAGACCTTGGTAAATATTATGTTGCTTTTGACCGTCTAATTACTCATTGGAAGAATGTAATGGGCGACAGACTTATTGAAGTTAAATATGAAAATATAGTCGATAATACTGAAGAAGAAATTCGTGAGTTACTTGATAAATTAGGATTGCCTTTTGAGCAAGCCTGTTTAGACTTTAATGAAAACGCTGCGCCAAGTGCAACCGCTAGTTCTGTGCAAATTCGTGAAAAAGCGCACAACAAATCAGTGAACAAATGGTTAAAATTTGAAGAAGAATTAAAACCATTGCGAGAATACCTGCAAGCAAATGGAATAGATGTTTAAATAATGATGCTTTAACGCTTTAATATAATGAATAACATATCCATAGGTGAATTTAGTCAAACAGCAAGAGCGATGATTCAGCAGCAACGTTATGCTGAAGTGATTGTGTTTTCCAAACAAATACAAGTAATTCATCCAAACGCAGCTGAAGTGCATTTTGTACTTGGTTTAGCAGAGAAAAGAAGTCGAAACCTACAAGGCGCAAAGCAGTCTTTCGAAAAGGCAATTAATTTAGACACACAAAGGTACGATGCCGCTATAGAATTAGCCGAACTATTAGTAGTTGAAGGAGACTTCAAACACGCTTTTTTCATATTAACTCATAATGAACCCAAGTTAGTAAAAAGTTCCTACTATTTAAATATAGCTGGCACTTGTTACACAAAAATAGGCATGCATGAAAAAGCTTGGGAATCATTTAAGTTAGCAGATAAAGTGCAGCCGAATACCGATTCTATTCTGGCAAACTTAGCAGATTGTGCGGTGTTAATGGGTAAGGCAGTTGTTGCCATGAAAATTTATCAAAAAATTATTGAAAAGTACCCTTCCCATCAAAAAACTCATTATGAATTTTCTAAAATAAAAAAAGCGGATAACGCATCTCATATTAACGAAATGAAAGCGCTTCTTCACAATTCAAACCTTCCGCCCCATCAAAATATTTATTTGTATTATGCATTAGGCAAAGAGCTAGAAGATTTAGAGCAATGGGAAGAGTCTTTTAGCTTTTATGAAAAAGCGGGTAAAACAATCTTAAGTAAAGCTAATTACTCTGTTAAACCAGAAGTAGATGCTATTAATAGTATTATTAATTTATGTGATAAAAGTTGGTTGACTGATAATACCAGCACGCCCCCGAAAATGGACAAAACGCCTATATTTATTGTAGGACTACCTCGTACGGGCACGACACTTATTGAACGTGTTTTAGCGTCTCACTCAAAAATTGAGTCAGCAGATGAAACGTTTTTTATGACGATGGCAATTAATAAAGAACGAAATATAAAAGGTGTGACAGAAATAGACAGCCAGTTTATTAAGCAAGGAGTAAATGCAAATATTCATAACATCGCTGAAAACTACTTATCAATGATTGACTACAAACTTTCAGACAAACCATATTTCGTTGAAAAATACCCGTTTAATTTTTTACTTCTTGGGTTTATTGCAAAAGCCTTTCCCACTGCCAAAATAATTTACTTAAACCGTCATCCTATGGACGCCTGTTTCGCTATGTTTAAGCAGTCTTACTTCAAGTTTGCCTATGCGTTAGCAGACTTAGCTGAATATTATGTCGCTCAACATAAATTACATAAGCATTGGAAAAGAGTGCTTGGCAATAGACTAATTGAATTAAGTTATGAGGACTTTGTTACGTCACAGGAAACATCCACAACATTGTTATTTAATCAACTTGATATTGAATTTGAACAGGCTTGTTTAGAATTTTATAAGAATACAAGTGCGAGCGCGACTGCTAGTACGCTGCAAGTAAGGGAGAAAGTACATAATCGTTCCATCAATAAATGGACGCATTACAAACCATACCTTGCTCCTTTAGAAGAGATGTTAAATAAATATGGAATAGATACTAAAGTCACTATCAAAACTTAATGTGATGCTTACCTGTTACTTACAATTTTGTTATATCATGATGGCGTTTTAAGTAAATAATCAAAGTGACAGAAAACCAACATGAATTTGGAATAAATAGAATGCGAAAATGCAATACGATGAGATTATTTATATTCAATTCGAAAACAAAATAATTGGCAGGATTAATGGTCGATATTTATAAAAATTTTTTACCTAAAGAACATTTTGAAGACCTTCAAAAACTAATGACAACTAGCATGCTACCTTGGTTTTTTACTGACCAAGTTGTATCTGGACATAAGCATTTTATGTTTGGTCATACATTTATGGAAAATGGGCAGGTCATTAATCCAAGGTTTTTTGAACCAATAAGAGGCATGCTATTACCGATGCAAGACAAGGTAAAGTTTATTGGTGTAAGCCGCATTCGAGCGGTAATGTATACTAATCAAGGCCATGAAGTGGTTCATCCAACCCATGTTGATGTTCCTTTAGATTCTGGCGTATCAGATAAGTTTAGAATTGCCGTATTTCATGTAAATACGTGTAATGGGAAAACGGTGATTGGAGATACAGAAATAGAATCAGAAGAAAATCAGTTAATGATATTTGAAAATGTTCCACATTATGGAACTGTGCAAACAAACACAGATACTAGAATAGTCCTTAACTTTAATTTACGTATAGAATAGGAAGTACTTTTTTATACTTCCTACCAATTAATGATCAGGTTTAACTGCTCAGCAATGTTATTTCCCTAAGAACCAACCTGTTAGCGAAAGACGTGGACGCTTAGCAAACGGCGCTATATACGTCACACTATGTATATGCTTAATATCAAACAAAGACATAGCATTAAAAACCTGATTGTACGGTTCTTTTGGAGTACCATCTTCGAAATAAAACTGCAATAACCCACCCCAATCTGTATGCCAGTCTTTCGTTAAGCTTATTACAAATGCATATTTGCGGTTTCTACTATCTACTTCATCTTGATGCCTAGTTAGAAAGTGACCTGGCAAAAAACGAGTAAATTGACATTCTGCAGAATAAATCTCTTTATCACCCGTTATTTCTTTGATTACATTTAAACAGGCATCTGTGTTAAGAAAATCAAAGGCGGCATGCAATGGTTTTAAACTTTCGTTTGTTAAACTAAGAGCTTTATTTTGTGGATTATTGGCATAACCTTGATAAATGAAGCCAATACCTTTGGATGCTTGATCTAAAACCGTCTGAGTCATACTAGACAATTCTGCCTGGTTTTTCTTTTTCATGTCGCTTTCAGATTCACTTTTGAATTCATTATCAATTACATAATTCAAATTGTAAGGGGTTTTTGTTTTTAATGTATCATGCAGATTTTCAGCAATGTTATCTTCAAAAAAATGACCTACTCTAGTACGTCTATCCAATTCAAAATGTGTTTTGTATTTGTTTATATCAATGTGTTTATTAATCATTATTTTTACCACTGGTGTTATTTTTGCTAGCCATAACTATCCAAGCTAACGGCTTATCTGAATTTGGAGCATATAAACTGTCCGCAATTTCAACTTGGAAACTCAATTGCGTCAGCCTTCTGCATATATCTTGTACTTCAGTTTCTGCTTTAGCAGCATTTAACATACTTTGCATTCTATTACTGTAGCCTGACAATTCTATATCTAATGTTTTAAGCCATTTAATCACTTCATTTAGATCGTATTTCTGAATACCTTCATGAATATCAGCCAAATCGTTATATAGCTTAAATACTAGTCCGCCGGCCACATCTTTACTGTACTTGCGCATAATGTTTTCAAGCTCTTTGACAGAAGGACCAAACAACTTAGCAGTTGCTTCATAGTTAGATTTATCACCTGTGGAAAGCGCATGAAGTGCAGCATTAAAAAAATCAATTGCAAGAGGAATCACTCTTGCGTCGGATATTAACGATATAGCATCTAAGTTAATGTCACTTTCTTGATAAATTAGCCCTAAATTGTGATGCATAAGCAATACAATCGAGCCCTCGTCTTTTACTAATCTAGCAGCTTCTTCTATCGCTTCGTCACCAGCATATTCAATACCAAATTGGCTTGTTACAATATTAGCGCAATGATTGGGTAACGGGATATTTGTGGCATCACATACTAAACCCTTAACGTTGGGATTAGTTTCTATTAATTGCTTGATAGCCGCTTCCGACAAATCTAAAGATGTAATATTAAGAGTAGATTCTGAGAAGCATTTGCTTGCAATGTTAACCACCGCCCCATTGCCGCTTGCAATATCAATTAGACTTAACTTATCAGATGATTTATTACTTTCTGCTGCAAAGAAGGTATTCCAAAAAGCATCAACACTCGGATGATTTACACCACCATCGCTAAATGCGCCGGCTTTATTAGCTCCTGACCAATACATCTCCCAACTGTTAGACTCATTGTTTTTAATATCTTCTATTTTACTCATAGCGCTTGTGTACCACTTTTGTTTTTATTATTAGCGACATTTTTGTCACCGATTGCTGATCACACAGAATAATTAAATTGCTAGTTGGACAATACATAAAGCAAATATCATCGTATCGTTTGTATTACTAGCAATCGTGAAGTATAGCAGTTTAAGTCACTTAATGAAGGAATGATACGCAAATAAACAACACATTTAATGACAGTAAAGCCAAACAAAACAGTTATTATCACGAGTACTTTTAAGCATTAGATAAACACGCACCATACATTAATTAGATTATGCTCAATCAGCTTAGTTTATTGATAGCGCTACATGTTAATAAAATGGATTAAAATCATCTAACTGAAAGGAAAAACTTTACTATTTCATCGATTTCGCGTACAGTTCGCGCGTCAATTTTTGGCTTAACAAAAATTATTAGTAAGATTAAACCGAGGTTACCTATTTAGATGGCAAAAGAAGATTGTATTGAAATGGAAGGAACAGTGTTAGATACGCTACCTAACACCATGTTTCGTGTAGAGTTAGAAAACGGTCACGTTGTGACTGCGCATATTTCTGGAAAAATGCGAAAAAATTATATACGTATACTAACTGGTGACAAAGTAACTGTTGAAATGACGCCTTACGACTTAAGTAAAGGTCGTATTATTTATAGAGCGCGTTAATCCTATTCTTTTTTATCCCATCTAAAAAAACCAAGCCATATGTCTACAGCTTGGTTCTTTACTTCTGTAACAATTTAAGAATATTTAAGCTTCTTCGCTTTTCGCACTCTCAATTGTTTTATAGTTAAACGTAAGCTTTTTGTTTTTCAAACCTACTTTGACTTCGCCACCAGCAGCTAACTTACCAAATAACAGCTCAGACGCTAGCTCACGTTTTAACTCTTCCTGTATTAGCCTTGCCATTGGTCGCGCACCCATAGATTTATCATAACCTTTTTCAGCCATATATTCTCTGGCCTTTGCAGATACCTCAAGCGATACACCTTTACTATCAAGTTGAGCTTGTAACTCTATAATAAATTTATCAACTACTTGTAATATCACTTCTTCATCTAAATGATTAAACCACACTATACTGTCTAGTCTATTCCTAAATTCTGGTGTAAAGGTTTTATGAATTTCAGACATTGCATCATGGCTATGATCTTGTTGTTTAAAGCCCATAGACTTGCGAACAGTGGCTTGTACACCTGCATTAGTTGTCATAACAAGCACAACATTTCTAAAATCTACTTTACGACCATTGTTATCAGTTAGTGTACCGTGATCCATTACTTGCAATAAAATATTATAAATATCGCTATGCGCTTTTTCCATCTCATCAAGCAATACTACACAATACGGGTGTTTAATAACCGCATCGGTCAGTAAACCGCCTTGATCATATCCAACATAACCAGGAGGCGCACCAATTAGACGGCTAACCGCATGTCGCTCCATGTATTCAGACATATCAAATCTGATGAGCTCAACACCCATAATTTTTGCTAATTGCTGAGTAACCTCTGTTTTACCTACACCAGTTGGACCAGCAAACAAGAAATTACCAATAGGCTTAGCTTCATTACCTAGACCAGACCGCGACAGTTGTATAGCAGCTGACATTTTGTCGATTGCTTCATCTTGGCCAAAAACAACCATTTTCAAATTTCGGCCTAGGTTTTTAAGTACATCTTTGTCAGAAGCTGATACAGATTTTTCAGGAATGCGCGCAATTTTAGAAATAATTTGCTCAATATCTGTCACATTAATGGTTTTCTTGCGCTTACCCTCAGGTAACAAACGCTGACTTGCTCCTGCCTCATCAATCACATCAATTGCTTTGTCAGGTAACTGTCTTTCATTTATATATTTTGCAGACAATTCTGCAGCTGCTTGTAATGCTTTGTTAGTGAATTTAACGCTATGATGCTCTTCGTATCTTGACTTTAAGCCCATTAGAATTTTGTTGTATCGCTTACACTTGGCTCTACCACATCAATTTTCTGGAAGCGGCGTGCTAACGCCCGATCTTTTTCGAAAATACCTTGGTATTCTTGGTAAGTGGTCGAGCCTATGCAGCGTAGTTCACCGCTACTAAGTTTGGGTTTGAGTAAGTTTGAAGCATCCATAACGCCACCAGACGCCGCGCCCGCACCAATAATAGTATGAATTTCATCTATAAATAGTATCGCGTTTTTGTCTCTGCTTAACTCTTTCAAAATACCCTTCAATCGCTTCTCAAAATCACCTCTATATTTAGTACCCGCTAATAAGCCGCCTAAATCAAGAGAATAAATGGTACTTTCTGAGATTACATCTGGTACATCATCATTTACAATTCTAAATGCAAGGCCTTCCGCAATAGCTGTTTTACCTACACCAGCCTCACCTACTAATAAAGGATTGTTTTTCCTACGACGACATAAAATTTGAATACTGCGTTCAACTTCTGAATCACGACCAATAAGCGGATCAATTTTGCCATCTTTAGCGGCAATATTTAGATTGCTTGCATACTTGAAAAGCATAGATTGATTTTCTTCATTTTCGCTACTTTCTTCAGATATGTCCTCTGATGGTGCATCTTCTTCCTCATTTTTGCTCACGCCATGAGAAATAAAGTTTACAACGTCAAGTCTTGTAACATCAGCTTTTTTGAGGATATAAACAGCTTGAGACTCTTGCTCAGAGAAGATAGCCACTAACACGTTAGCCCCTGTAACCTCACCTTTTCCAGAAGACTGCACATGAAATACAGCGCGTTGTAACACACGTTGAAAACCTAACGTAGGTTGAGTCTCGCGATCACTGGTTTCATCTTCACTTATAAGTGGTGTAGTTTCATTAACAAAATCAGTTAGTTCGCGTCTTAAAATATCTATTTTTGCGCCGCAAGCTTTGAGCGCTTCGCCTGCTGCTGGATTATCACAAAGCATCAGCAGTAGGTGCTCAACCGTCATAAATTCATGACGCTGCTGACGCGCAAATACGAAGGCTTCGTTTAACGTTTGTTCAAGATCTTTATTTAACATTTTAACCCCTATTGCGCTGGTTCCATAGTACACATGAGCGGATGCTGATGTTTACGTGCGTATTGGTTGACTTGCATAACTTTAGTTTCTGCTATCTCTGCAGTATATATGCCACACACAGCTTTTCCATGATAATGTACTGTCAACATGATTTGATTTGCCTTATCAGCATTCATAGAAAAGAACTTGGTTAGCACCTCTACAACAAAATCCATGGGTGTATAGTCATCGTTGTTTAACATGACTTTATACATAGGTGGTGGCTGCGTTTTTTGTTTAACAGCGTCGAGTTGTCTTTCGTACTCAATATTTAAAATTTCTTTATTCATTATTTCTTATATCGATAAAAACCAATCATAGACCAACAAATTTTAATAATTTGTTCAAATATTGGTTAAATAATTAATTTAGCTGGATTATTCACTTGACAAGATCCGTTCAAAATAACTACTCTATGGAGAGTGGTAATCCTGTCGTATATCACCCAGCGAGTTCTATTGTTCATGATACCCCAAGTTATAAGAATAATGGAGTTCGATATTGAATTTTTCAAGGAATAGGATTTAAAAGAATGGCAGTTGGTAGAGTCAAGTGGTTTAATAACGCTAAAGGATTCGGTTTTATTGTACCTGAAGATGGCGGCGAAGATATATTTGCTCATTATTCAACAATTCAAATGGACGGTTATCGTTCGTTAAAAGCCGGACAACAAGTTACCTATGATGTACAGCAAGGTCCAAAAGGATTACACGCTGAAAACATTGGTCTAGCTGAAGGTGAAGAACCAACCAGGTAACAATTTGCTAGTTGGTTAAGATATCAATTTGAATGTTGCAAACGCATCACGTACCTCAGCGCCTTCTTAATCGTTTCAGATGAAAGTGGGCTATTACCGTACTCATTTAGTACAACGCCGCATCTTATGATGTCGGTGGTTATATTGATTGACTATATTTTATGACCACTGAAGAAACATAAAGTTTTTTATTTTTAAAGGTTTTATTTGTTGGGATTTAGTGGCACCTGTAATAGTAGTTAAAGCGGTTAAAAATATCAGCTAAAGGTATTGCAACATGCCCGAAAGAGCCCCTCAAAAAGCGTCTAATAAAAAGAAGCCGATTAACAATAGCCGCACATTTATTGTTACTCCTAAAACCGCTTCAAAAGTAGCAAAGAAAGCCCCCTCAATAGATAGAAAAATAATTCTTTTCAATAAACCCCACAATGTATTGTCACAGTTCACAGACGAGCAAAATAGAGCGACGCTAAAAGACTTTATTAATATTCCTAATGTATATGCAGCTGGAAGATTAGATTATGACAGCGAAGGTCTGCTGGTATTAACGAATGACGGTAAATTAGCGAGTCAACTAACACAACCTAAAAAGCTGACTTCAAAAACTTATTGGGCGCAAGTGGAGGGTGTTCCAAACGAGCAAAACTTACAGAAGTTGCGCACAGGAGTTGAACTTAAAGATGGTATGACCGCTCAAGCTAAAATTTTCACTATGGAAGCACCAAATGTTTGGGACAGGGAAATACCTATTAGAGAACGCGCGAATATACCTACGACTTGGATAAATATTACCATCAAAGAAGGCCGCAACAGGCAAGTTAGGCGTATGACCGCACACATAGGCCACCCAACACTTCGACTGATAAGATATAGAGTCGGTAATTGGACAATTGACGGCATTAATTCAGGTAGTTTCTTACAAGTTTAAAAGTCATACCCTGAAATTTAGATTGACTGAAATTGTGAGTGGATTAATAAATAGCACAGGAAATTATTAGCGGAATCTAACGGTATTAACTACGTATTGCCTAATTTATAATTGAAGAATCTAAGCCTTTTAGTATTTTTATATAAATTTTTGATATACTTCCGCCGGTTTCAGTTAGTCAAAATTTAATTAGTCAAAAAGCGATGTTTAGATAATTTAACGTTAGGTAATCTATGTATAAATTTCTGTTCATAATAATGACTGATTAAATACTTAAGTACAGACTGCAGAAGCATAATTATCCTTATTTTTACATCACAAAAAGAGTAAATTCGTCTTTCTTTATGAATAAAATCGATCCTTATTTAAATAAACCTGTGTCACAAACCAAAGTAATTGTTGGTATGTCTGGCGGTGTAGATTCATCTGTATCAGCGTTGTTATTACAACAACAAGGATATCAAGTTGAAGGTTTATTTATGAAGAATTGGGAAGAAGACGATAATGACGAATATTGTGCAGCGGCAGAAGACTTAGCTGACGCGCAAGCAGTTGCTGACAAACTAGGCATTTTTCTTCACAAAATAAACTTTGCAGCAGAATATTGGGATAGGGTTTTTGAGTACTTTTTAGAAGAATACAAAGCCGGTCGTACTCCCAATCCAGATATAATGTGCAACAAAGAGATCAAGTTTAAAGCTTTTCTTGAGTTTGCAGCTGAAGACTTAGGCGCAGACTTTATTGCAACTGGCCATTATTGCCAAAGACGGTTGCATGATGGCACTTTTCAACTGGTACGTGGGTTAGACGACAATAAAGACCAAAGCTACTTTTTATACACACTTAATAGCGATCATATTTCTAAAACGCTTTTTCCTGTGGGTCATCTACCCAAACCTGAAGTAAGAGAATTGGCTAAAGAACATGGCTTACTTACATACAATAAAAAAGACAGCACTGGCATCTGTTTCATTGGAGAGCGCAAATTTAGTGATTTTCTTTCTCAATATTTGCCAGCAAAACCTGGCGTAATTGAAACCACTGAGGGAGAGGTGATTGGTAAGCATCAAGGTTTGATGTATCACACACTGGGCCAACGTAAAGGCTTGCTGATTGGCGGTAAAAAGGAACATGGCGATGAACCATGGTATGTAGTTGAAAAAGATGTGGCTAGAAATGTATTAATTGTTGGGCAAGGAAGTGAGCACCCTGCTCTTTTTTCAAATGGATTAATTGCCTCACAACTACATTTTGTAAGTAAAACAATACCGAAAACAAATATAAGAATGACTGTTAAAACACGGTATAGACAAGCTGATATTGAGTGCGAATTTATTCCTTTATCAGAGTCGACTGCTAAAATTGTTTTTGATTCTCCTCAAAAAGCGGTCACCCCCGGCCAATCTGCTGTGTTTTATCAAAACGACGTATGTTTAGGCGGCGGTATTATTGATCAATATATAAAGAATGACGTTCATCATAATCAAATTTTGAAACAGGCCTAACATGAGTAATGGATATAATGACCAAGATTTAGCCTTGGCAGGTGTTTGTCAAAGCGCGGCACTTGTAAAAGCAATCGCACGTTCAGGAGAGGCAGACAAAGAAGCGATAGAAGCAAGCCTGTCGAGCATATTAGTTACATCGCCAGATACTACTCAACAAGTGTATGGCTCGCTACCAAACCTCAAGACAGGTTTTACAACGTTAGTGGCTCAATTAGATAATGACAACCGCATGAAAGATGCAGAAATAACGCGTTATATTGCAGCTATGTTAGGCTTAGAGCGCAAATTAAATAGGCATGCGAAAGCGCTTAATGAATTATCAAGCCGCGTATCACATGTACAGCGGCAACTCGCCCATGTTGATTTTGAAAATTCTCAAATTATTTCTAATTTGGCTAGCATCTATTCCGATGTTGTGAGCCCATTAGCACCCAAAATACAAGTGGCTGGCAATCCTACTTACCTCTCTATCGAATCGAACCAAAAGAAAGTGCGAGCGCTGTTATTAGCCGGTATTAGAAGCGCTGTATTGTGGCGTCAATTAGGTGGTAAGCGTCGTCAAATTCTGTTTAATAGAAAAACAGTGTTACAAAATGGTCGCAATGCTCTGCGACAAATGTAGTAGTAACAAACAACAAATTATACGTTCAAGTACAAATATAATTGGACTGACATATAGCCGTTAGTTTCAGCAAAATAATTTTAAAAGGTTTTATAGATGGTTTTAACTTCACTTAATGCTTTATCTCCTGTAGATGGCCGCTATGGCAGCAAAAGCGCTTCACTACGTCCTTATTTTAGTGAGTATGGTTTAATTAAATATCGCGTGTTAGTTGAGGTGAGATGGCTGCAGGCGTTAGCAAACAATAGTGCAATAGCAGAAGTACCTAAATTTTCAGATAAAGCCAATAATTTGCTTAATTCGATTGTTGACAACTTCTCTGAAAACGAAGCCGCTAGAATTAAAGAAATTGAAAGTACAACGAATCATGATGTAAAGGCGGTTGAATACTTTTTAAAAGAACAAGTAGCCGAATTAGATGAGCTAAATAAAATAAATGAGTTTATTCATTTTGCTTGTACGTCAGAGGATATTAATAACTTATCGCACGCGCTAATGCTTAAAGGCGGTGTACAAGATGTTGTTTTACCATATTGTAATGAATTAATTACCTCGTTAACTAAGCTGGCAAAAGACTACAAAACTATTCCAATGATGGCTAGAACACATGGACAACCGGCATCTCCTACCACAATGGGGAAAGAGATGGCTAATGTTGTTGTGCGCCTTAAACAACAAGTTAAGCATATTGAAAATGTGGAATATTTAGGAAAATTGAACGGTGCAGTGGGTAACTATAATGCGCATTTGAGTGCTTACCCAGAGGTTGATTGGCATGCAGTATCGACTGAATTTGTCAGTTCATTAGGCCTGACGCATAACGCGTTTACCACACAAATAGAGCCTCATGATTATATTGCCGAATTGTATGATGCCATAGCTAGATTCAATACCGTGATTATTGATTTTGATAGAGATGTATGGGGTTACATTGCGCTAGGATACTTTAAGCAGCGCACGATTGCAGGTGAAATTGGTTCGTCCACTATGCCACATAAAGTTAACCCTATTGACTTCGAAAACTCTGAAGGAAATTTAGGCCTAGCGAATGCAATTTTCTCACATTTAGCTAGTAAATTACCGGTTAGCCGTTGGCAACGAGATTTAACTGATTCAACTGTATTGCGTAATCTTGGTGTTGGTTTTGGCTATGCCATTATTGCTTATCAAGCTACCTTAAAAGGCATTAGCAAACTTCAAGTGAATGAAGCGGCACTATTACAAGATTTGGATAATAATTGGGAGCTACTTGCCGAGCCTATTCAAACGGTTATGCGCCGATATGGTATCGAAAAACCATATGAAAAACTGAAAGATTTAACCCGTGGTAAAAAAGTTAATGCGCAGGCGATGGCTGAATTTATAGATAGCCTAGATTTACCTAGCAATGCAAAAGAATCATTAAAAGCGATGTCACCTGCAAACTATATTGGTGATGCGATTAGGCTTGTTGATCAGTTGCTTGAGGAATCATAAACAAGCAAGATAGGCAGTAAATTATTACTGCCTTTATTTTTCATATTATTCAAAAATATTTATGTTAATTTAAAGGCCTATGCATCAAGGATTGAAGCATGAGTTTTCTAACAAATTGGTATGTAGCACTTAGTACATATTGCATTCAAAATACAAAATTTAGTAATCTAAATCATACTTCCCTTCTTCCAGTTTTAATAATAATAGGCTTGCCATTATTATTTATTATCCATCATTTTCTCATCTTCGAACTGTATTCTAGTACTTTTATAGTTAAGAGTGTTTGGGTTAGGTACTCCTTAAACGGCGTGCTTCATTTAGTTTGGTACTGCGCCTGTATTGCCTTGTTTTTATATGCTCGTTCAACACACTTTTTAATGATGGCCCTAGGTGCTTTTACAAGTTATGTAGTTTTTACAACACAAATTTGGGTATATCAAATAAACTTGCACTGGTTATTAGCTGTGTCGGCGGGGTTATGGTGTGTATATTTAGGCAATCAAAAATGGTTGTACAATATAATTTTTATTGTACTGCATTTGGCTATATTTTTTTGGTTAGATGAGACACTCATGTCTATTACATCAATTACGTTAGATGTTCATCCTGAACTGGCATTACTCCCGATCATTAATGTAATTTTTCCATTCGTTATTTTTGTAATTGCCACCCTAGCCTTTCTATTTTCAAACACAGATTGGTTTTTCAATATCTATACATTAAACCAAATGTTAGTTAGCACAAAGAGCAAATTTAACTTAATCACCAAGCTTGAGTTACATCGCTCTATGCGAGTTTTCAATAAACGAAATAAATTAGACAATAATGGGTGTGTTAATACTTTAAAACTAGGTTTACACGCAGCTAAATCTACTAATACGCTGTCGCTAAATATTGAAAATAAGCAAGTGGGGGTAATTTTTTTAGATTTAGTTGATTCCTCTGATTTAATAAAAAGTGATTCACAGAAAAGTGTGTCTGGGCTTTGTTTTGTATCTGAGCTTTTTAATTATTATGATGAACTTATTGCACCTGTTGGCGGAGTAAGAATTAAAACTAATGGAGACCAATATATTGCTGTAGTTGATGCAATGCATAGCAGTAAGACTTTACCTTTATCGTTAACCAAGCAATTAGGTTGTTCAGATAAGTTAAATACTGCTGATTTGACTATGCTAGCTTGTAACTTGCTTGCTCAAGCCAATATGTACCCAACTAGAATAGCTGGCGCATACGGCAATGTTTGGTTAGGAAAATTCAATCCAAAATATAACCAATTAGATATTTGGGGAGAAACGGTATTAAGGGCCGCAAGACTTGAAAAAAAAGCGATGGCCAATCAACTTATTATAGACGGCGCTTTGTTTGATAATGCCAATACCGAATGTATTGTACTCATAAAGAAAACTGCATTTTTGAAAGGTTTAGGAGAGATTGTATTTTATGTAAAAAATGGCAGAACATGCTAAAAAACTAACGATCTTTTTTACGTCTAATCACTACTAAAATAAGTCAGACCAATTTTGTTAACTGACTGTATTTATATAGACTTTTGGTTTAAGATCATGACTTAAATTTATAAGAGCAGACGTGAGCAATCACATTTTTTTAGTAAGCTTTAGGATTTTAAATGACTATTGAGACATCAAAAATAATTTATACTTTAACCGATGAAGCCCCTGCACTGGCGACTTATTCGCTTTTGCCAATTGTACAGGCTTTTACCAAGTCATCGGGTATCGATGTTGAAACAAGAGACATATCATTAGCTGGCCGAATTATTGCAAATTTCCCTGATTATTTAAGTGAAGATCAACAAATTGGTGATGCGCTAACTGAATTAGGTGAAATGGCAAAAACCCCGGAAGCCAATATTATAAAGCTACCTAATATAAGTGCTTCTATTCCACAGTTACAGGCCGCAATAAAAGAGCTACAAGCAAAAGGCTATGCGCTACCTAATTATCCTGAAAAGGCACAAACCGAAGAAGAAAAAACCATACAAAGCACTTATGCAAAAGTACTCGGTTCAGCCGTTAATCCAGTATTACGAGAGGGTAATTCTGATCGCCGCGCACCAAGTTCAGTTAAGCAATACGCTAAAAACAATCCACACTCTATGGGTGCTTGGAATAAAGACTCCAAGTCAAATGTTGCACATATGCAAAGCGGCGACTTTTATGGAAGCGAACAATCAGTCACCATAAATGGTGATCAAAGCGTGGATATTGAATTTGTAAATGCCAATGGCGATGTTAGTAAGCTAAAACAGAAACTAGCGTTATTAGATAAAGAGATAGTAGACGCGTCAGTTATGAGCAAAAAAGCTTTACGTGCGTTTTTTGAAAAAGAGATTGAAAAAGCGAAAGAAGAAGATGTGTTGCTGTCATTGCACTTAAAAGCGACCATGATGAAAGTATCTGATCCTGTAATGTTTGGTCATGCAGTGGAAGTGTTTTATAAAGACGTATTTGAAAAGCATGCCAGCACTTTTGTGGAGCTTGGTGTGGATGTTAAAAATGGTTTGGGTGACGTTTATTCTAAAATCGCCAATTTATCAGCTGATAAAAAAGCAGAAATTCAAAACAATATTCAAGCGGTTTATGGAAATCGACCAAGTATGGCTATGGTAGATTCAGACAAAGGGATTACCAATTTACATGTACCAAGTGACGTCATCATAGATGCGTCTATGCCAGCAGCAATAAGAGCATCAGGTCAAATGTGGGGCCCAGATGGTAGACAAAAAGATACAAAATTTATGATACCTGATCGTAACTATGCGGGCGTATTTGATGCAGTTGTGGAGTTTTGTAAAGTACATGGCGCATTCGACCCTACCACTATGGGGACGGTTCCCAATGTTGGGCTAATGGCTCAAAAAGCAGAAGAGTATGGTTCACATGATAAAACCTTTATTTTAGAGGAAGCCGGAACCATACAAGTAGTATCTGAGAATGGTGAGATCTTGTTGTCACACGATATAGAAGAAGGCGATATCTACAGAATGTGCCAAGCTAAAGATTTACCTATACAAGACTGGGTTAAATTGGCTGTTACACGCGCTAAAGCCACACAAACACCCGCCATTTTTTGGTTAGATGAGAATCGCTCGCACGATGCTGAAATGATTAAAAAGGTACATATGTATCTAGCTGATCATGATACATCAGGACTTGAAATTCACATCATGAGCCCGGTGAAAGCAACTGAGTATACTCTTAACCGTTGTAAAAACGGGGAAGATACTATTTCTGTGACGGGTAACGTATTAAGAGACTACCTTACTGACCTATTCCCTATATTAGAATTAGGAACTAGTGCGAAAATGCTGTCTATTGTGCCGCTTATGAATGGCGGTGGGTTGTTTGAAACAGGTGCGGGAGGTTCAGCACCCAAGCATGTGCAACAGTTTAATAAAGAAAACCACTTACGTTGGGATTCATTAGGCGAATTTTTAGCGTTAGCTGCCTCACTAGAGCATTTGAGTGTGAGTTTAAGTAACACTAAAGCAAAAGTATTAGCTGATTCTTTAGATGCCGCTACCGCCAAGTTTTTACAAGAAAACAAATCACCATCTAGGCGTGTAAATGAATTAGATAATAGGGGTTCACACTTCTATTTAGCACTATATTGGGCACAAGCATTAGCACATCAAAGTGATGATGAAACGTTGAAAACACAATTTGCACCTATTGCCGAAAAAATGCAAAACCAAGAAAGTGTTATTGTATCTGAGTTAAATAATGCGCAAGGTGCACCAGTAGACATTAATGGTTATTATTTTGCCGATGGAAAGTTAGCGGCAGAGGCGATGCGACCGAGTGAAACACTTAATCGCATACTCAATGAAATAAACTAAACAACAGAGTTTAAATAGACTAAAAGCAAACGAAAGCCGGATAATATTCTGGCTTTCGCGGCTGAATTGGGAGGTTACCGCGTTCGCGGTAATGACTGGGATTGAGTTTGTTGCTTAATCTACCAGCATTGCGTCTGCGCGTAATAATGTTCGGTTAGCGCCTTCGTCATGCTCGCGCAAGCGAGTATCTTCATCCTCTGTAAAAGCAAACGAAAGCCGGATAATATTCTGGCTTTCTCTGACAATTTGGGAGGTTACCGCGTTCGCGGTAATGAC